>JBJEDC010000098.1:0-33952 GCA_051871645.1 Muribaculaceae bacterium | reverse complement strand
AGATTTTGTGTATAAAAGAGAGACTGCCTAACTTTGGTTGTTAGACAGCCTCTTTGTTGTATTGTGTGGATGGTGTCAGAACTGGAGGGTGACGCCGAGGAGGCCGTGGATGGTGCCGGGGGACTGAATCTGGGGGGTGATGTTCCAGCGGCGGCAGAGGAGGTTGTCGAGGTCGGCGAAGATGGTGAAGACGGAGGTGAGGGCGTAGGAGGCGCGCAGATGCAGGTTGCTGATGTTGCGCAGGGAGAGGGTGGTGATGTCCCAGTAGGCGAAGTTGACGGGGGTGTCGGTGATATGGTACTGCTCGGCGGTGTACATGCTTGCGCGGCGTCCTGTGCGCCACTGCCAGTCGAGGTCTATCCGCAGGGGCGAGACGGGCTTGACGGTGAGGGCTGCGCCAAAGACGGCCTGGGCCCGGTCGCGCCACTGCCAGTAGCCGCCGTCGCCCTCGTCGTGGCTTGCTATCTCGGCCGAGGCGCTGACCTTGACGATGTCGCGCCAGCTGTAGGACAGGCGCAGACCGCCGTACATGCCGTCGAAATCGCGCATCTCCATGATGTCGAAAGCGTTGGCCTTGCCGTAGGCCTCGGTGCCGGGACGCAGGCTGAGGCCGCGGGTGTCACCGGCGAAGACGATGCCGTTGCCGTACCAGTTGTCGGCGTTGCTGTAGCCGCCCCACAGTTCGGCGCTGAACCCGGCGACGGGGCCGACGGTGATGCCGAGACTTGCGTCGTAGTATGCCGAGTGGCGGTAGGATACATTGCCCTGCAGCCACGGGTTGGCCTGCCACATCTGCGACAGGGTATTGAGCACGGCGTCGCCCTTGCCGCGGAGCCATACGCCGAATTTCTCCGAGGGGGTGTATTCGACGCGGACATCGGGCATGAGGTATGTGTCGTTGCCCTCGCCGACTCCGACGGGCATGTTTACGCCTAACTCGAGCTTAAGGTTGTCGGTGACGAGGCGGTAGGACGGACGCAGGCGGATGAAGCCGCGGGTGGCGCCCCCGTAGTTGTAGTAAACCGTGGCGGGGACGGCAGCGGCGACGGGGTCGGCGATGAGACCGGGGGCGAAGGAGCCGTCACCGCTTATCGACTGCAGCTCGCCCTCGATGTCGATGCCCCAGCTGTGGCGCTTCCACAGGCGGCGGTAGGCGACGTCGAAACCGAAATTCGTCTCGCTGAGAGCCTTGATGGCACGGCGCCCGAGGGTATGTTCCGGGTCGAGGAACGCCGACATCTTCCCGGCCGGCAGTTCCTTGCCGTAGCCGAAGTGGCTGACGCCGGCACCGAGGCGGTAGACGTTCCTGCCCGTCTTGCCGTTCCAGTCGACGCGGATGCCGAGGTCGATGGCCGTGCGGTCGTAGTCGTGGGCGATGTTGGGCAGACGGCGTGCGTCGGCCATAAATCCGGCCGATGCCGTCAGCGTGCCGCCGGAGAAGACGAAATCGCCGTCCAGGCCGAGACGGAAGTTGTTGTAGCGGTCGCTGACACGGTCCCCGTCGCCGTCGTATCCGGCAATCTGCGCCGAATGCTGACGCCATGACGCGCCGTTGTACTGGAACCATACGCCCGCGTTGTGCCGTGCCGTGCGCAGCAGGTCGTAGCCTGCCGAGGCGGCCAGGTTGAAGGCGGGGAGATAGCCGATGGCGGCGTATCCGCGGTAGGGCTGGATGTAGAGCGTGTCGTTCCAGGGTGCGGGCTCCAGCAGGGGCATCACGTGGCGCAGGCGGCCCAGGCCGGTGTACTCGGCGGTGCGCAGGTCGGGCATCTGCATTTTCGGGGCGACAATCGACGGCGCCACCGAGGCGGGACGTACCACGGGACGCTCGGCGGGCTCAATCTCGCGGTTGACGATAATCTCTTTGCTGAGGGGCTGCTGGGCCTGGGCCACGGCGGCTGTCAGGACGGCGGCGAAAGCCGCTGTATATTTCATGTTCATTGCTGTATGATGAATCGGGGAGATTGGTTGGAGTTCTTTATTTGGGCAGGCGACGGTCAATCATGTTGAAGATGTCGGGCTCGGTGCCATTGTAGTTCTCGCGGACGGCGCGGAGCAGGTCGTCGGCCTCATTTTTGCGGCCGAGGCTGCGGTATGCGTCGGCCAGGACGATGAAGCCGCGGGCGAGCCAGTAGCCGTGGGGCGTGCCCGAGTCGGTGAAGGTCCCGGCCGCTTTTGCGGCCTCGGCGGTGTTGCCTCCGTCGAGCAGGGTCTGGGCCAGGTATACCGCCGACATGGCTCCGTACACGTCGCCGGTCTGCGCGGCCAGCGGGCTCCAGGTCTTGACGGCCGCGGCGTTGTCGCCCTTGAGCTGCTGTGCCAGGCCGAGGGAGAACCCGGCCTCCGTCTTGACTCCGGGACCGGCGGTGGACGATGCGAGCAGGGCGTCGGCGGCGCGCTCCATCTCGGCGGGACGGCTGAGTTCGCGGGCCACGCGCATGACGCCGGTGCGGGCCTCGTCAAGCAGGGCGGGCGTCGAGGCGCGTTTCTCCAGCTCCTGCCAGTCCGTCAGGGCCTTTTCGCCGTTGCCGTGGGCCTGGTCGTAGCGGGCCATGACGGCGTAGGCCTGCTCGGCGGCGGCATTGTCGGGCCAGCGCGACACAAGCTGCGAGGCGTAGGTGTATTCGTCGTCGGCCTTGCCGTGTTCGCGGGCGTCCTCGATGAGGTAAGTCAGCGTCTTGAGCGAGCCCGAGCCGTTTACGCCGTAGCGGTCGAGGTATTTCCTGAGCAGAGCCGTGCCCTCGTCCGAGAGGTACTGCCGCTCGGCGGTCTCGAAGGCCAGCTTGTCGGCTTGGGTGGCGTCGAGGCGGGGCGCACCCGCGATGCCGTTGATGAAGGCCATGTACTGGTCCAGCTCGCCGCGGGCCGCCATGATGTTCCTGAGCATCTCGGCGC
The DNA here is from genome assembly GCA_051871645.1 of Muribaculaceae bacterium. Classification (GTDB taxonomy): domain Bacteria; phylum Bacteroidota; class Bacteroidia; order Bacteroidales; family Muribaculaceae; genus CAG-873. The sequence goes on along the minus strand of JBJEDC010000098.1, from coordinate 31,057 downwards.
CCTGTATGCCCTCGTCGCTGGTGGGGAAAGCGCTGATGAGCTTCTTGTACGTCTCGATGGCTGCGGGGACGTCGCCGTTGTCGGCCTGCGTGGCGGCCATCTGCAGGTATGCGTTGCGGCCCTGGGTGGTGGCGGGATAGCTGTCGATGAGCTCCTGCCACGTCGCCATGGCGGCGTCCTTGTCGCCGGTGCGCAGCTGAGCCTCCGTCATCTCCAGCAGAGCGTCGGCAATCAGCGGCGATGACGGGAATTTGGCCTTGAGCGTCCGCAGCCCCTTGAGCTTGGCAGCGAAGTCGCCCGCATAGCCCCGGATTATGGCCTGCTGGAACAGCGGATAGTCGCCCACGGCGGGGTTCATGGCATAGGCGCGTTCGTATGCCCCGGTGGCCTTTGTCCATTCCTTCTGATAATACAGACAGTCGCCCAGGCGTGTCTCGGCGTCAGCCAGGATGTCACCCCCGAGGTTGCCGGGATTGGCTGTCAGGCGCTCGAAGCACGACTGGGCGGCGGCGTAGTTGCGGATGCCCATGAAGGCATATCCCAGGTCGTACTCGGCGACTGGGAAATTGGTCGTGCGCCTGCCCTTGAGGTACCGGGACAGCAGCTCGATGGCCCTTTCGTATTTGCCCTGACGCAGGTAGGCCTCGCCCAGTGTCATCTCCGTCTCGGCGCCGATTTCGGCGTTGTGCGAGCGCAGGGCGTAAGCCTGCGTGAGATATTTGACGGCAGTGCCGGCGCCAGCGGCCACGAGGCTGCGGGCGCCCAGGGTGTAGAGCACGCGCTGCTTGGCGGCCAGAATGCGGCTGTCGGGATTTTTCACGCGCTCGATGGCGGCCAGGGCGGCCTCGTAGTTGTTGTCGGTGACATAGCCGGTGATGACATAGTCGCGCACCTCGGCGGCATGGGGGCTGTCGGGGAAATCGGCCAGGAAGCTCTCGAAAGTCCTGACGCTGGAGCCGAAGGGCACGGTGCCGCCGCGGGTCGAGGCCACGGCGTAGTTGTAGTAGGCGTTTTCGCGTGCCTGCGGGTCGTGGTCGAGGCGGAGGGCGCGGTCAAAGGCCATGATGGCGCCGTCCGTATCGTCAAGGTGCATGAGCGCCAGGCCGAGGTAGAGGTAGGCGTTCTGACCCATCGCCGAGTCATCGGCGGTGACGGGGCGCAGCGCCGCGGCCGCTCCGGCATAGTCGCCCTGCTGATAGAGGCTGACGCCTAAGGCATAGAGCGCCGACACGGCGGGAGTGCCCTTTGCCTGCTCCACCGCGGCGACGTATTTGCGCAGATAGGGGATTGCCGAATTGCCGCTTCCGGCCACGAAGAGGCTCTCGCCAAGGACGCGCTCGGCCTCGGTGACAAAGTCGGCGGGGACGCCCTGGCGCTGCAGCAGTGCCTTTGCGCGGGTGAAGGCCTGCTGGTAGTTCTCCTCGCGGTAGTCCATCTGCATCAGGTAGTAGTCGGCCATCACGCCCGGCTCAGTGTTGAGGTTGCAGGCCATCAGGGCCTTGCGGGCGGCGGCGTAGTCGCCCTTGGCATAGAGGATGTAGCCCAGGTAGAAGTCGGCGGCGTCGCCGAATTCCCTGTCTCCGCGGAGGGCGGCGAAGACTTGCGCGGCGCGGTCGGGCTCGCCAAGTTTGAGGCAGGTGTAACCTAAGCGGTAGCGCAGCACCGGCGCCAGCGACGGGTCGGCCAGGGCGTCCGGGTCAATCTCCCCGTAAATCTTCAGCGCCTCGGCATAACGGCCCTGTGTGAAGAGGCAGTCGCCCACGGCCATGCGCACGTCGGCGCGTTCCGGGGCGGCGCCGTAGTCGTCCAGCCACTGCTCCAGCAGGGCCATCGCGCGGTCATAGCGTCCGCGGGCCAGCTCCGCCATGGCGCGGGCGCGGTCCAGGCAGCGGTGCTCCTCCGGCGTCAGCCCGCGGCTGTCGGCCACAAGTCCCAGCTGGTCGATGGCGCCGATGTAGATTTTGCTGTCGTACATTGCCTCGCCGCGGGCAAAGTAGCCGGGGACCTGAGGCGAGTTTATCTGAGCGGCGGCGGACAGACCCGTCGAGGCCAGCACCGCCAACATTGTCAGTCTTTTCATAACAAAACTTTGTGTTCGGTTTTACGGATGTGCAAAGTTACGCAAACAATTTCAAAAATCGTCTTCCGCCTCTTTTAAAAATCATGGCCTTTTACAAGGACACGGGGATTAAGTGGTATTAACGACCGACAGCGCCATACCGGGTGAGGGTACAGCGCTGTCAGGAGTGCAGATGTCAAAATGGTGCTTTGTCAACCCATTTTACAGCTCGGCGTAGGAGCGGACGATGGGGGACTCGACGTCGACGCCGAACTGGCGGGCGCGGGCGAGGATGGCGCGGGCGAGCTTGGGTTTCAAGTCCTCGGGGCAATAGCGGAAGTAGGCCTCGGCGGCGCGGACGTGGGCGGCGTCGGGCATGGGATATTCGCGGCGTTCGGGCAGGCCGTATACGTCGAGGGGGAGCTCCTTGCGCTCTTCGTAGGTAATTCTGTCGTTACTCATAATGTTGGATTGTTGAAAAATTCAATTATACTTTATAATACATTCGGGGGCGTTTTTGGTTCATGGGGTTGTGCTTTGCATTGTAGGATTGCTTTCTTTTTTGTAACTTTGCGGCGTGAACAGCAAAGTAAACCTTGCCATCGACAAAGAGACGGTGGCGCAGATGCCCGTGGTGGAGTATCCCGGCGGCATCGGCGCCGTCACCGTTGTGGACACTCCCGAAAAAGCGGAGGCCGCCCTTGCCGCCCTCAGCCGGTGCACGCACATCGGCTTCGACACGGAGACCAAGCCCACCTTTCAGCGCGGCGCCCACCAGCACAAGGTTGCCCTGCTGCAGCTGTCGACGGGTGCCCACTGCTACCTTTTCCGCCTCAACCGCGAGGGGGTGTTCGACGCCGTCAGGCCCCTGCTCGAGAACCCGGACATAATCAAGGTGGGGCTGAGCGTCCATGACGATTTCAACGCTCTGCGCCGCCGCGGCGAAATCAATCCCGCGGGCTTCCTCGACCTCCAGGACTATGCGCGCACTTTCCTCATCTCCGACCTGTCGCTGCAGAAGGTCTATGCCATAGTCTTCGGCGCCCGCATCAGCAAGAGCCAGCGCCTGACAAACTGGGAGGCCGACCGCCTCACCGACGCGCAGCAGATTTACGCCGCCATCGACGCCTGGGCATGCCTGAAGCTCTACCGCTACCTGCGCGGCGGCTATTTCCACCCCTACGAAAGTCCCTACGCCCACTATCCCGAGGACACCGACGAACCCGGGCAGATGCAGGCTCAGGCCTGACCGCCCCCCAACGTCAGTTTCTCTCTCTCTTACTTTTCACCTCTCACCTCATCACTCCGACCTCAAACTTATGCCATCACCTACATCTGCAAAAACAGGCGCAAGACTCCGCGTGCCGCGCTCGACCCTCATCCCGCTGGTGCTGCTCATATATCTGGCAGTCATGGCGTATATCGGCTGGGGCAACTATGCCAGAGGCGAGTCATCGGCGCTGTACTATTTCGGCACCATCGGCGTCACGCTGTTCATTATAGTGCTCCTGCACTTCAACCTCAGACGTCGCGAGGCTCTGCGCCGCAAGCGCCTCGAAGAGTCTCAGCGGCAGGAGGCCGCTCATACCGAGGCGGACAAGTAAACGGACTGTTCACAACATATCAATCCTATACCGGGAAAACAAAAAATCAACATAACCTATGAAACTATTCCACAAACTTTTCGCCGCAGCCGTGGCCATGGTCATGGCTGTCCCGGCAGTGAGCGCCCAGACCGCCCCCGTCAAGAACGAGATGCGCGCGGCATGGGTGGCCACGGTGACCAAAGACTGGCCCAAGTCGACGTCGCCGCATGTTCAGATGAACGAGATGATTGAACTTCTCGACTCGCTGAAGGCCAATAATATGAACGCCATCTGCCTGCAGGTGCGCTCGGAGTGTGACGCCATCTATCCGTCGTCGTACGAGCCCTGGGCCCAGGTCCTCACCGGCAGGCGCGGCACCGACCCCGGCTACGACCCCCTGGCTTTTGCCATCGACGAGGCCCACAAGCGCGGTATCGAGTTCCATGCCTGGATCAACCCCTACCGCTACGAGTCATCAAAGGACAAATACGGCGAGGCAGACTACCGCAAGGACCACCCCGAGTGGCTGCTGACCGGCACCACCGGCGTCATCCTCAACCCCGGCATGCCCGAGGTACGCCAGCGCGTCTGCGATGTCATCAGGGAAATCGTCACCAAGTATGACATCGACGGTGTGCTTTTCGATGACTATTTCTATCTGCCCGAGGGCACGTCCCTCACTCTTGACGTCGACCTTTACAATGCCTACAAGGCCGCAGGCGGCTCAGGCGCACAGCAGGACTGGCGTCGCGAAAACGTCAACCAGATGGTGCGCGAAGTCAACAACACCATCAAGGCCGTCAAGCCCTGGGTACGTTTCGGCATCGGTCCCGCAGGCGTTCCCAGCCGCAGCCAGTCGGTCTGCAACAAGTACGGCGTCACAGCCTGCCCCGTAGGCGCCGACTGGGCTTACTCCAAAATCTTCTGCGACCCCCTGGCCTGGTTGTACAACAAGTCGATTGACTATATATCGCCGCAGATTTACTGGAAGATAGGCTCGTCGTCCGACTACGAGCAGCTCACCCGCTGGTGGAGCACCGTCGCCGACAAGTTCGGCCGTCATCTCTACGTCTCGCAGTCGCTTGAGGATATTGACACCTGGGGCTTCGACGAAATGTCCGACCAGGTTAAACTCAACCGCAAATACACGCTCAACAAGGCTCCCGGTTCGGTATTCTTCTCGTCGAAATATCTGTTCACCAGCCCCGACAAGACCGGCAGTCATCTGCACAGCACCGTATTCACCACTCCGGCCATCGTTCCCGCCATGACCTGGGCCGGTGCCACTGACCCCGGTACCGTAGCCAACGTAGGCCGCAGCGGCGCCGTGCTGACATGGACCGCCATGGACAACATGCGTTACACGGTATACGCCGTTCCCGCAGGCTCGGCCTTCAACAAGGAAGCCGCATACCTGCTGGGCGTCACCTACACCGCCTCGTACGAGCTTCCCGCCAACCGCCTCGCCGGATACGACTACTACGTCTGCCCGCTCGACCGATACGGCAACGAGTGGAGCGCTTCCACCATCGCCAGGGCCTCGCAGACTCTTGACGCTCCCGTGCTGACCGCACCCGCCGACGGCGCAGACCTGGAGATGCCCTTCACCTTCACCTGGAACGCCGTCGCCAACGCCAAGGGCTATGTCCTCGCCTTCGCCAACGACGCCGTCATGAAGGACATCGTCTTCACAGTCGCCACCGCAGAGACCTCGATTGAGGCCACCGGCAAGGCCGACAGCCCGCTGCGCGGCCTCCCCGTCGACCGCAAGCTCTACTGGCAGGTCATCGCCAGCGCTCCCGGCTACAACGACGCAGCCAGCGCTTCGCGTGCCATTACGCCGCACAATTTCGAAGTCACATACCCCCTCCACAACTCGGCCGACGTCGAGCTTGACCCTGTCATCAAGTGGACATTCCCCCAGCGCGAGGTTCTGCTCGAGGTAGCCACCAGCGAGGACTTCACCGCCCGCTCTATGGTCATCAGCCGTACCGTCAGCGGCGGCAGCTATGAGGTGATGCGCCACACCCTGGCCGGCAAGACACAGTATTTCGTACGCGTCACCGCTGGTAACGAGACCTCTCCCGTCGTGGCTTTCACCACCAAGTTCGTCCGCTGCGGCAACCCCGGCTTCAAGACTCCCTCGGACGGCGGTACATGGTACAGCAACCAGCCCCTCGCCGTCGAGCCCGTCCAGGGCGCCAGCGAGGTGCGCGTCGAACTCTCGGCAAGCGCCACAAACTGGAGTGCCCGCAATATCTACTTCACCACGACTTTTGACCGCGAGACATGGCTGAGCACCAAGCACAACACCGCTGCGGAAATCAAAATCAACTCGAAGAACATGGAGCACGGCAAGACATACTACGCCCGCATCCGCGCCTCCTATATCGACGAGAAGAACAACAAGGCCACCAACGAGTACAACTCGCCCATCAGCTTCACCTATTCGTCCGACTCGGGCGTTGACGGCGTAATCGGCGACAGCACCGTTCCGGGCCTCACCGTTGCCGGCAATACCCTCAGCGTCGTTGCTGACGGCTATGCCCTCGTGCGCCTCTACGACGCCGGCGGCCGCCTTGTACGCACCCTGATGGACGGCGCCCTCAGTGGTCCCGCTTCCCTGGAGCTGCCCGCCCTCACCCCGGGCCTCTACATGGCTACCCTCAACGGCTCGCACGCCATTAAGGTCGTCATCAGATAACGGATAAAACGACTGTCCCGAACGTCCCGCGGCCACAAAGGCCTGCGGGGCGTTTTTTCTTGCCGTTTACGGACAACAATTGACGGGCTGTCAGCGTTATAGGTGAAGACGGCGAAAGTATTGCGCTGAAAAATCATCTTAGGCTTTTAATTTATGATTTAATTTTGTACTTTTGCACAAAATTAGAGAGCACGCGTGGAGCGCGCCGTCAATCTGTAAGAAACATAAAGTAACACAAGTACAAATTATAAGCACAATTTCAAAATCAAGGCCGCATCATAGAACACTAATTAAATTCCAGTTAAATTCCAGGGCCTTAAACATCTTTACAACAGTCTTATTCATTAATCTGCCTCGTTAACCAAAATCACTTTTATTTCCCCTCTACTTCCTCATTCTTTCTTATCATGGACAGCTTAGAAAAGAAACCCAAACGCCCCCGCATCGGACAGGTCCGTGGCGACGGCGAGAACACTACCGGCTACGATAACAGTGCCAACGCAACAGGTCAGGCCGCCGAAGGCCCCGCCCAGGGTGAAGCACAGGAGCGCACATACCGCGCCCGCAGCTACCAGCCCCGTCAGTATCAGCGCCCCTACAACAACCAGGGTGGCTACAACAACCAGGGCGACTATAACCGCGGATATCAGCAGGGCGGCTACAACAACCGTCCCCAGCGTCCTTATCAGCCCCGCAACTACAACAACGACAACGTCGAGGACAATGCCGAAGGACAGAACGCCGAGGGTCAGACCCAGCAGCGTCCCTATCAGCAGCGCCCCTACAACAACCAGGGCGGCTACAACCGTCAGGGCGGCTACAACAACAACCGTCAGGGTGGCTACAACCGTCAGGGCGGCTATAACAACAACCGTCAGGGTAGTTACAACAACAACCGCCAGGGCGGCTACAACAACCAGAACCGTCAGGGCGGCTACAACCGCAACAACCAGGGAGGTTACAACAACCGCAACAACCAGGGCGGCTATAACAACAACCGTCAGGGCGGATACAACAAGAACCAGAACCGCCGTCCCAACAACCACGGCGGCTTTATCGCAAAGGGCAAGAGCTTTACCCCGCGTCCCAAGCAGATTGAATACGAACTGCCCATTCCCGATCCCAACGAGCAGATTCGCCTTAACAAGTTCATGGCCAATGCCGGCATCTGCAGCCGCCGCGAGGCCGACGAGTTCATCCAGCAGGGCCTGGTGAAGGTCAACGGCAACGTCGTCACCGAGCTTGGCACCAAGATTACGCACAGCGATGTCGTCGAATACGACGAGAAGGTAGTCGCTCTGGAGCGCAAGTGCTACATCCTGCTCAACAAGCCCAAGGACTGCGTCACCACCAGCGACGACCCCAACGGCCGTCTTACTGTCATGGACATCGTCAAGGGAGCCTGCAATGAGCGCATCTATCCCGTAGGCCGTCTCGACCGTAACACCACCGGCGTGCTCCTGCTCACCAACGATGGTGACCTGGCCTCGAAGCTGACACATCCCCAGTACGTCAAGAAGAAAATCTACCATGTGTGGACCGACAAGGACGTCACCGAGGAGGACATGCAGCGCATCGCCGACGGCATCGAGCTCGAGGACGGCGAAATCCATGCCGACGCCATCGGCTACGCCACCGAGACCGACCGCAACCAGGTGGGCATCGAAATCCACTCGGGCCGCAACCGCATCGTGCGCCGTATCTTCGAGAGCCTCGGCTACCACGTCACCAAGCTTGACCGCGTATACTTCGCCGGCCTCACCAAGAAGAACCTCCCCCGCGGCCGCTGGCGCTACCTGACTCAGGAGGAAGTGAATTTCCTGAAGATGGGCTCGTTTGAGTGATTTGCCTGACAGGTACGGCTTGCAGCAGGCCGAACAGTCCAAAACATAGGCCGACGTTCATGCAAAAAGTGGACGTCGGCCTGTGTTTTTATGCGACGGCATGCTGTCATTAATGCCCGAGTGACTGTTTTTGAGGCTAAGGTGTGGGGTTTTATTGACGGACGGGCAGTCTTTGGGCCGAAAATTTGGGAATGACAAAAAAAAATGCCAATTTTGTGGCTTAAAGCCGATAATACGGCAGATATACCGCAAAACCGACCCTTAGATAATTATTCAAATCATTATAAATCCTATCTCATGAAAAAACTTTTACTCATGGTTGTTGCCGGTGTGGCTATGCCGGCAATGGCTCAGACCTCGCAGGTGATTGAGTATGATGGAGGGACAGCCTTGCTGACCAAACATCTCGAGCGCCAGATTGGTCCCGGCACGCGCTACTACCGCTACCGCCTGACCGAGACGGCCCATCCGCAGAACATCAACATCGTCACCGTGGACATGACCAACCCCTATGTCCGCATCGAGACCACCACGCCTTACGAGCGTTCGGCCGGCACCGAGCGTCTCGTCGATGCCGCAAAGCGCCAGGACGCCAAGAACCACCACGCCTTCGCCGGTCAGAACGGTAACTTCTGGATTGTCAGCACCCAGCCCCAGTGGGACGCCTACGGCGCCTCCGCTCACGGCATCTCGCTGCGCAACGGCATGCTCTCCATCGACGCCACCTCTATCCCTCACTGGTGGAAGGACTTCGGCCCCTCCCGTCAGGGTATCGTCTCGGTGAGCACCGAAAACGAGCTGTTCATCGACGTCTGCCGCGCCATCCAGACCTTCACCACCGAGAAACTTGGTACGATGGACTGGATTAGCTGCAACAAGGGCTTCAAGCTCAACCAGGTAGGCCTCTACACCAAATTCTACGGTCCCGACCGCAAATTCCTGCCCCTCCGCGCCGACACCGAGAACGAGATTGCATGGAACGACATCCACTACGAGGTTGTCGAGGGTGACGAGTGCGTTGAGGTGCTCCTCGACATCGAAGAGGGCGAGACCTGGATGTCAGGCAAGGATATCCGCTTCAAGGTAGCCGAAGTCATCAAGTCGAACGGCCGCGGCACCCTGGGCAAGCATGACGCAGCCCTCGTCAGCCGCAACATGGAGCTGGCCAAGCTGGCCGTCGGCGATGCCGTCTCCATCAACTACTCGTTTGTCTTTAACCGCGACGGCAAGGAGGTTACCCCTCTGCTCGAAAACGCTGTCGGCGGCAACATGATGATACTCAAGGACGGACAGATTACCGAGCAGAACTACTGGGACTCGTACAACACGATGGTCTACTCGCGTTCGGCCTACGGAACCTCCAGGGATAACAAGACTCTCTACATGGTGGTCATCGACAAGTCGGGCTGTGAGTGGGGCGTCTCGGACGGCTGCACCACCGAGCAGATGCTTCAGATTGTCAAGCCCCTCGGCGTATGGAACATGATTAACGTCGACGCCGGTGGTTCGGCCCAGCTGATGGTCACCGACCGCATCATCAACACCACCACCGAGGGAGTGCCCCGCCAGGTCGGCAACGGCTGGCTGGTCTACAACACCTCGGATGACGAGGACAAGGAGATTGCCCAGCTTGAGTTCGAGGCCGTCACCATGCGTGCCCCCACAGGCGCCTACTACAAGCCTGTTGTCATCGCATACAACAAATACGGCACACCCCTCGACTGGGACTACCAGGACTTCACCGTCAGCGGTGACGAAATCGCCGGCAAAGGCGAGGGCAACCGCCTGCTGGCAGGCGGCAAACCCGGCATGGGCGTCATCACCGCCACCGCCCCCAATGGTGTCAAGGTGAGCAAGGAAATCGAGATTGTGGCCGCCACGCCCGTTCTGCGAGGCACACGCTTCGTCATCGACTCCACCCATCCCTATACCATCGAGACCCAGTGCGAGGTCGACGGCAACGTCTCTTTCTTCGACCCCACGCTCATCACATGGACCGTCGACAACCCCGAAATCGCTACCGTCGATGACAAGGCGATCCTGCATGCCGTATCCAACGGCGTGGCCAATGTCACCGGCGTCATGGGCGACCTTACCCTCAGCGCCCAGGTGCTCGTGCAGAACGCCAGCGACTTCACCATGCCCGTCGACCCCGAAGGCTGGACCGGCTGGAAGGCATCCGTCACCACCGGCCTCAGCAACGCCAGCCTTGCCGCCGACGGCACCGTAGGCTACACCTACAGCGCTCCCCGCGGCACTCCCGCCATCACACTGACAAAGAAGATGGAGGTTTTCGGCCTGCCCGAGAAGTTCTCCATCGACTTTACATCCGACGTTCCCGTTGTCGGTATGGAGTTCGCTCTCCGTGCCCAGGGTGACAACCGCTCTACGGTGAAGAAGGACTTCGAGACCCCGCTTGCCGCCGGTGAGACCCACACCGTCGAGGTCAAGACCGAGGAAATCGGCGACGTCAACGACCGCCTCATCTTCCCTATCGCCGTCGCCAACCTCAAGTTCAAGATTCCCGTCAACGCCGACTACAAGGGCACGCATACCATCAAGGTCACCGGCTTCAAGGCTCACTACAGCAGTGTGGCCTCCGTCAGCGACATCATCGCCGAGACTCCCGCAGCCCTGGCCGTGACTCCCGCCGCAGTTTATCCCGGCGAAACCTTCAGCGTCACCGCCGACGGCCTCAAGGCTGTCACCGTCTACAGCATCTCCGGCCAGGCCGTGATGTCGGCCGGTGCCGACGGCAACGGTGTTTCGCTCAGCGCTCCCGCCGCTCCCGGTCTGTACATCGTCCGCGGTATCACCGACAAGGGTGCCGCAGCTTCGCGCCGGCTGCTCGTAAAGTAATGCATTGAAATCCAATACAGACACGTCCCGCAACGGCAATGGCTGCATGTTGCGGGGCGTTTTTTTGTCGTTGTGCTTATTTTTAGCTAATTTTGCGGTTAGAAACAAAAACAAACTGTTCAGATGAAAAGAACTAAAATCTGCGATATCTTCGACCCCGCCCTCATCGGTCAGGAGGTCTGCGTTAAAGGCTGGGTGCGCACCCGCCGCGGCAACAAGCATGTGGGCTTTGTGGCTCTCAACGACGGCTCGACAATCAAGAACGTACAGATAGTCTTCGACATGACTAAGTTCACCGAGGACCAGCTGCGTCCTGTCACCACGGGCTCGTCGCTCTGCGTCACCGGCAAGCTCGTCGAGTCGATGGGCAAGGGCCAGACCTGCGAGGTGCAGGCCGAGACACTCGAAATATACGGCACCGCCGACCCCGCGGAATATCCGCTGCAGAAAAAGGGTCACACCCTCGAGTTTCTGCGCGAGATAGCCCATCTGCGTCCCCGCACCAACACCTTCGGTGCTGTTCTGCGCGTGCGCTCGATGCTGGCTTACGCCATCCACAAGTTCTTCAACGAGAAGGGCTTCTTCTACCTCAATACACCCCTCATCACCGCCAGCGACTGTGAGGGCGCCGGCGCCATGTTCCAGGTTACCACGCTTCCCCTCAGCGACCTGCCCAGGACTGAGGAAGGCGCCGTAGACTACAGCAAGGACTTCTTCGGCAAGATGACCGCCCTCACCGTGTCGGGCCAGCTCGAAGGCGAGCTCGGCGCCACCGCTCTCGGTGCCATCTACACCTTCGGACCCACCTTCCGTGCCGAAAACTCCAACACGCCGCGCCACCTGGCCGAGTTCTGGATGATTGAGCCGGAGATGGCCTTCTACGACATCAACGACAACATGGACCTGGCCGAGGAGTTCATCAAATACTGTATCCGCTACGCTCTCGAGAACTGCCGCGATGACATCGAATTCCTGCAGCAGATGTACGACAAGGACCTGATTGCCCGCCTCGAAGGCGTCATCAACGAGGACTTCGTCCGCCTCAGCTACACCGAGGGCATCAAAATCCTTGAGGAAAGCGGCAAGAAGTTCCAGTTCCCCGTTTACTGGGGCGTTGACCTCGCCAGCGAGCACGAGCGCTACCTCGTCGAGGAGCATTTCAAGCGTCCTGTCATTCTCACCGACTATCCCAGCGAAATCAAGGCTTTCTACATGAAGCAGAACGATGACGAGAAGACCGTACGCGCCATGGACGTCCTCTTCCCGCAGATTGGCGAAATTATCGGCGGCTCGGAGCGAGAGGCCGATTACGAGAAGCTCAAGAAGCGCATCGACGAGCTGCACATCCCCATGAAGGACATGTGGTGGTACCTCGACACACGCCGTTTCGGCACCGTGCCTCACTCGGGCTTCGGCCTGGGCTTCGAGCGCCTCGTCCTCTTCGTCACCGGCATGTCCAACATCCGCGACGTCATCGCCTTCCCCCGCTTCCCCGGCAACGCCGAATTCTAAGCGACAACAACAAACAGCAATAGCAAGTAAAGGCCGTGCAATCCGCATGGCCTTTACGGTTTATTATAAGATGAATCAGTCGGCGGGGGAGAAGGTCAGGGTGGATAGGGAGGTGAGGCGGCGGGCCATGGCTTGGATGGACTCGGGGGTGATGCGGTCGAGGTGGTCGACGGTTTCACGACGGGTGAGGGCGTGGCCGTGGAGCTGAGTGGCGCGGGCTATGGCTATGGCGGCGTTTTCCTGGTTGTCACCGGCTATGACCATCTGGCCGAGGTACTGGCGACGTGCTGCCGCAAGCTCTTTGTCGGAGAGGGCGTTTTCGGCGAAACCGGCGATTGTCTCGCGCACGAGGCGACGGCATCTGGCGGTCTCATCGGGGTCGCAGCCCAGGTAGACGGTGAAGAGTGAGGCTCCGGCGGGGAAGGCCACCGATGACTCGATGGTGTAGACCAGTCCGCGCTTCTCGCGCAGCTCGACGTTGAGGCGGGCGTTCATGCCGGGGCCGCCGAGGATGTTGTTGAGGAGCTGGAGGGCGAAGCGCTCGTCAAGCGACAGTTCGGGCATGGCACAGCCCATGACGACGTGGGTCTGATGGGTGTCGCGGCGCCGGTTGCGGGTCACGGGAGCCTCGTCGAGGGATGCGGGAACGATGGCGGAGCGCTGTCCCTGCGGCATCTTGCCGAAGTATTGCCCGGCCATGCGCATGAAAGTGGCGGCGGGAGTTGAGCCGGAGTAGAACAGCACGCAGTTTTCGGCGGTGTAGAACCGGCGGAGCCACGAGAGGCACTGCTCCGTGCCAAGCCCTGCAAGGCTTTTGTGCGTGCCAAGGATATTGTGGCCGAGGGGGGTGCCGCGGAAGACGATGTCTTCGAAATCGTCGAAAATCTGGTCGGCGGGGCTGTCAAGGTACGAGTCTATCTCCGACTCCACCACCTCGCGCTCCTTGTCGAGCTCGTCGGCGGGAAAAGTCGAGGCTGTGGTGAGATCGGCCACCAGCGACATGGCGCGGCGGAGGTTGCCTGAGGGGAAAACAGTGTATATTACGGTCTGGTCTTTGCCGGTGAAGGCGTTGAGCTCGCCGCCCACCTGCTCCATGCAGTTGCGGATGTCGTCGGCGGTACGGTTTTCGGTGCCCTTAAAGATACAGTGCTCGACAAAGTGAGCTAAGCCGGCCTCTCCGGCGGCGAGGTCCTCGTCACGGCTTCCGGCGCGTACCGCCAGTCCGCAGTAGCCGACGGGTCCGGGACGGCGTATGTGCACGCACACCAGGCCGTTGGCAAGGGTTTCGGTAGTTGTATTGTCAGTCATTTGAGTTTGGCGTGGTTGACCTTAAGGACTTTAAGGACCTTAAGAATCCCTTAGGGACTTTAAAGAGGCTCTACCCAGTCGCCGCAGTCCTTGATGAGTCGGATGAGCGCGGGGATGGCTTCGGAGGCCGGGATGTTGCGGGTTATGCACTTCTTGCGGCGGTAGAGCGAGACGTGGCCGGCGGCGGCGCCCACGTATCCGTAGTCGGCGTCGGCCATCTCGCCGGGACCATTGACTATGCAGCCCATCACGCCGATTTTGAGGCCTTTGAGGTGCGAGGTCGCCGCCTTGACGTCGGCCAGGACCGATTCGAGGTCAAAGAGCGTGCGTCCGCAGCCGGGGCAGGCGATGTATTCGGTGCGGGTGATGCGGCGGCGTGTGGCCTGCAGGATGCTGAGGCTGAGGCCGGTGAGGGCTTCGGCGGTCATCGAAGGCGCCTCAATCCATATTCCGTCGCCCCATCCGTCAAGCAGCAGTGTACCCAGGTCGGCCGAGGCGGCGATGGTCACCTGTTCGGGTGTCATCGAGGCGGGATAGGTGAGGTGGATTATCGTACGTTCGTCCTCCGGTAGAGTGGCCAGGCGGCGCTTGAGGTCGGCGATGCCGCTGGGGGCGTCCATGACGGTGTAGCCGTCGAGTTTGTCGGCGCCGATGTCGTAACCGACCACCACGGGCACGTTGCCGGATGGCTTGCGTGTCAGGCGCGGCACCGTCTCTTCCATGGCGCCGATGTGGGCGACGAGCTCGCGGGCAACTGGGATTTCGTTGGCGGGATTTTCGCTGAGGCTGACGCGGATGGTGTCGCCGATGCCCTCGGCAAGCAGGGCTCCTATGCCGGCGGCGCTTTTGACGCGTCCGTCCTCGCCGTTTCCGGCTTCGGTGACGCCGAGGTGGAGCGGGAAGGTCATGCCCTCGGCGGCGAGGGTGTCGGCCAGCAGGCGCACCGTCTCCACCATCACCGTGACGTTGGAGGCCTTAATCGAAATCACCACCTGGTCGAAGTCGTGGCGTCGGCATACGCGCAGAAATTCCATCGCGCTCTCCACCATTCCGGCCGGTGTGTCGCCGTAGCGGCTCATGATGCGGTCGGACAGCGAGCCATGGTTGACGCCGATGCGGATGGCGGTGCCGTGCTCGCGGCAGAGGTCGAGGAAGGGAACCACCTTGTCCTCGAGGCGTTTCAACTCGGCGGCATATTCCTCGTCGGTGTATTCGAGGTGTTTGAAGACGCGTCCCGGGTCGACGAAGTTGCCGGGGTTGATACGCACCTTCTCGACGTGCTGAGCGGCCTCGAAGGCGGCGGCGGGATTGAAATGGATGTCGGCCACCAGAGGCACGTCGCATCCCTGCTCGTGCAGGCGGCGGCGTATCTCGGCCAGGTTGCGGGCGTGATTGACGCCCTGGGCGGTGAGGCGCACGAGGTCGGCGCCTGCTTCGGCGATTTCGAGGCACTGGCGCACCGAGGCTTCGGTGTCGAGGGTAGGGGTGTTGGTCATCGACTGCACCTGCACGGGGCTGTCGCCGCCGATGACGGTATTGCCCACGCGCACGGCATGGGTCTTGCGGCGCTGTACGCCGGTATGACTGGTTCTGTTCATTTTAAAGTGCTGGAACTGCTGCCGCCGCGGGCGTTATTCCCTCGGCGAGCATCATCATGAAATATGTGATAAGGGCGCTGGCGATGGTGCCGGCAAAGACCTGGGCGAGGGTGTGTTTGCGCAGGACGATGCGGGCGCTGCCGACAAGGCCGGCGATGATTATGGCGGCGGTGATGAGGCCGAACATACTGTGGTCGGCCACGCCGAGGCGCTGCATGGCCACGAACATGCCGATGAGGTTACCCGCGCCGGCGCCGTGCATGCTGATTTTCCATTTGACGAGCACGGTGATGAGTCCGAGGACAATTACCGAGACGATGCCCGAGATAAAGTACAGCACAAGCCATGCCGGGGCGTGGATGGCGCGGACGTATACCGTGGCGAGGATGTAGCAGACGAACATCAGCAGCATGGGCAGCGTGCGCTGGCGCCGGTTGGAGATGTCGATGTCGCTGATGCGTCCTGTGACTTTCATTACAATCAGAATAACCAGTGGCACCACGGACACGAGTGCGCCCACGACGATGGTGGTGACGGCGCGTGTCGACCATGCCACCATGTGCAGCTGTGTCACCGTCAGCGCCATGATGTAGGCGTAGAGGGGGATGAACAGCGGCGAGAAGACTATGGAGAGCACGTTGGAGACTGTTATAATCCAGCGTGACTTGCGTGTGGGGCTCACTTGAAATCTGGTTTCGGACATTGTTGGAGAGTGTGAGGTTAGGGACTTTAGGGACCTTAAGGACTTTAAGGTCCTTAGTGTTCTATGGTTTTGCCGGGCGGCGGTCTATGCGGCCGCGGGAGTTGGGGAATCCCATCTGCTCGCGGTATTTGGCCACGGTGCGCCGTGCTATGTCGAGGCCTTGGGCGGCTAACTGTGCCGTTATGGCGTCGTCGCTGAGGGGGGCGCGTTTGTCCTCGCCCTCGATGAGGCGGCGGATGGCCTCCTGGATGCTGCGGGCCGAGATGTCGGCCTGGTCGGTGGGCGCCTCGTTGAAGAACATCTTGAGAGGGTAGACGCCTCCGGGCATCGACACGTATTTGCCGGCTGTGGCACGTGAGACTACGGAGATGTCGCGGCCTATGCGTTCGGCCACCTCGCGCAGAATCATCGGCTTTATCGTCGCCGGGTCCTCGGTACGGAAGAACTCGCTCTGTATGTCCACGATGGTGCGCATGACGGCCAAAAGTGTGTCGTTGCGGCGCTTCAGCAGCTCGATAAAGTCGCGGGCTTCGCGTCCGCGCGAGCGCATGAAGGCGTCGGCCTGGTCGAGGGCGGGGGTGCGCCGGTCGTTTCCCTCGCCGGTATTCACCCATTGCGCCACCGTCAGCTCGGGCACCCGCTGTGACAGCGAGACAAGGAAGCGGTGTCCCGTGGGGTCATCATAGTCGGGTTCGACGACGAGGTCGGGGGTGATGTGCTGGGCGCGGTCCGACACCGAGGCTGCCGACGAGCCGGGGTAGGGGTCGAGGCTGCGGATTATGGCGAGGGCACGGTCGAGGGTCGTGGCGGTGGCTTTGACGCGCTGGGCCAGCCGGTCGTAGCGGCGTCCTGCCAGGAGGTCGAAATAGCGGTCGACGATGAGGTGCGCCAGGGCCACGTCGGGGTTGCCGCCGTCCATCCGCCTGAGCTGGAGCAGCAGGCAGTCGCGCAGGTCGATGGCGCAGACGCCCGCGGGGTCGAACGAGCGTACGAGCTCGAAAGCGGGGAGCAGGTCTGCGCGGCTGACCTCGGTGCCCGTCTCCACCGAGATGTCGTCGGCGATGTCGGTGAGGGTGCGGGTGAGGCGGCCGCCCGAGTCGAGGTTGCCGATGATGAACTCGGCGTAGGCGCGGGTGTCGGCGTCGGCGACGTCCGACTCGCTGAGCTGGCGCAGGAGCATGTCGGCAAGCGTTTCCTCGTCGGCGGCCGAGCTTTCGAGGATGCTGCTGACCGACTCGGCGTCCTCGGATACGCCGTGGCGAGAGGAAGCGGGAAGCGGAAGCATGTCGTCCTCGTCGCGGTAGTCGGCGCGCTGCAGGTCCTCGGCTGTCTCGTTGAACGAGTCGTCGGCATGGCCGCTTTCGGCGGGCTCGGCGACCTCCAGGGCGGGGTTCTCGTCCAGGCGTCGCTGCACCTCGTCCTCGATGGCTGCGGCGTTCATCTCCAGCAGGCGCACAAACTGTACCTGCATGGGCGTCAGCGTCTGTTGCTGGCGTAGTTCGCTGCTGAGCTGTAGACGGTCGTTCATATCAGTGCAAAATTACAAATTTTTTCTTAAATTTGCGGTTATCCGGGCGGCAATAAAGCGCCCATGCACATTAGTTATATATGGAAACGAACGATAACGATATAAGGTTTATGCGGCGGGCTCTCGAGCTGGCCTCGCGCGGACTGGGCGACACCAACCCCAATCCCATGGTTGGAGCGGTGATTGTGGCTCCTGACGGACGCATCATCGGCGAGGGCTGGCACCGCCGCTGCGGGCAGGGCCACGCCGAGGTCAACGCCGTGGCCTCCGTGGCCGACAGCGACAAGGAACTGTTGAGACAGTCGACGATGTATGTCACCCTTGAGCCATGCAGCCACTGGGGGCGCACTCCGCCCTGCGCCAGGCTGATAATTGACAAGGAGATACCACGAGTTGTCGTTGCTGCCACCGACCCATTCGACAAGGTTGCCGGACGTGGCATAGCCATGCTGCGCGAGGCCGGAACGGAGGTGTCGACGGGCCTTCTGGCCGACGAGTCGTGTCGCCTGAACGCCATGTTCATGACCGCCAACGGACCGCAGAAACGGCCTTTCGTGACACTGAAATTTGCCCGGTCGAAGGACGGGTTCATCGACTGGAAGCGTGACGCGGAGCATCCCGGTGCGTGCCGGTTCTCCAATGCCATGACCACGCTCGGCGCCCACCGTCTGCGTGCCGCACATCAGGCCATCCTCTGCGGCAGCGGTACCGTCCTTGCCGACAGCCCGCGCCTCGACAACCGGCTCTGGGACGGCCCGCGTCCCGTGCCCGTAATCCTCGACCGGCGGGGACGGACAAAGGGCGCCAAACTGCCCGAGGGGGCTATTGTCCTCGGCGGCGACACGTCGCCTGCGGCAGTGCTGGCCGACCTCTACGGACGCGGCATACAGTCTGTCCTCGTCGAGGGCGGGGCGGAGGTGCTGAAATCGTTCCTCGATACCGGGCTGTGGGACGCCATGCGTGTGGAGACATCTCCGACGGCGCTCGGCGATGCCGGAGGTGTCCGCGTCCCCGGACTGCCTGCAGGGCTGGAGGCCATAGCCGATGACGGCTGCATAGCCTGGTACTCTAACAACCAGCTGTTTACGGCTGCGCATCCTCTTTGCCGGCAATAGCGCGAAAGGTTTTAGGGTCTTTAAGGTCCTTAAGGTCCTTAGGGCAGGCCCTCGCGTTAAAAACTTATAAAAACGGCGGTTTGGGGCAGTTTATTGGTCCAATGCTTGGCTAATTTGCCGCAAAAAGTCTAATTTTGCAACTTAAATAAGAGTGTCCATACACGTCATACAAGAGTGTCCTTACACTTCATCACACAGCCTATGAAACTTAAAAAAGTTGTCATATACCTCGCAATAGCCTCGATGACAGCAGGCGTTGCGTCATGTAACGATAAGAAGAGCGAGAGCGAGACCATCCTCGCCGGTTCGGCCATGGTGTCCAACTTCAGCCTGCGCAAGAGCAACGCCCTCCCCGGCATCGACTCGGTGTTCTTCACCATCGACCAGAAGGGCATGCGCATCTTCAACGCCGACTCGCTGCCGGTAGGCACGCGCATCAACGCACTTGTACCCGCCGTTACCACACGCGGCGCCTCGTCCATCGAGTTCATCGTCAGCCGTCCCGGCCGTCCCGACACCATCTACAACTACCTGGAGGAGAACATGGACAGCATCGACTTCTCGGGCAACGGCGTCAAACTGCGCATTGTCTCACCCGAGGGCCAGGCCTCGTCGCTCTATGACGTGAAGATAAATGTGCACCAGGTACGCGGTGACACGCTGGTATGGCGACGCCTCGACCGCAGCACCCTCCCCAGCCGCTTCTCCATCGTCAGCGAGCAGCATACCGCGGCCACCGCCGACCAGTATTTCTGCCTCACCCGCTACCAGAACGACTACTGCCTGGCCCGCACCGACAACCCCGGCAACGCATGGGTTTACGCTACCCCGAACTTCGGCTTCGAGCCTGATATGGATAGCTTCAACGCCACCACGGACAAACTCTACATCCTCGACCGTCAGGGCGGCCTCCACGAGTCCGCCGACAACGGCGTGACGTGGACCGCCACGGGCCGCACATGGTCGTACATCTACGGCGGCTATGGCAAGCGCCTCATAGGCTCGAGCAATGCCTCCGGCAAATGGCGCTATGTCGAATATCCCGCCACGACCGAGTCCGATATCCCCGCTGCCTTCCCTGTCCGCAACACCTCGCAGGCCGTCAGCCGCTCGTTCGAGATGAGCTCGGCACGCCAGATGATAGTGGTGGGCGGACGCCTCGCCGACGGCACCCTCTCGTCAAGCTCGTGGGGCTTCGACGGCAAGACATGGGCGAATATCAGCCGCACACCCGTAGCCTCGCGCCCGTTGGAAAACATGGTGCTCGTGCCGTACTTCACAATCCGCACCGACTCGGCCTCGTGGGTCACCACCAGCCGCTCCGTGCTGATGGCGATGTCGGGCAACACTGCCGACAACCGCCTCAACGACACCGTATACGTCTCTTACGATTTCGGCATGAACTGGACCAAGGCCGACAAGCTCATGCAGCCCGGCAAGGCCATGCCCGCCCGTACGCTGGCCCAGGGCTTTGTCTTCAACGAGCGCATGTACGCCGAACCGTCGCAGAACAGGACCGCGGCTCCCTTCACCGCCCGCGGCTGGAAGTCGATAGGTCAGCCCCGCTGGACAGCGCTGAAGCTCTCCGTGACCGCTTCGGACAACGGCATGATGTACGCCACCAAGCCCATCGACGAGTGGGACTGCCCGTATATCTACCTCTTCGGCGGCAAGGACAATCACGGTCAGACCTACAACACCCTCTACCGCGGTGTCATCGAATGGTTCCGCTTCAAGCCCCTGCAGTAACGAATACTACACTTAGACAGATAAGTTGAAGATAAACAACGACATATTCCGCAACAGACGTTGCGCGGGCTTACGCCTCCTGGTGCTTCTGGCAGTAATGCTGACGGCGGGAGGCCTGCACGCACAGGATGCGACGTACAAGTTTGACCTTGGCGCCGGTATCGGCATGAGCGGATATGCCGGTGACGCCTCGCCGCACCTGTTCACGCACCCCGGCGTGCAGGGCGAGCTGACGTTCCGCTACCTCCCCAACACCCGCTGGGCCGTGCGCGGCGTACTGGCCATGGCCGGCATCAGCGGCGACACCAAGAACATGGCCGGCGTGCTCCCCGGCAACGCGGAGTACCATTTCAACTCCACGGTCTACGACCTGGGCGGACGCTGCGAGTTCAACTTCTTTCCCTACGGTGTCGGCCAGACCTACAAGGGCCTGCGCCGGTGGACGCCCTACCTCGCCCTCGGCATCGGCGTCACCATGGCCTCCTGCGACGGCAGCACCGCCTTCGGGCCCAACATCCCAATGGCCGCCGGAGTCAAGTTCAAGATCAAGGAGCGCGTCAACGTGGGCGTGGAGTTCACGGTGACCAAAGTTTTCAACGACCATATCGATGGCCCGAACCTCTCGGACCTGACAACCATAAAATCGTCATTCCTCAAAAACAACGACTGGTACTCGCGCCTCACGCTCAGCCTCACCTACGAGTTCGGCAAACGCTGCGAGACGTGCCACTATGTCGACTGACAAAGAGACAGCAACATGACACAGAAAGCCGATAACGCAACCGCAGCAGCGCAGATGCCCGTCCCACGCCATGTGGCGATAATCATGGACGGCAACGGACGCTGGGCCGAAAACCGGGGCCTCGAGCGCTCGGCAGGGCACGTGCGCGGTGTCGACTCGGTGCGCAACATCACGCGTGCCGCTTCTGACATGGGCATCGGCTGGCTCACCCTATACGCCTTCTCCACGGAGAACTGGAACCGTCCGCAGTACGAGGTGGATATGCTCATGCACCTCATGGCAAAGGCTATCGAGAACGAGACACCCGAGATGCTGCGCAACAACGTGCGCCTCACCGTCATCGGCGACATGGAGTCGCTGCCCGAGGAGACCCGCGCCTGCCTGCAGCGCTGCATCGACGCCACGGCACACGACACCGGCCTGAACATGGTGCTCGCCATCAGCTACTCGGCACGCTGGGAGATTACCCGCGCCGCACGCATGCTGGCCGACGAGGCCACCCGCGGGCTCATCAGTCCCGCCGACATCGACGACGAGGCCATCAGCAGCCGCCTCAGCACCGCCGGAATGCCCGACCCCGACCTGCTGATTCGCACCGGCGGCGAGATGCGCCTCTCCAACTTCCTGCTGTGGCAGATGGCATACGGCGAGCTCTACGTCACCGACACCTACTGGCCCGACTTCGACAAGGCCGAGCTGGAGAAGGCGATAAAAGAGTACAACGGCCGCCAGCGGCGCTTCGGCAAGACGGGCGCCCAGGTCGAAAACGAACAGAATACTAAAACATCCTACAAAACAGACCCTACCACATAAGTCTTTAAGGTCATTAAGGTCTCAAAGGTCCTTAAAGATTTTCCCCAATCCCCTTAAAAAGCTAATCATCACATCAGATATGCAAAGCCGACTTCTGAAATTCCTTCTGCTGTTCGCCATAGCGGCGATAACCGGCAGGGCAAACGCCCAGACTCCCGACTCCGCCGCGCCGGCAGACACCATATACAATCCCCCGGTGATTTTCTCGTCCATGCCGCGTACCTACGAGATTGCCGACATCAAGGTGACGGGAGCGCCCAACTACGACGACTTCCTCATCCTCGGATACCTGGGTCTCAAAGTCGGCGACCGTGTCGAAATCCCCGGCCAGGACATCACCAACGCCGTAAAGCGCGTGATGCGCCAGCAGCTGTTCTCGCAGGCCCGCATCAAGGTCCTCAAGACCGTCGGCGACAAGGCATGGCTCGAGCTTGAGCTGCGGCCCCAGCCCCGCATCAGCCAGGTCAATTACAACGGTATGAAGAAGGGCGAGAAGGACGACCTGCAGCAGCGACTCCAGCTGATGAAGGGCAATCAGATTACCCCCAACATCGTCAACCGCATCAAGCTCATTGCCAAGAAATACTTCGAGGACAAGGGCTTCGGCAACGCCGACGTCAACGTCGTCCTCCGCGAAGACCTCTCCAACCCCAACGAGATGTTCGTCGACATCAACGTCGACAAACATAACAAGGTCAAGGTCCACAAAATCTACATCAGTGGCAATCATGTGCTCTCGGACAACAAGATCCAGCGCACCATGAAGAAGACCAATGAGAAGAACAAGCTGGTCAACCTCTTCAAGCAGAAGAAGTTCGTCATGCAGGACTTCAACGATGACCTTGAGCGCATCATCCAGAAGTACAACGAGCTGGGCTACCGCGACGCCCGCATCGTCAGCGACAGCGTGGCCCGCTACAATGACAAGACCGTCGACGTCTACATCACCGTCGACGAGGGCAAGAAATATTACATCCGCGACATCACCTGGGTGGGCAACACTGTCTATCCCAACGCGGTGCTCGAGGGCTATCTTGACATGAAGCCCGGCGACGTCTACAACCAGAAGCGCATGAACAAGCGCCTCAGCGAGGACGAGGACGCCGTCTCGTCGCTGTACATGGACAACGGCTACCTCTTCTATCAGCTCGTCCCCATCGAGCGCGACGTCCAGGGCGATTCCGTCTCGCTGGAGATGCGCATCATGGAAGGTCCCCAGGCCCGCATCAACAATGTCACCATCAACGGCAACGACCGCCTGTACGAAAAGGTTGTGCGCCGCGAACTGCGCGTAAAGCCGGGCGAGCTGTTCAGCAAGAGCGACCTCATGCGCTCGCTGCGTGAGATTGCCCAGACCGGCCACTTCAACCCCGAATCGATGAACCCCGACGTCCGCCCCAATGAGGACAACGGCACCGTCGACGTCATCCTCAACCTCGAGTCGAAGGCCAACGACCAGGTCGAGCTGTCGCTGGGCTGGGGTCCGACCGGCATCATCGGCAAGGTCTCGCTCAAGTTCACCAACTTCTCGATAAAGAACCTCTTCCACCCGCATTCGTACCGCGGCATCATCCCGCAGGGCGAGGGCCAGACTTTCACTGTGTCGGCGCAGACCAACGCCCGCTACTATCAGGCCTATTCGGTGTCGTTCCTCGACCCGTGGTTCGGCGGCAAGCGCCCCAACTCGCTGCAGGTATCGGCATACTACAGCCGCCAGACGGGCATCAACTCGTCCTATTACAACCAGAATATACTCAACCAGATTAACGGCTATAATCCCTACTATCCCGGCAGCAGCTGGGGCATGGGCTATAACGACGGCTACTCGTACGAAAATGCCTACGACCCCAACCGTGTGCTGCAGCTGGTCGGCGTCAACGTCGGCTTCGGCAAACGTCTCAAATGGCCCGATGACTACTTCACGTTCCAGGCCGAGTTAGGCTACAACTGGTATTACCTCAAGAACTGGCAGTACCTCTACTACATGCAGAACGGTGTGTCCAACGCACTCGTCCTCGGCCTCACGCTCTCGCGCTCGTCCATCGACAACCCCCTGTATACCCGCAGCGGCTCGTCGTTCAGCCTGAGCCTGCAGATGACACCTCCCGCCTCGTGGCTGGCCGGTAAGAAAAACTGGAAGAAGCTCAGCCAGGAGAATACCACCGAGAGCAAGAAAGAGCTTTACCGCTGGATTGAATACTGGAAACTCAAGTTCAAGAGCCGCACCTACACTCCGCTGTCGAGCAGCCAGAAGTGGACGCCCGTGCTGATGACACGCGCCGACATCGGTCTGCTTGGCTCGTGGAACAAGTACCTCAAGACTCCCTTCGAGACATTCTATGTCGGCGGTGACGGCATGTCGGGCTCGTACACCTACGCCCAGGAGACCATCGCCCTCCGCGGCTACGACAACGGCGCCCTCACCCCTATCGGCGAAGGCTACGCATACACCCGCTTCGGCGTCGAGCTCCATTTCCCGCTGATGCTGCAGGCCACCACCACCATCTATGCCCTCGCCTTCCTCGAAGGCGGTAACTGCTGGGGTGCTGTCAAGGACTTCAATCCGTTCAGCCTCAAACGCAGCGCCGGTGTCGGTGCCCGCATCTTCCTGCCTATGGTGGGCATGATGGGTATCGACTGGGCCTACGGCTTCGACCGCGATGTTGACGGCCGCCGCGGCGGCTCGCACTTCCACTTCATCCTCGGCCAGGAGTTCTAAACTCCTGAACGAACCGTAAGGACATCGCTCTGCGATGTCGGTCCTGGCGGATGAATGCCGGAGTTGGTTGATGTAGGGACATCGCTTTGCGATGTCGGTCCTGCCGGACGGGTTGGCCGGATTAACGTGCCAAAGGCACGTCCCTGCAAAGGGACGGATAAAACATACCCTCAAAACCGACATTGCGGATAAACCTTTCGGCCCCGCGATTGTCTTATTAGTATTCAGATTAACTAACGAAAACTGATACCACTTATGAAAAAGATAGTTTTGACACTGGCGCTCATCGTAGTCGCCGCCATTGCCGGGCATGCACAGAAGTTTGCCCTTATCGACATGGAATACATCCTCAAGAACGTTCCCGCCTACGAGATGGCCAACGAGCAGCTCAACCAGCTCAGCCAGCGCTGGCAGAAAGAAATCGAGGTCAAAGGCAAGGAAGCCGAGCAGATGTACAATTCGTACCTCGCCGACAAGGTCTTCCTCACTGAGGAGCAGGCCAAGAAGCGCGAGCAGGAGGTTGTCGACAAGGAAGCCGAGGCCACTCAACTGCGATATACTTACTTCGGTCCCGAAGGCGAGCTCTACAAAAAGCGTCAGACCCTGCTCAAACCCATTCAGGACGACATCTACAACGCCATCAAGAAGCTGGCTCAGAAACGTGGCCTCCAGGCCATCTTCGACCGCTCCTCGTCCGGCTCGATAGTCTTCGCCTCCCCCGCCATCGATGTCTCCAACGACGTCCTTGCCGAGATGGGTTACGCCAAGTAACCCCCGGACGTTAAGCGAATACCCCCTGTAGGGACGTGCCTTTGGCACGTTAAGCCTGCCAAACATCTCGGTAGGACTAACATCGCAAAGCGATGTCCCTACATCAGTCAACCGCAACATCGGCAACCGCCGCTAACATCAACCCGAATAATCAACAAATCAAAATATTTACCTAAATTCAACCAATCGCAATGTTCAAAAAAATTGTTCTTGCCCTGGCAGTGGCTCTCGCCATCCCCGCAATGGCCGCCGCTCAGAAACTGGGCACAGTAGACACACAGTCAGTATTCCAGGATATGCCCGAAACAGCTGCCGCTCAGACCCAGCTCAACGAGGCCTCCAAGAAATATGAGGATGAGTTCAAGAAGCTCCAGGAAGAAGTCGACAAGAAGTATCAGGAGTTCCAGGCTCTTGCCGCAGATACCCCCGACGCCATCAAGGAGCGCCGCATGCAGGAAGTTCAGGAGTTCGCCCAGAAGGCTGACCGCTTCCGCCAGACCGCTGCCGAGGATCTGCAGCGTCAGCAGAGCCAGCTCATGGCTCCCATCCAGCAGAAACTCACCGACGCCATCAAGTCCGTCGGCCAGGAAGGTGGTTACACCATGATTTTCCCCGTTGAGATACCCCTCTATGTAGGTGCCACCGCCACCGACGTCACCGCCGCAGTCCGTGCCAAACTCGGCCTCCCCGCCGCCAAACCCGCCGCAGCCGCCAAGTAAACACATTCGCTTAACCGCATAAACCGCGCCCCGGGGACCACCTCCCCCGGGGCGCTCTGCGTTTTGGCGCGTTTGTTGTCCGTCGGGTGACGGTCTCGTCGTTGAGGGAGTGCTGTAGGTCGGGGTTTACATTTCCACGGTTTCGTCGACGAGGTAGACTACGGACTCATAGGGGCGGCCGAGGGTGGTCTGCATGGAGATTTCGCAGGTTCGGGCAAGGGAGTAGGCGCCGTCGATGTGGTCGAGCCTGTCGAGCTGGATGCGCTCGGGGGCGCATGCCGAGCGGGCAACCTCGGGGAAGAGGAAGCCGCGGTCGCCGGCGGCTCCGCAGCATTGGGCGTCGTCGGGGACAATGACACGCTCGGCACAGGTCTGCGCGATGCGGACAAAGGTGTCGGAGAGGCCGAGGATGCGGGCGGCGCAGGTGGGGTGCAGGACTACGGTGCCTTTGCGGTTGACCTTGCGGGCGCGGGGGAGGATAACGCGGTCGAGCCATACCGTTATATCCATGATGTGGAGGGTGTCGTAGCGGCGGCGGTTCTCGTCGGTGAGGGCATCGCGCATGTGGGTGAGCATGACGTGGGTGCATGAGGTGGTGTCGCAGAAGATGGGGATGCGGCCGCTGTCCGAAAGACGGTAGAATGCTTCGACGGTGCGGTTGGCGGTGATAGCCTGACCCTCGCGGTCGCCCTTGTGCTCCCATATCTGCGAGCAGCACAGCGAGTGCATCTCCTTGGGTACGGCCACGGTGATGCCGGCGCGCGCGGCGATGCGCTGAACGACGGTAATCAGGTCGTCCTTGCCCAGTGTCGAGCCGCCGAAGATGCGCGTGACGCAGGCGGGGAAATAGAGGTAGTCGGGGTTGGCGGTCTCGGTGAAATGCAGGCGTGCGGGCATGGGAAAGAATTTGCTCCAGTGGGGTACCTGCCGGTAGATGCGGTGTGCGAAATCGGATGCCCAGATGAGCGGGTAGGGCGAGATGACCCTCTGTGTGGCCACGGCGGCGCGTAGGAGTCCGCGGATGCCCTTTTCCACACCGCCGAAATGTTGTGCCGAGGCGGTGAGGGCGCTGTCGAAGAGGCGCGGGTTGGTGCGCTCGCGGACGGCGTCGGTGATGTCGGAGGTGGAGATGTGGACGGGGCAGGGAACCTGGCAGAGGCCGTCCGAGCAGCACGACTCTGGGCCGGGCCATCGGTACTGGCGGCGCAGCTCCTTGTCATCGGGCATACGCGCCATGACGCGCAGGGCCTGGATGCGCTGACGCGGCGTCATGGTGATGTCGCGGGTGGGACAGACGTGCTCGCAGGCGCCGCATTCGATACATTTGTCGGCGACGGGCACACCCAATTCTTCACCGAACAGCGTCATCTCCTTCATGGGCTTGATGAAGCAGTCCGGGTCGTCGTTGATGAGCACGCCGGGATTGAGGATGTTCTGCGGGTCGGCGAGGCGTTTCAGCTCCTTCATCAGCGCGTATATGTCGTCGCCCCATTCGCGGGCCACAAAGGGTGCGATGGCGCGGCCGGTGCCGTGCTCGCCCTTCAGCGAGCCGTCCAGCGACAGCACATGGTTGACAAAGTCGTCCATGAAATGGCGGAAGCGCGTGATTTCTTTCTCCGAGTCGACGGGCGAGGTCAGCAGCGGGTGGATGTTGCCGTCGCGGGCATGGCCGAAGATTGCGCCATTGTAACCGTTTTTGCCGAACAGCGTCTCCACGCCGTTGACGAGGCGGTCGAGGTCGGCCACGGGAGCGGCCACGTCCTCGAGGATAACCGTCGAACCGGGCACGCGGGCGCCGGCCACGCAGGGGAAGATGCCGTCGCGCATACGCCACAGCCGCTCGCGGGCGGCGACGGTGGTTGTGAACGGGTCGAGGCGCGAAATGTCTTTCAGCGCCTTTATCTTCGGCAGCAGCGCGCTGACCTTGGCCTCCATCTCTTCTGAGCCCGACGCTCCGTAGTCGATGAGCATGGCCGTGGTGCCCTGAGGCATGTCCATGCGCTCGCCGAGGTACGACCGCAGCGATGCATAGTCCATCATCTCGACGCGCAGGGCGCCCGTCTCGCCCAGCCAGGCCGCGTGAGAGGCGGCGGTGGTCACGGACGGGAAATAGAGCATGGCAGACGAATAGACGGCGTCGGTGGGTATGGTGTTGAGTTCGCCGGAGACGATGTAGGCCAGCGTGCCCTCGCTGCCGATGAGGACATGGGCGAAGATGTCCATCGGGTTGTCGAAGTCGGTGAAGGCGTTCATGGCGTAGCCGGTGACGTTCTTGATGGAGTATTTGCGGCGGATTTTCTCCGTCATATCGGGTGACGCCAGGATGCGGCGGCGGATGTCCATGAGGCCTTGGCATAGGCCGCGTTCGTTGGCCTCGAAGCGGTCGCGGTCGGCATCGAGGGCCGAGTTGTAGCGGTGTCCGTTGGCGAGAATGAATTCTATGCCCGCAAGGGTGTGGTAGGAGTTGTATCTGATGCCTGCCGACATGCCGCTGGAGTTGTTGGCGAGAATGCCGCCCATCATGGCCGAGTCCTGCGAGCCCGGGTCGGGGCCGATGTGCGTGCCGTATGGCTTGAGGTAGGAATTGACCTGAAGGCAGGTGAGGCCGGGCTCGAACCATACGCGTTTGCCGCCGTTGCGGACCTCGTAGCCGTGCATGGTGGTGCGCAGCTCGCAGATGATGCCGTTGTTGACGGCCTGTCCGGCCAGGGACGTGCCTCCCGAGCGGAAGGTGACACCGATGCCACGGCTGCGGCACAGCGCCATCAGCTGCTGCACCTGACGCACGTCGGTGGGACGCACGACGGCCTGCGGCATGATGTTGAAGTAGGAGGCGTCGCGCGAGTAGACCTCGAGCCACAGGCGGTTGTCGAGTATCTGGTTCTTGTCGAATATGCGTGACAGGGCTGAGTGCAGGCTTTCCATAATGCTGAACGTACGTAAGAGGACCCTGACGGGCGAGTTTCTTTATTTGGACGCTGACGGAGTAGGCGAGGCGGGTGCTGTCGGAGCCGGAGCGGGGCAGTTTTTGCTTTCCTGGACATAGTTCTTGTCCTTGAAGAAAGGCTGGGGGACGCCGAAGATGGGAGCGACCTTGCCGCCGGCGCTGAGGAAGCCGTCGGCGTAGGAGTCGCGGCCCGAGGGGTTCTCGAAGGTGTAGAGGCTGAATACAGTGAGCATGGCGGCGAGCTGCTCGAAGATGGAATCCTGGATGGCCTCGTAGGCGAACCACGCCGAGGTGTTGGTGAAGCAATAGACCTGGAAGGGAATGCCGCCGGAGGTCTGCGGGAGCGTGCAGATGAAACAGTCGCTGTCGTGCGAGACGTGGGGGTTGGCGTCCAGCCACATCTTGAAATATGCACGGAAAAGACCCAGGTTGGTGTCGATTGTGCCGTTGACCAGTCCTTCGGGATTGTTGACGTCGGCGACCCTTCCGGCGGCTTTTTGGGCGAGCTTCTTTGTGATGTACTCGTCCATGAAGGGCACCTGACGCAGACTCTCCAGCATCTCGGGGGTGGCGGGGAGCACGCTGTCGGCGTCAATCATGCAGCAGCGGCAGATGCGGCGCGTGTTGCTCTGCTGCATGGAGCGGTAGTTGGTGAAGCTGCCGCTGATGAGGCTGTAAGGGGGCAGGGTGGTGGTGGTCTTGTCCCAGTTGAGGATTTTGACTGAGGCCAGTGTCACCTCCTGGACGGTACCGTTGGCGTCGGTGCCGTTGACCTTTATCCAGTCACCGACGTGGAGGGTGTCGTTCTCGGCGAGCTGTACGCCTGCCACCAGTCCGAGGATGCTGTCCTTGAAAATCAGCATCAGCACGGCGGCGAAGGCACCGAGTCCGGCCAGCAGGGCGCCCGGCGAGCGGTTGAAGATAACGCAGACGATGACGATGACGGCGATAATCCATACTACGCCGCGCACCAGTTCGCACAGGCCGCGCAGGGGCAGTTTGCGTTTGTTTTCGCGGGCGTCGAAGAGCGTCCATATCGCCAGTATCAGCGCGTTGACGGCCATAGCCACGTCAACGGTGATGAGGACGAAGGCAATCTTGGAGAAAAGCGTGGACAGCGAGTCATGGGCCGACAGCGTGAAACTGATGAGGGCGAGGAAGACCAGCGGCGGGATGACGCGGCAGAGCTTGTGGAAGAACCGGTGCTGAGTCAGCGCGTCATAGACGGGCAGACTCCACCGTCGGGCAATCTGCCGGCATAGCCATAGCACCACCACCTGGAAGATATATCCGGCGGCGATGGAGATGCCCAGCACCACGGCGGCATAGAGGAAGGTGACGAGCGTAAGATTGTGCTCAAGGCCGAAAATGCCTAATATCCAGTCGACAATGGACATCATGAAATGGGCAATCTCGTACGAAGCGCCGGTCTTGTCGCCGATAAACCTGGTAAGATCGTCAGGGGAAGTGGAAAGCATATCGATGAAGCTGAAAATCCGACATAATGTTTTGTCTTATAACAAGCCGGGCGGTGGAGCGGTTCGCAAGAATCGAGCGTTTGATTTGTAATGCTATGCTAATCAATCAGTATATTTGTTTTCGGAGGACGTCTCTAAAGATTTTTTGCAAAAAAATGGCGGCGGGTCTTTGCCGGTTCAAAAAAATGTTGTAACTTTGCATCGCAAAAGACGAAAAGGCCGCGCAGAGGCGCTGAAAAGCCGATTCGGATATGCGAAAATAGCTCAGTTGGTAGAGCACGACCTTGCCAAGGTCGGGGTCGC
>JBJEDC010000097.1:0-34034 GCA_051871645.1 Muribaculaceae bacterium | reverse complement strand
GTTGAGGATGGTGGCCACGCGGCCCATGTCGCCGGTCTTGGCGACCTTCCAGGGCTCGGTGTCCTGCAGGTATTTGTTGCCGAGGCGGGCGATATTCATTGCCTCGCGCAGTCCCTCGCGGAAATGGAAAGTCTCAATACTCTCGGTGAGGGCGCCCTTGATGCGGGTGAGCTCGTCAAAGACATCGCGGTCGATGCCCTCAAGCTCGCCGGCGGCGGGAACGAGGCCATTGAAGTATTTGTGCGTCAGCACCACGGCGCGGTTGACGAAGTTGCCCAGGATGGCCACCAGCTCGCTGTTG
This sequence comes from Muribaculaceae bacterium, assembly GCA_051871645.1. GTDB lineage: Bacteria > Bacteroidota > Bacteroidia > Bacteroidales > Muribaculaceae > CAG-873. Next base: position 33,733 of record JBJEDC010000097.1, on the reverse strand, counting down.
TTGCGGGTCTGGAAGTCGGCCCAGGTGAAGTCGTTGTCCTTGGTCTCGGGTGCGTTGGCGGTGAGGACATAGCGCAGGACGTCCTGCTTGCCGGGGAAGTCGCGCAGGTACTCGTGCAGCCATACGGCCCAGTTGCGCGAGGTGGAGATTTTCTCGCCCTCGAGGTTGAGGAACTCGTTGGCGGGGACGTTGTCGGGCAGCTGGTAGTTGTCGCCGTAGGCCATGAGCATGGCGGGGAAGACGATGCAGTGGAAGACGATGTTGTCCTTGCCGATGAAATTGATGATGCGTGTCTCGGGGTCTTTCCACCACTTCTCCCACGAGTCGGGAAGCAGCTCCTTGGTGTTGGAGATGTAGCCGATGGGGGCGTCGAACCATACGTACAGCACCTTGCCCTCGGCGCCGGGAACAGGGACGGGCACGCCCCAGTCGAGGTCGCGCGAGACGGCGCGGGGCTGCAGACCCAGGTCGAGCCACGACTTGCACTGGCCGTATACGTTGGGCTTCCACTCCTTGTGGCCTTCGAGAATCCACTCGCGCAGTGCGGGCTCCCACTGGTCGAGGGGAAGGTACCAGTGCTTTGTCTCCTTCAGCACGGGCACGTTGCCGGTGATGGCGCTGACGGGGTTGATGAGGTCGGTGGCGGCGAGGCTCGTTCCGCAGGCCTCGCACTGGTCGCCGTAGGCACGCGGGTTGTGGCAGTGGGGGCATTCGCCGGTGACGTAGCGGTCGGCCAGGAACTGGTTGGCCTTGGCGTCGTAGAGCTGCATGGACGTGCGCTCGATGAACTTGCCGTTGTCGTAGAGGCGGCGGAAGAACTCGCTTGCCGTCTCCTTGTGGATTTCGCTTGTGGTGCGGCCGTAGACGTCGAAGGATATGCCTAATTCCTCAAACGAGTCCTTGATAATCTTGTGGTAGCGGTCCACGATGTCCTGAGGCGTCACGCCCTCGGCCTTGGCCTTGATGGTGATGGGCACGCCGTGCTCGTCGCTGCCGCCGATGAGGAGGACGTCGCGGCCGTTAAGGCGCAGATAGCGTGCGTAGATGTCGGCGGGGACGTAGACGCCGGCGAGGTGGCCGATGTGTACGGGACCGTTGGCGTAGGGAAGCGCCGTGGTGATGAGGGTGCGTTTGAAGTTCTTGGTCATATCGTTGTGTAAGTTGTTTGCGTTTGTATCAGTCGGTTATGCTTGCGATTTCACTTGTAGGCTAAAGGCCCTGTTTTACTCGAAAGTAAAAGTGATGGTGGCCACGGCCTTTTCGGGCGCGGGACTGCCGGCGGGACGTGTGAAGGTACGGCTGCGGGCTATGCGCTGGCACTGTGCTATGAGCTCGGGGTCGGAGGATGCCGGTGCGGCGCCTCCGGTGTGCCTGGCTTCGGTGACCTTGCCGTTGCTGTCGATGGTGAGGCTGAGGATAATCGAGCCGGTCTTGGGGGTGCGGATTGAGACGCTGTAGCTGGGCCAGTGCCATCCGCCGCTGAGATTGCCGGGTCGTACGCCGGGAGTCTTGGAGGTGGAGTTGGCGGGACCGGCCGATTTGGAGTTGCCGGATGGGTTGCCCGAACGGCCTGTGTCGCCCTGGCGGTTGTTGGCGTTGTTGCGGGCTTCGGTCTTCTTGAAGGCGTTGCTGACGGCCGAGTTGGTGCGTCGTGCCTCGGCCTCGCGGGCTTTGCGGGTGTTCTCGGCGGCGGCTCCGGACTTGTCGACCTTAGGCTCAGGAGTCTTTTTGACTGTCGAGGGCCTGTTTGCCGGTGTCTCGCGCTGGGGCGGAGCCACGGGGCCTTTGTCGCGCAGGGCTGTGCCGCTCTCGGGGGCAGACTCCGAGGGCACGTCCATGGGCTCCTCGGTCAGTGCCGGAGCGTCGGCGGCGTCACCGGCGACGGGAGGCTCGGGAAGCAGTTCGGGCTCGATGAACTCCTCGGCCTGCGCCACGATGTAGGGGCTTGGTTCGGGCGGCCACGGCTGGGCGGGATTCCAACTCAGGCGGCATACGCACAGAAGCAGTGCCAGCAGTGCGAGGATTGCCAGGGTGGCGAGAGCCGATATTTCCTGAGAGCGGGTCATTTTAGCTGATGATTATTGGTGACGGGTTGAGGAGTCAGTTTTCTATTGAGCCGGTGGCGAGGTCGGAGAGGCCGTTGCCGTCGAGGGCCTCGCCCATGGCGGCGTCATCGGCTACGGTGGCGGCGTCAGCCCCGGCAGGCCCGGGGGGTACGCTGACGCCCTGGGGCTTGGTGGCGAGGACCATCTTGAGGTCGTTTTCGGCGCCGAGGTTAAGCACCTCTATGACGCGTCCGTAGGGCGCTTCGGCGTCGCCGTAGATGGCGATGCCGCTCTCGGGGTCCTGCTGCTGTACGCTTTTCAGAAACTCCACAAGGGCGTCGGAAGTGGCGAACTGCACGGGTTCGGCGTCCTGGTAGGCACCCCACAGTGTAGAGTCGGCCATGACATAGACGCGGGTGACGGGCTTGAGCTGCGTCTGCTCGGTGGACTCGGGCAGATTGACCTCCAGTGCCGTGGGGAAGATGAAGGTGCTGGTCACCATAAAGAATACCAGCAGCAGAAACACCACATCGGTCATCGACGCCATCGAAAAAGTGGCCAGTATGTCGCGTTGTCTTTTAAGGGACATGGATTAACGAAATTTGGTTGGTTCAATAATGTAGGGATGCACCCCGGTGCATCCGAAACCCGGGTCGTGTTATCTGTCTGTCAGCGGGCGGGCTCGTTGAGGAGGTCCATGAAGTTGAGGGTGACGGCCTCCATGCGGTTCATCACCGAGTTGACGCGGGCGACGAGGAAATTGTAAGCGAACATGGCCACAATGCCGACGATGAGGCCGGCGACGGTGGTGACGAGGGCGGTATAGATGCCGCCGGCAAAGTCGCCTATCTGGGCCGAGCTGCCGCTCTGGGCGATGGCGTAGAACGACTGCACCATGCCGATGACGGTGCCGAGGAAGCCGATCATGGGGGCTGCGGCGGCGATGGTGGCGAGCCATGTGAAGCCGCGCGAGAGGTTGGCGACCTCAAGGTTGCCGGTGTTCTCGATGGTCACCAGCACGTCGTTCATGGGTCGGCCGATGCGGCTTATGCCTTTCTGCACGAGGCGGGCGTAAGGGGTGTTGGTGGTCTTGCAGAGGTTGTCGGCGCTCTGCAGCTCGCCGTCGTGTATGTAGTCTTTGATTTTGCTCATGAAGCGCTCGTCGGTGCGGTCGGCGCGGCCGATGGCTATGGCGCGCTCGATGAAGACATAGATGCAGATTGCCAGCAGCACGGCCAGCACAATCATTATCCAGCCTCCGTCGAGGCAGAGCTGCCAGAGGGATATGGACGGGCCGGCGGCGGTTTGTGCTGCGGCGGCCTTGGCGGCGGGAGCCGCGGTCTGTAACAGGATCATATTCTTAAGGATGTATGATGTTTGTTATTGTTTGTCGTGTGGGAAGCTGAAGCACTGTCAGCTTTTGTGCGACAGACAGTTGAGATACTGCCTGATTGTCTCTTCAAGGCCGAGGTAGAGGGCGTCGCAGATGAGGGCGTGGCCGATGGAAACCTCGTTGAGGTAGGGGACGTTGTCGTGGAAATAGGCCAGGTTCTTGAGGCTCAGGTCGTGTCCGGCATTGACGCCCAGACCGACGGAGTGAGCGGTGCGCGAGGCCTCGGCGTAGGGTGCGACGGCGGCCACGGGGTCTTTCTCGTACATGTCGGCATAGGGCTTGGTGTACAGCTCGACGCGGTCGGCGCCGGTGCGGGCGGCAAAGCGTATCTGCTCGTCATCGGGAGCGACGAAGATGCTGGTGCGTATGCCTGCCTCCTTGAAGCGGTCGACGGTCTCGCTGAGGAACTCGAAATTGTTCTCTACGTCCCATCCGGCGTTGGAGGTCAGCGCGCCCTCGGCGTCGGGTACCAGTGTCACCTGCTCGGGCTTGACTGTGAGCACGAGGTCGATAAAGTCGGGGGTGGGGTTGCCCTCCATGTTGAACTCGGTCTTCACCACGGGACGGAGGGCGAAGACGTCGCTGCGGCGTATGTGGCGCTGGTCGGGACGCGGATGAACGGTAATGCCCTGGGCGCCAAAGCGCTCACAGTCCTGCGCCACGGCAACGACGTCGGGATTGTTCTCGCCGCGGGCGTTGCGCAGTGTGGCTACTTTGTTTATGTTTACGCTAAGATGTGTCATTTAATAATTTGTGTGAGTAAAGCCGGTTTGCTGAAATTTTAACGCCGGCATTTAATATTTTCCGAAATTATTCGTAAATTTGTAATATCAGTTTGAGCAATGGCCGGGGAATAGTCTCCAACCGAAGCACAAAATTACTAAAAAACGACAAAACGACCAATCATTTTGATGCCAAATAGCAACATAGAGCAAATGTTTCCGCCCAATCACGAGTCATCGTGGGTGAAGGTGGTGTGTGCGCGCACCGACTACTCGGCATCGCGGATTGCCCGCGCCGTCGAGGATTGTGACGCTCACCTGCTCAATCTCAACATCCTGGCCACGTCTCCGTCGGCGGACACTGTGGCCGTGCTCCTGCGCGTGGGCATGCGCCACGGACAGAGCGTGGTGCGCTCGCTGGCCCGCTACGGCTATGACAGCGAGGTGGTATCCGACCCGACACATCCGATGAGTGATGTCGCCGAGAACGTCTCGGTGGCCATAACTGTCGACAATCCGTTATATCCGTAATACCTGACATGATATGCTGATAGCCATTTACGGCAGCAGGCGCCAGACGCCGCATGCCCCGCAGTTGCAGACTCTCTTGCACGCTCTTGCCGTTGGCGGAGCCGGGATAGCGATGCATCCCAAACTTTACGACCACCTCAGCATCGACCTGGGTATGAGCCTCCCCGGCGTCGTTCCCGCCGACCCGCACCGGTCACCGGCGGATGCCGACCTTGTGCTGAGTATCGGCGGCGACGGCACCTTCCTGCGCACGGCGGCATGGGTAGCGGAAGCGGAAACACCGATTTTAGGCATCAACACGGGCAACCTGGGTTATCTGTCGGCCCTGGGTATCGGCGAGGCCGTGGCGCATGTCGACTACATCCTTGGAAACGGCTGCATTGTGGAGCCACGAACTCTTCTGCATGTGCAGGCCGACGGTCTGCGTGGCTGGCCCTACGCCCTCAACGAGGCTGTGGTGGCAAAGGAGGACACGGCGTCGATGATAACGGCTTCGGCGACTGTCGGAGGCCGTGCCCTCACCGACTATCGCGCTGACGGGCTCATCATCTCCACCCCGACGGGCTCGACGGCCTACAACCTCAGTGCCGGAGGTCCCATCGTACAGCCCTCGGCGCCCTGCTGGATTATCACCCCGATTTGCGCTCACTCGTTGGGGATGAGGCCTCTGGTTATCAGCGACGATATGGAGATAAGCCTTAAGGTGACAGGGCGATGCAATACTTTCCGCCTCAGCCTTGACGGACGTTCGGTAACCTTGCCGGAGGGTACGGTGGTGATGCTGCGCCGTGCCGGTTTCCGCACCAACATCGTGCAGTTGCGCGGCAATGAGTTCCCCGCTGTGCTCCGCTCCAAACTGATGTTCAACTGATGTTTTTCTCCCTCTTCGGAAAAAAGGACGCCGGCAAGAACGCCAAGCCGACGCCCCGCTACATCGTCTCGCACAAATACGAGGATGCGCGGCTCGGACCTGTGACGGTAACCGTGCGCGCCAATGCCCGTCGCTTCACGGCCCGCTGGCACGGACGCGCGCTCAGTGTCACCGTACCGCCGCGCACCACGCCCGAAAAATATGCCGAGGCCCTGACGTCGATGATGCCGGATATCATGAAAAACCGCCCGGCCACACGTTACCGTGAGGGCATACCTTTCGGACCTCCGGATTTTCAGATAACGATACAGCGAGAGCCGCGTCTTGACCCGCGCAGGATGGTTCTGGGACGAAACCGCCAAATCTTTGTCGGACGGGAAATCGACCTTGATGACCCGCTGTGCGAAAAATCCGTCTCACGTCTTGTGCGCACCCTCGCCGCCCGCGCCTTCGATGACATCATTCTTCCCCGCGCCTTCGAACTGGCTGCAAAGGTCGGCGTCACCCCGCGTTCAATAACCCGCTCGTCGGGCAGTACCCGCCTGGGCACCTGCAATTCCCGCGGCGAAATCCGCCTCTCCTCCGTGCTGGTCCTTTTACCTCAGGAACTCCGCGACTACATCATCCTGCACGAGTTCGCCCACCTCACCGAGATGAATCACAGCCCCCGCTTCTACGCCCTCCTCGACCGCTACTGCAACGGCCGCAACGCCTCCCTCCGCCGCGCCCTAAAACAGTACGAGCTGCCGTTGTGAGGTTTAGAAAATGGTGGCATACAAACTTTCAGGCGCCCTATTGATGCAGTTGCATGTCGAAATCGATGTCAATATCATCCAAAGGCAGGTTGGGAATAGGTACTATGGTAAGTTGGGGAATTTCAAGCAATTCACTGCCGCAGGCAACACATTTTTCCTTGTGCTCGACATAGATAATGCCGCATTTGGGACATATATATGTCTTCTTATAGTTTAATGAATCCTCACCATCGTTGTTGTCAGGAAAAAGGTTGTGCATATAAGGTTCTGTGACCATTACGAGGCGGAATGGACTCATTCCTTTAAGATTGAAATGGATTACGCCGTAAACTCCGTCCGATGCTGCGGTCAGGGAGGAGACTTTCAGAGTGCCGTAATCGTGTAAATCGCAGTTGACGGATTTTTTCCCGTCCCATTGCTGTGCCAGGAGTCCGGACACAAACCCACGTGCGATATCGGTAGATTGAAATCCGACAAATCTGAGGTCCGAGCCGTTTATTTCAGGAAAAATATCTTTGCCATCCGCGGTGTGCAGCAGGCTGACTATGCGGTTGTAATGTTGCCCGTCGCTGACATATCCGCTGTCTGAGCCACACGAGGTTATGACAGTTAAAAACAGTGTAAGGCAAAGAATTGATAAAATGTTTGTTTTCAATTTCATGATTATATGTGATAATGTGATGCTTCGGTAGCTAAGCCGGTCAGACGCTGGGGAGGGTGAGGATGGTGTCGAGGACTGTGACGGCGTCAGTGACGGAGCGGACGTTGGCGATGGAGAAGCTGCGTTTGACGGCGCCGTTGGGCATGGTGACCTCGCGTATCTGCACGCGGCGTGGGTTGAGCTGGAGGTAGGACAGCATGCGGCCGAAGGCCTTGCTCTGGTAGTAGGCCTTGTTGGCGTCGTTGACGAAATAGGTGAACATGCGGCCCTGCTTCAGCGCCAGTTTCTCTATTCCGAGATGGCGGGCAAGACGGCGCAGGCGCGGCACCTGTATGAGTTCTTCGGTGACGTGGGGCAGTGGGCCGAAGCGGTCTTTGAGGCGTTCGGCAAAGGCCTTGATGTCGCTGTCGCGGTCGATGGCGTCGAGTTCACGGTAGAGGTTGATGCGCTCGCTCTCCTGCGGCACATAGTCGGCGGGAAGCAGCAGTTCGAGGTCGCTCTCGACGGTGGTGTCGGCCACATATTCTTCTTCGCCGTCACCGGTGACGGCATTCTGAGCCTTTGTCTCTTCGTCGAGGTCGGCGAATTCCTGCGTGCGGAGCTCGATGACGGCCTCTTTGAGGATTTTCTGGTATGTCTCATATCCCAGGTCGGCGATAAATCCGGACTGCTCGGCGCCTAAGAGGTTGCCGGCGCCGCGGATGTCGAGGTCCTGCATGGCGATGTGAATGCCCGAGCCGAGGTCGCTGAAACTCTCGATGGCCTGCAGGCGGCGGCGTGCTACCGGTGACAGCGTCAGCCCGGACGGCACGGTGAGATAGGCGAAGGCCTTGCGGTTCGAGCGGCCTACACGCCCGCGCAGCTGGTGCAGTTCGGACAGGCCGAAATTCTGCGCGTTGTTGATGATTATCGTGTTGACGTTGGGCATGTCCACGCCGCTTTCGACGATAGTGGTGGCAAGGAGGATGTCGTAGTCGTGGTTGGCGAAGTCGACGATGGTCTGCTCGAGCTTTTCCGGCTCCATGCGGCCGTGGGCGACGGCCACGCGGGCATCCGGGACGAGGCGGTGTATCATCACTTCGAGCTGTGTCAGGCCTTCGATGCGGTTGTTGATGAAGAAAATCTGACCGTTGCGGCTGAGTTCGAAATTGATGGCCTCGGCAACGAGCTCGTCCGAGAGGGGCGAGACCTGCGTGACGATGGGGTAGCGGTTTGCCGGCGGCGTGGTTATCGACGACAGGTCGCGGGCGCCCATGAGCGAGAACTGCAGGGTGCGCGGAATGGGCGTGGCACTCATCGTCAGCGTGTCCACGTTGGTCTTGAGCTGTCGCAGGCGTTCCTTGACGGCCACGCCGAATTTCTGCTCTTCGTCCACGACGAGCAGGCCCAGGTCCTTGAACTTTACGGTCTTGCCGATGAGCTTGTGCGTGCCGACGATGATGTCTATTTTGCCGTCGGCCAGGTCTTTGAGTATCTCTTTTGTCTGCTTTGCCGTGCGGGCACGCGACAGGTATTCGACGCGGACGGGGAAGTCGGCCAGGCGCTCGCTGAAGGTGCGGAAATGCTGGTATGCCAGCACCGTCGTGGGCACGAGCACGGCCACCTGCTTGCCGTCGGTGGCGGCCTTGAAGGCGGCACGGACGGCTACCTCGGTCTTGCCGAAGCCCACGTCACCGCATACCAGACGGTCCATCGGCCGGCTGCTTTCCATGTCGGCCTTGACCTGCTGGGTGGCTGTGAGCTGGTCGGGTGTGTCCTCGTAGATGAACGAGGCCTCGAGCTCATGCTGCAGGTACGAGTCGGGCGAGAAAGCGAAGCCCTTCTCCTCCTTGCGCGCGGCGTAGAGCTTGATAAGGTCGCGGGCGATGTCCTTGAGTTTGTCCTTGGTGCGCTCCTTGAGCTTGTTCCAGGCGCCCGTGCCGAGTTTGTTGATTTTTGGCGGAACGCCCTCTTTGCCACGGTATTTCGACAGTTTGTGCAGGGCGTGGATTGACACGAAGACAACGTCATCGTTCTGGTAAATGAGTTTTATCATCTCCTGGGTGGTGCCGTTGACGTTTGTGCGCACCAGGCCGCCGAACTTGCCGACGCCGTGGTCGATGTGTACGATATAGTCGCCCACCTCGATGGCCTGCAGCTCCTTGAGGGAGAGGGCGAGCTTGCCCGAGCGGGCGCGGTCGCTCTTGAGGGTGTATTTGTGGAAGCGGTCGAAAATCTGGTGGTCGGTGAAGACGCATACCTTGCTGACATGGTCGACGAAGCCCTGATGGAGTGTGCCGAGGACGGGCTCGAAGGTGATTTTGTCGCCGCGGTCCTCGAAGATGGCGCGCAGACGTGCGAACTGCTTGTCGGAGTCGCTGAGTATGTAAATGCGGTACCCCTGGGCGGTGAAATCGCCTAAGGATTTGCCTATAAGGTCGAAATTCTTGTGGTAGATAGCCTGTGGCGAGCACTGGAAGCCGGCCGCGTGGACGGCATTAGGCTTGGGCGGCGCGGCGCTGATGGTCAGGCGTTTGAAGGAATGCCAGGCCTTGTCAAAGGCGTCCGTATCGACGATGTCGGCGCGGGCGGCGTTGATGGCGGCGGTGGCGCGGGCGCTCTCCTCGGCGTTGATGGCGGTGGCGGTGAGGGTGGCCGAGTCGGAGATGCCGTCGGCGGCGATGGCGCGGACGCGGGCTGTTGTGTCGGCGCCGGAGCGAACTATCAGTAGTGTCGACGGGTCGAGGAACTCGGGCAGTGACAGGCGTCCGCCGGTCGAGCGGGCCTGGTCGGCGACGATGCTGACGGTGCCGAGCTTTTCGTCGGAGAGCTGAGTCTCGACGTCGAAGGTGCGTATCGAGTCGATGTCATCGCCGAAGAAGTCGATGCGGATTGGCCGCTCCAGCGAGTATCCGAAGATGTCGAGGATGGAGCCGCGGAGGGCGAACTGCCCCGGCTCGTACACATAGTCTGTCTTGACGAAATGGTTGTCGATGAGCCAGCGGGTGACGTCGGTGAGGTGGGCGGGTTTGTCGGTGGACAGCGTCAGCGTGTGCTTGGCCAGGTCGTTGCGGGCAGCCACGCGCTCGGCCAGTGCCTCGGGGTATGTGATGACAAAGCGCAGCGAGCGGTCGCCGGCTCCGAGTCGTGCCAGCGTCTCGGTGCGCAGGATGCGGTTGGGCTCGTCCGGCTGGGCATATTTGAGGGCACGGCGGTAGCCGGAGGGCAGAAAGGCCACGGCATCGTCGCCGCAGAGGCGGCTGAGGTCGTGGTAAATGTAGCCTGCGTCGTCTGCGTCATCGCCGGTGACGAGGACGGGAACCTTGCGGCCCTTGATGGCGCTGATGAGCACTGCCGCCGACGAGCCGGCGAGGCCGCATGCCTCGGACATCTTGTAGCGCAGCAGGCTGTCAAGGTCGGCCTTGCGGTTGCCGGCCCCGAGGAACATTTCAGTTAGTTTGCGCAACTCCATCGCGGTCACTCGGATTTTTTGTTGTCGGACGAGCCGGACCTGTCAGTCGTTTCCTGCTTTTGGGCTTTGGGGTCACCGCCTACTTTTGTGCCCGCCGAGAGGAGGTGGCGGTAAAGTGTGGTGTCGTTGAGGACTTTGATGGCGTCCTCGGTGGCGGGGTCGTCGCGGAGGGCGCGGCGCGTCATGTCGGCGGGACTGAACCAGCGGCTCTCGAGCTCGATGTCAATTTGCTCGCTGATTGCCTTGCGGTGATGGTCGAGGTCCTTGTCGAGGTCGCGCGTCATCAGTTTCTCGAGGTTGGCGATGGCCTCCGTGACCGTGCTGTCGCTCTCGTATCCCTCGGCCTTTGCCACGCGGCGCACATAGTCCATGGCGGAAGCGGTGGGCCTGTCGTATTTCAGCTTGGTGGGGTCTATGAACCGCTTGAACTGGTCGTATAGCGAGTCGGTGACCTGCCAGGTCTCGACGTCGGGGACGGTGGCGGTGTTGTTGGCGACTTTGGTGGCGAAGTTGTAGACCCATTGGCCGGTTACCAGGCCGTATTCGAGCAGCGAGGGCTCCTCGCTTTCTATGGCGATGTCGGGGGTGATGCCGCCGCCGTCACGCACCTCGCGGCCTATCTTGGTCTGATAGGCTGTGGTGAGCGAGTCGGGGATGCGCTCCACCGAGCCGTCTGCGTTGCGGTGGCGGTAGTCGATGGCCTGGATAAGGCGGCCCGAGGGCAGGTAGTAGCGGCCTGTGGTGACCTTTATCGACGAGTTGTAGGGCATGGAGCCGGGAGTCTGCACGAGTCCCTTGCCGTAGGAACGCTCGCCGATGACTACGGCGCGGTCAAGGTCCTGCAGGGCGCCGGTGAAGATTTCGGCCGCGCTGGCAGTATTGCCGTTGATGAGGACAACCAGCGGCAGCGACTTAGCCGAGGGATTGCGCGTGGTCTTGTAGGTGCTTGTGTTGGAGCGCGTGCGGCCTTTCATGCTCACCACCTCCGTACCGCGGGGAACGAAGTTGGAGACGAGGTCGACAGCCGCCGTCAGCAGGCCGCCGCCGTTGTTGCGCATGTCCACAATGAGTCCTTTGAGGTCCTTGTCGCCGTTCTGCTTGCGCAGGGCCGCCAGTGCGTTCTGGAAGTCCTTGCCGGTCTTCTCGGAGAAAGTGGAGACACCGATGTAGCCGATGCCGTCGGCCACGAAGCCGTAGTAGGGGATTGCATCGGTGGTGATGGTGCCGCGGGTAATCTCAAGGTCGAAGATGGAGTCAGTGCCCTGGGGCAGGTAGGGGCGTCTTACCTTCAGGCGCAGCTTTGTGCCGGCCTTGCCCTTGAGTCGTTTCGAGGCCTCGTCGATGGGGAAGTCCTTGTCGATGACGGTGTCGTCAATCATCAGCAGGATGTCGCCGTGGCGCACGCCGCCGCGCATTGCCGGCGAGTCCCAGCGGGGCTCGCTGAGGACTATCACGGTGTCCTGTTTCTGTATCACCGAGCCGATGCCGGCGTATTCGCCCGACGAGATTGAGGTGAGCTTGTCCGACTCTTCCTCGCTGTAGAATTCGGTGTACGGGTCGACGTTGCCAAGCATGGCGTCGATGGCGGTGCGCATGGTCTCGGTGGCGTCGAGGGTGTCGACGTAGTTGTTCATCAGCGTCTTGTAGACGTCGTTGAATATGAGGATATTGCGCGAGATGTCGGTGTTGCGGTTTTTGGCATGGACACCTCCGGCGACGATGGCTGCGGCAAGGAGCAGCGAGCCGGCATATATCAGTGTTTTTTTCATCGGTGGTGAGCTTTGAGCGCGGTTTTTAGCTATGATGGTATAGCCAATGTTGCTGATTTAGCGGATTATCGTGTAATTGCTGTTTCGTTGAAACGGATTTGTGCCTATAGACTGCAAAATTAGTCATAATTGAAAATTAAAACAAACGCCGGACCCATTTTGTGCTTGCATACACAAAACGGGCCCGGAAAATAATGTTGAATTGATAATTTACCGTTTTACTTCACCAGCTTTTTGCCGCGTTCGATGGCCTCGCGGTTGAGGGGGATGAGGTGATGGTGACGCTCAGGGAGGGTTTTTTCGAGGCCGCGGATGATGGCTTCGTCGGGGATGAGGTCGCGCACTTTGAGGAGGGCGCCAAGCAGCAGCATGTTATATGTCTTGGAGTTGCCCAGGGCGATGGCCTCGTCGGTGGCGTCGACGGGCACGACGGTGATGTCGGTGCGTGTGGGGGGACGGTGGATGCCGTAGGGGTCATAGAGGAGGGTGCCTCCGGGTTTGACCTTGCTCTCGAACTTGTCGAGGCTCTGCTGGTTGAGGATGACGGCGGTGTCGTAGCTGTCGACGATAGGCGACGAGATGGACTTGTCGCTGACGATGACGGTGACGTTTGCCGTGCCGCCGCGCTGCTCGGGGCCGTACGCGGGCATCCATGTGACCTCGCTGCCGTTCATCAGTGCTCCGTAGGCAAGAATCTTGCCCATTGACAGCACGCCTTGTCCGCCGAAACCGGCTATGATAATTTCTTCTTTCATTGTCGTTGTCTTGTCAGGGGATTACTGAATGTGAGCGTTCTCGATGTCCTTGAGGTCGCCGAGGGGGTATTTGGCAGTCATGTGCTCCTCCATCCATTTGTTGGCGTCGGCGGGGCTCATTTTCCAGCCGGAGTTGCATGTGGACACGACCTCGACCACCGAAGTGCCGTGCTTTGCCTTGGCGTTGAGGAAGGCCTTTTTGAGGGCTGCCTTTGTCTTGCGCACTGCCGCGGGTGTGTGGACGGTCTGACGGGTGACGTAGCATGTACCGTCGAGGGTGGCGAGGATGTCGCTGATTTTGAGGGGATAGCCGTTGAGGTCGGCGCGACGTCCGTAGGGCGTGGTGGCGGTCTTCTGACCAAGCAGGGTGGTGGGGGCCATCTGGCCGCCGGTCATGCCGTAGATGGCGTTGTTGATGAAGACGATGACGATGTCCTCGCCGCGGTTGGCGGCATGGATGGTCTCGGCGGTGCCGATGGCGGCGAGGTCGCCGTCGCCCTGGTAGGTGAAGACGACGTTCTCGGGCCACAGGCGGCTGACGGCGGTGGCGATGGCGGGAGCGCGTCCGTGGGCGGCCTCAATCCAGTCGATGTCGATGTAGTTGTAGGCAAAGACGGCGCATCCCACGGGGGCGACGCCGACTGCGCAGTCCTCCATGCCCAGTTCTGCTATGACTTCGGCGATGAGCTTGTGCACCACGCCGTGGCTGCAGCCGGGGCAGTAGTGGGTGTTGACGTCGAGCAGCAGATGCGGGCGTTCGTAAGTCTTGTTCTCAGGCTTGATAATATCTTGTAGTTCCATGACGGTTCTGTTTTAGAAGTTCGGAAAGAAACGCGGCATCTTACTTGACGGCCTCGGGGAAGTCGGCCTTGAAGGCGTCCATGATTTCGCCGGGAGTGGGAATCATGCCGCCCATGCGGCCGTAGTGGTAGACGGGGATGGCTCCGTTGACGGCGAGGCGCACGTCCTCAATCATCTGGCCGGCGTTTAGCTCGACGGTGAGGATGCCCTTGACCTGTCCGGCCAGTTCGGCGATGCGTGCCGAGCAGAAAGGCCACAGGGTGATGGGGCGCAGAAGACCTATTTTCAGACCTTTCTCGCGGGCTTCCTCGATGGCCTTGAGGGCGATGCGGGCCACGGTGCCGAAAGCGACGATGAGGTATTCGGCGTCCTCGGTGTAATATTCCTGGAAGCGCACCTCGTTCTCGCTGATTTTGCGGTAGGTTTCCTGGAGACGCTCGTTGTTGCGCTCCATGGCGGCTGACTCAAGCTCGAGCGAGGTGATGACGTTGCGGGTCTTGCGGCCGTGCTTGCCGGTGGCGGCCCAGGGGCACTGCTGACGCACCTCTTCGTCGCTGCGGCGGGGACGGAACTCGGGCAGGCGCACCTTCTCCATCATCTGGCCTACGATGCCGTCGGCCAGCAGCATCGCCGGGGTGCGGTATTTGAAGGCCAGGTCCATGCCGAGGCCTACGAAATCCACCATCTCCTGGACGGTGGCGGGGGAGAGGACGATGAGGTGGTAGTCGCCGTGGCCGCCTCCCTTGGTGGCCTGGAAATAGTCGGCCTGCGAGGGCTGGATGGTGCCAAGGCCGGGACCGCCGCGCATGACGTTGATAATCAGGGCGGGGAGCTCGGCTCCGGCGATGTAGCTGATGCCTTCCTGTTTGAGCGAGACACCGGGGCTGGACGATGATGTCATCACTTTTTTACCGGTGGATGCGCCGCCGTAGACCATGTTGATTGCGGCGACCTCGCTCTCGGCCTGGAGAACGACCATGCCGGTGGTCTCCCACGGCATAAGAGCCTCGAGGGTCTCGAGCACCTCGCTCTGCGGGGTTATGGGATAGCCGAAGTAGCCGTCGAAGCCGTAACGTATGGCAGCGTGGGCGATGGCCTCGTTGCCTTTCATAAGTTTTATTTCTTCCATGTCAGCGAAATTTTTGCAATTAAGCCATGCTGTTATTTTTCAACTACGCGGTAAACCTCGATGCAGGCGTCGGGGCAGACGAGCGCGCACGAGCCGCAGCCGATGCATTTTTCGGGATGAGCCATAAAGGCATAGTGATAGCCGCGGTCGTTGACCTCCTTGGGCTGCAGCAGCAGAGTGTCGGTGGGGCAGGCCACCACGCAGAGGTCGCACCCCTTGCACCTGTCGCGGTCAACAGTAACAGCACCTGATATTTTAGCCATATCTGTCAGTATTAAGGATTAGAGAGATTTTGTCAGTTTTTAATGTCGGCGGCATAGATGTAGTGTCAAAAGCCATAGCTTACGCTTATCATCACTATGCCACTTGCAAATATAGCTAAAAATTACTCAAACTACAAAAAAATTCATAGGGGCAGTCGGATAGACTGCTTACAATTGTCAAAAAACTGAACTGATGGACGGGGCCGGTGGTTTTATGGAGTGGGTGGTGGCTTGTGTGTATCGGGGATTTTTGTTTCCTTTGCATCGGAATTGGTGCTTGTGGCCACATCGGCGCCTACACTACATAAGACACATAAATTACATAAAGGACATTACTAACGACATTACTGACTGAAAAGATGAGCCAGGACAACAGGTATCATGGACTTAGCGAGGAACAGGTGGCGGAGAGCCGCAGACGGTACGGGGCAAATGTGCTGACGCCGCCGGCGCAGACGCCGTGGTGGAAGGAGTTTTTGAAGAAATTTTCGGACCCGCTGATTGTCATTCTGCTTGTCGCCGGCGTGCTGTCGGTGGGCATTGCCGTATACGAGTATGCGTGGCTTGACGAGGACTGGAAGGCCTTTTTCGAGCCGATAGGAATTTTCATCGCCATCTTCCTGGCCACAGGGCTGTCGTTCTTCTTCGAGGAGCGCGCCAACAAGGCGTTCAAGATACTCAACAAGGTCAGCGACGACGAGCCGGTGGAGGTCTTCCGCGGCGGTTATGTCATGGACGTACCGCGAAAGGATGTGGTTGTGGGCGACATCGTCAGCCTGCACACCGGCGACGAAATTCCCGCCGACGGCAAACTGCTCGATGCCGTGACCCTCAGCGTCGACGAGTCCACCCTCACCGGCGAGCCCATCTGCCACAAAAGCGTACGCCCCGAGGACTTCGACCCTGAGGCCACGTACCCCAGCGACCACGTCCTGCGCGGCACAAGGGTGATGGAAGGCCACGGAGTGATGGAGGTGACCAAAGTCGGCGACGCCACCGAGTCGGGCAAGGTCTTCAAGGAAGCCCAGATTGATGACTCCGTCAAGACACCCCTCGACGAGCAGCTCGGTCGCCTCGCCAACCTCATCACCGACGGCAGCTATATCGTCGCCGCCCTCGTCATCGTCGGCCAGCTCATCCATTTCCTCGGCTGGGGCGAATGGTCGGCCTGGACGGTGATAGTGCCGGTGTCGCTGTTCTTCTGGCTTGTGATGACCAAGTTCAAGGGCTGGTCAAAGACGGCGCGCGTCCTTACCATTGTATTGTTCCTCGTGCTGTTCCTCGCTACCATCTGCGGGGCCTTCGCCCTCATTCACCCGGGTGCAGGCAACGTGGAGTGGTCGGTGCTGCTCTCCCATACGCTTAAGACACTGATGGTGGCCGTGACGCTGATTGTCGTCGCCGTACCCGAGGGCCTGCCCATGGCCGTGACGCTGTCGCTGGCCTACAGCATGAGCCGCATGCTCAAGACCAACAACCTTGTGCGCAAGATGCACGCCTGCGAGACCATGGGCGCCACCACCGTCATCTGCACCGACAAGACCGGCACGCTGACGCAGAACCGCATGCAGGTGGCCCATACCGACTTCTTCGGCAACCCCTCCGACGAGGTCCTCTGCGAAGGCATCGCCGTCAACTCCACCGCATGGCTCGACAAGTCCGGCTCCGGGCCCAAGGTCCTCGGCAATCCCACCGAGGGCGCCCTGCTGCTGTGGCTCGACAGCCGTGGCGCCGACTATGCCGCCCTGCGCGCCGGAGCCATACGTGTCGAGGAACTGCCCTTCACCACCGAGCGCAAATACATGGCTACGGTCGTCAGGTCGGCCACCGGCAAAAAGATACTGTACGTCAAGGGTGCGCCGGAGATAGTCTTCGGCATGTGCAGGGACACGGCCGGCGTTACCGCCGCCGAAATCAACGCCCGCCTTGAGATGTACCAGAACCGCGCCATGCGCACCCTGGGCTTCGCCTATCAGGAGCTGAAGGACGGTGACGCCACCATTGCCGACGGCAAGGTCGTTGCAGACCGCCTCGTCTTTCTCGGCATCGTCGCCATCTCCGACCCCGTCCGAGCCGATGTCCCCGCCGCCGTGCGCGAGGTCCTCGACGCCGGCATAAAAATCAAGATTGTCACCGGCGACACACCCGGCACCGCCAAGGAGATAGGCCGTCAGATAGGCCTGTGGAACGACGCCGCCGACGGCGACGCCAACATCATCACCGGACCCGAGCTGGCCGCCCTCTCCGACGACGAGCTGCGCCGCCGCGTCGAGTCGCTGAAAATCATCGCCCGCGCCCGTCCCCTCGACAAGAAACGCCTTGTGGAGGCCCTGCAGGCCAACAACGAGGTCGTGGCCGTCACCGGCGACGGCACCAACGACGCTCCCGCGCTGAAGACGGCCCAGGTGGGCCTTTCGATGGGCGACGGCACATCCGTGGCCAAGGAAGCCTCCGACATCACCATCATCGACAACTCCTTCGCCTCGATAGGACGCGCCGTCATGTGGGGCCGCTCGCTCTACCGGAACATCCAGCGCTTCCTGCTTTTCCAGCTCACCGTCAACGTCGCCGCCTGCCTGCTCGTGCTCTTCGGCTCGTTCATAGGCACCGAGTCGCCCCTGACGGTGACGCAGATGCTGTGGGTAAACCTCATCATGGACACCTTCGGCGCCATGGCCCTGGCCTCGCTGCCGCCGTCGCCGAAGGTGATGAAGGACAAGCCGCGCGACCGCCGCGCCTCCATCCTCACCCGGCCCATGCTTGTCGAGCTGTTCGGCGTGGGCACGCTGTTCTTCGCCATAACCCTTGGCTTCTACTGCGTATTCAACGCCATGGACGTCACCTCGCTCCCGCAGATGTTCAGCGCCCTGCCCAAAGCAGTGCCCGGCATGACGGCCTGCGAGATGACGCTGCTGTTCTCGATATTCGTATGGACGCATTTCTGGTACATGTTCGACGCCCGCTGCTTCGAGACCGGCGACAGCGTCTTCAGGGTACATATGAGCCAGGGTTTCCGGACAATCGTCGCCATCATCATCTTCGGCCAGCTGTTCATTACCGAAATCGCCTACGAGTTCTTCAACGTCAGCCCGATGCTCCACACCACCGACTGGCACTTCAACCCCACGGGGACACTCGACCTCGTCATCGTCGTGGCCGCCTCGTCGCTGGTCCTCTGGGTGCGCGAGCTGTTTGTGGCGATTAAGAGGTAGCCTGATGTAGGGACATCGCTTTGCGATGTCGGACCGGACAAACGTGCCAAAGGCACGCCCTACATTAGCTAAGATAGCTATCGTAGCTAAAAAAATTGCCCGGGATGAGCAATTTTGAGCGTTTTAGTGTTATCTTTGCAGACACATATTATTAATGAAACATAACTAACACCATCATGTCAATACTTAAACCCGGAGTACCGGTGGGTCTGTGCAGCGACCATGCCGGATTTGAACTCAAGAGCATCATCGAAGGCTACCTCACCGCCGCCGGCATCGAATACAAGGATTTCGGCACCGACTCTACCGCATCGGTCGACTATCCCGACTTCGCCCATCCCCTCGCACGCGCCGTCGAGGCCGGAGAGGTCTATCCCGGCATCGCCATGTGCGGCACCGGCCAGGGCATGGCCATCACCCTCAACAAGCACCAGGGCATACGCGCCGCCCTCTGCTGGGACGTGGAGATAGCCCGTCTGGCCCGAGAGCACAACAACGCCAACGTCCTCGTCATGCCCGCCCGCTTCACCAGCCCCGAATATGCCATCTCGATGCTCGAGGTATTCCTGAACACCGACTTTGCAGGAGGCAGACATCAGCACCGTATAGACAAGATACCGGTGTAACCGAGCGTGGGTTGTCAAAATAGCCTGAATGTAGGGACATGCCTTTGGCATGTTGAGCCTGTGGGCAGGACAGACATCGCAAAGCGATGTCCCTACATTGGAAATACGCATTCCACCCTGTCAGAAGAGGTTGTGCTAAACCAGGCACAACCTCTGCAACAATTTTGAGGCCCGGCAACAACCTTATTTAATCCTGAGTGTTGTAAAATCACAGGCGGGGCTTACTGTTTCCCTGCCGGTTAATTCATCATGGGCGGCCTGACGGCTGCAACACTGCTAACACTCTGATTCTGTGGCAAAGTTCCGTACATCACGATTTGCAAAGCCTGTACTGCTGACCCTGGCGGGCATCCTACTGTTCGTCTTCGGCAGCCTTACCGTGCTCTATTCGGCATGGTTCCAGGACATGCTGCGCGTGCATCTCGTCGAGTACATGAACCGCCGCCCGGACACCGAATTCCGCCTCGACCGCCTGCGCCTCGACCTGCCCCTGCGCCTCGACATCGAAGGCCTGGTGTGGAAGGAGCATGGCGACACCACCGTTGCTTCCGCTTCCCTCAAAGGCGACGTGCGTCCGCTGGGACTGCTCGAAGGACGCCTCGACCTCAGCCGGGCGCGCCTGCTCCAGGGCCGCTACAACATGGGCAACGCCGACTCGGCCACCGTCATACGCATCAGCGGCGATACCATCATTTTCGACGATGCCGCCGTACGCTTCAGCGACATGGCCATCACCGCCAACGACGGACTGCTGGCCGGAGGCTCCCTCAGGCTGTGGATAAATCCCGACCCGCCGGTGGACGGCACCGAGGCCAAAGAGCCTACGCGTATGAACATCGCCGTCAAACATCTGAAGGTGCGTGACCTGCGCTTCGGCATGAACATGATGCCCACTATCGACACCCTCGACGTGCATATCGCCGCGGGTGACATCCGTGACGTCGCCGTAGACCTCTACAGGCAGACGGTCGATGTGGGGTCGTTCAGAGGTCATGGCCTCGGTGCAAAGTACATTGTTCCCGACTCGGCGCAGATTCTGGCCACCAAAACAGCGCTTCCGCAGCCCTCGACATCGGCGCCGTGGACGGTACGTGTGGGCCATGTCGGCTTCGACCGCTCGTCCGGACTGTACACCACGCACGGCCTGAAACCGCTTCCCGGCTTCGACCCGTCGTACATCCGGGCGTCGGACATGACCATCACCGTCGACGACTTCTACAACCGCGCCACCGACGTCACCATCCCCCTCCGTGTCAAAGGCACTGAGCGCTGCGGCGTACAGCTCGACGCCGCGGGCACTCTCGGCATCGACTCCGTGGGCCTCACTTTCGATGACCTGAGCCTCTCAACGGTCAACGGCACGGAGCTCTCCGGCAATGGCTACATGCAGACCGGCGACATGACCACCGACCCCGATCTCAAGGTACGCCTCGACGTCAGCGGCAAATTCGCCACGTCCGACGCCGCCCTGATGTTCCCCTTCCTCAAGCCCTACCTCGCCCCCCTCAGCGCGGGCACGGCCATCGCCGTCGGCACCGACATCGATGGTACGATTGGCGATTTGAGCATCAACAAATTAGATATCAGCCTCCCCGGCGTCATCGACCTCAGCGGCAGCGGCCTGCTCGGCTCGGTAATGAACCCCGCCAAGATGGAGGGCGACATCAGCCTCACCGGCCACATCGGCGACGTGCATCCGTGGCTGTCGGCACTGCTTCCCGGCTCGGGGATAGCCATCCCGATGATGGACGCCCGCGCCGATATGATGTTCGGCGGCGGCTCGTACAGCGGCACCCTCACCGCCCGCACAAAAG
Organism: Muribaculaceae bacterium; assembly: GCA_051871645.1. GTDB lineage: Bacteria > Bacteroidota > Bacteroidia > Bacteroidales > Muribaculaceae > CAG-873. The sequence continues at coordinate 12,935 of JBJEDC010000097.1, read as the reverse complement.
AGGGCGACCTGCGCCTCGACGGCACCCTCACCGGCAAAGGCCCCGGATACAACATCGACCTCATCACCAACGCCTTCCCCGTTCGTGCCTTCATGCCCGACGCCGGAGTGGGCGACGTCACGGCACACATCGTCGCCGAGGGCTACGGCATGGACCTGTTCTCCAAGGCCACCCGCGCCGACGTCAGCGCCGACATCGCCTCGCTGCAGTACCAGGGCGTAACCTACCGCAATATCGACGGCAAGGTCTCGCTCGCCGACGGCAAGGGCGACATCGTCCTCGACTCGCGCAACACCGGCCTTGACTTCTCCCTTGACGCCACCGCCATGCTCGACGGCGAGATGTTCGACATCGGCGGCACCTTCCGCAGCCGCCGCATCGACCTCCAGGACCTCAAAATCTCGGAGACGCCCGCCTCGGTGATGTTCGGCGCCAGCCTCGACGCCCGCTTCAACAAAAAGCTCACCGACATCGCCGCCACCCTGCGCCTCGACACGCTCACCTACGCCTACGAGAGCGGGGACATGACCGTCAGCGACGTCACCCTCCGCCTCAACAGCGCCGACTCGGTCACCAACGCCTCGATACGCAACCGTGACATGTTCGCCTTCTTCTCGACGCCCATGCTGGTGATGCCCTTCGTCGACAGCCTCGCCCGCGTCACCCCCGTCATGGACCGCCTCACCGCCGAGCACAAAATCAGCGTCACGCAGCTGCAGGAGACCCTGCCGCCCTTCAACCTCGCCGTCAGCGGCGGCAACGACAACCTGCTCACCCACATCCTCGCCGACTCGGACATCAAACTGCGCAGCTTCTCCGTCAACGCCTCCAACGACAGCCTCATCAACATGGACGCGCAGGTCCTGGGCTTCAGAAATCCGTCGATGCAGCTTGACACAGTCACCCTTGCCATGCGACAGCACGGACAGCGCCTCGACATCCGCGGACGCCTCGACAACCGCCCCGGCACCTTCGACAGCTGGGCCCATGCCCGCCTCGACGGCTACTTCGACACCGACCGCCTGGGCCTCAACCTGCGCCAGCAGAACATCCAGGGCAAGACCGGCTTCGACATCGGCGCCGCCATAGCCCTCTCCGGCGACTCCACGGCCACGCTCACCCTCGACAAGCTCGACCCCGTCATCGGCTACTCGCCCTGGACCGTCAACGCCGGCAACTACATCACCTACAACTTCAAAAAGAAACACGTCGACGCCGACCTGCACATGCAGGGAGCCGGGTCAAAGCTGGCCATCTACTCCGAGGCCGCCCACAGCCACGACGAGAGCCTCCACAACGCCGACGAGGACCTGGTGGTGCAGATTTCGGACCTGCGCCTGCAGGACTGGATTGCCATCAACCCCTTCGCCCCCGCCATCCGCGGCACCCTCGGCACCGACCTGCGCGTCAACCTGCAGGAGGGAGCCGTCAGCGGCAACGGCCAGGTCTCGCTGGACAACCTCTACTACGGCAAGGAGCGCGTGGGCGACCTCCGCGCCGACCTGGGTGTGCAGACGGGCCGCTCGGGACGCGTCTCCGCCGACATGGCCCTCTGGGTCAACGGCGCCAAGTCCATGACCATAAAGGGCGACCTCAACGACAGCACACGCACCTCGCCCTTCAATCTCGACCTGAAGATGATACACTTCCCGCTTTCCACCGCCAACGCTTTCCTGCCCGGCATAGCAAAGCTCAAGGGCGACATCGACGGCAGCATGACCGTGGAGGGCGACATGGACAAGCCCGTGCTCAACGGATGGCTGGCCTTTGATTCGGCCGCCGTCACCGTCGACATGATAGGCTCGACCCTTGAGCTGCCTCAGGAGCACATCCCCGTCGAGAACAACCTCATCCGCTTCAACGACCTGCAGATAAAGGCCTGCAACGACAACCCGCTCACCGTGGGCGGCACCGTCGACATCTCCGACCTCGCCTCGCCGTCCATCGACCTCTCGCTCAAGGCCAGGAACATGCAGCTTGTCAACACCAACCGTGCGCCGCGCGGCGCCGACCTCTACGGCAAGCTCTTCATAGGCCTCGACGCCACGGCCCGCGGCAACCTGAACTTCCTCAACATCAAGGCCACCGCCGACATCCTGCCCGGCACCAACGTCACCTACATCATGCCCGAGGCCGCCAGCACGCTGCAGAACCAGTCCAAGGGCAGCATGGTCAAGTTCGTCAACTTCGCCGACTCGGTACAGATGGCCGGGGCCGACTCGCTGCAGATGCCCAGGACCACGCTGTTCAACCTCGCCGCCACGCTCAACATCAGCAACTCGGTGGTCATCACCGCCGACCTGGGCAGCATGGGCCGCGTGCAGCTGCAGCCCGAAGGCGGCGTGCACTACACCATGTCGCCCGTCAACGCGGGACGCATGACCGGACGCATAAACCTCAACGGAGGCTATGCCCGCGTCAGCCCGCCCGCCCTGGGCGAGAAGACCTTCAATTTCAACGAGGGCAGCTACATCTCGTTCAGCGGCAACATGATGAACCCCATCCTCAACGTCCGCGCCACCGACCGCGTCCGCGCCAACGTCACCTCCGCGGGCCAGAACTCCCGCCTCATCTATTTCGACATCGGCCTCAGCGTCACCGGCACTTTCGACAACATGAACGTCGTCTTCGACCTCTCCACCGACGACGACGCCACCGTCGCCAACGAGCTGGCCACCATGTCGCCCCAGCAGCGCGCCTCTGCGGCCATGAACATGCTCGTCACCAACATGTACTCGTCGGGCGACACCAAGGCCGACGCCAGCATGGGCGGCAACGCGCTCTACTCCTTCCTGACCTCGCAGCTCAACAGCTGGGCCGCCAACAACATCCGCGGCGTCGATATCTCGTTCGGCATCAACCAGTACGACAAAATCCTCGGCGGCGCCTCGCAGCAGGCCACCAGCTACAGCTACCAGATTTCCAAGTCGCTCTTCAACGACCGCTTCAAGATTGTCGTCGGCGGCAACTACTCCACCGACTCCGACCCCAACCAGAACCTCCAGCAGAACCTCCTCAGCGACGTCTCGCTCGAATACGCCCTCAACCGGTCGGGCACGCAGGTCATCCGCATCTTCCGTCACACCGGCTTCGAGAGCATCCTCGAGGGCGAGATTACCGAGACCGGCGTGGGCTTCACCTACCGCCGCAAGATGAACTCGCTGCGCCCGTTCTTCGACTGGCTCACCCCGCGTCGCCGCCGTATCCGCAAGGCCGTCGAAAAGGCCGAGGCGGAGGCAAAGGCCAAGGCGGAAGCCGAAGCCCGGGCCGCAGCCGAGCGGCAGGAGTTCAAGGTAAATCTTCCCGACAGCACACCTTCAACCGAACAACCGAGATGACAGCAACGACAAGACATATACGTTTTCAGACGCTTCCCGCCCTTGCAGTGGCCGTCATCATGGTGCTGGCGGCTGTCGGGTGCTCCACCACGCGCCGCATTCCCGAAGGCGAGCAGCTGTACACCGGCATCAGGAAAATCGACTACAATATCGGCGACTCGACGGGCCGCATCCCCGCCGGCATGCGCGACGACATCTACCAGGCCGCCTTTGTGCGCCCCAACAACTACTGGCCGCTGCTGAGCTGGCGCTACCCCTTCCCCCTCGGCCTGTGGGTCTACAACAACTGGCCCAACCCCGAGAAAGGCCTGCGCCACTGGCTGTACGAGAAGCTCGTGGAGGAGCCCGTGCTGGTCAGCGACGTCCGCCCCGACGTGCGCACGCAGATGATTGAGCAGATACTCGACAACTACGGCTATTTCCGCGGCAACGTCTCGTTCGAGATGGTTCCGGGCAAGAAGAACCCCCGCAAGGCATCGGTGCTCTACAAGGTCAGCACCGGCCCCGAGTTCCACTTCCGCAGCGTCGAGCTCATACCCGACACGACGGCGCTGATACACCTCATCGACTCCATCGCCTCCCGTCAGACCTACCTGCGTCCCGGCAGCCGATACGACACCGACTCGCTCTCCGCCGCGCGCGTCAACATCGCCAACGCCCTGCGCAACCGCGGCTACTACTATTTCCGCCCCGAGTACATCGAATACCTGGCCGACTCCGTCTCGTACCCCGGCTCCATAGCCCTGCGCATGACCCTCGGCAGCAACCTGCCCCGTCCGCTCATCGAGCCATACCGCACCGGACGCGTCACCGTCACCGTCAACCGCCACAACGGCAAGGCGTACTGGGCCGACACCCTCGACCTGCCGCAGGCCACGCTGATAAAGCAGATGCCGCAGAGGCTGCGCACGTCCGTCATCCGCGACAACGTCACCTTCCGTCCCGGCCGCCTCTTCCGCGTCCGCGACATGGACCGCACGCAGGCCTATCTGTCGCGCCTGGGCATCTTCAGCTCGGTCACCATCGACGCCCACCCTGACACTACCGACCGTCAGGCGCGCCTCCTCGACGTCAGCATCACCTGCACCGACGACAAGCCCCTCGAGGCCTCCGTCGAGGTCAACGCCACCTCCAAGTCCAACAGCTACCTCGGCCCGGGTCTTATCCTCGGCCTCACCAACCGCAACATCTTCGGCGGCGGCGAGCAGCTGTCGGTGCGCCTAAACGGCTCATACGAATGGCAGACCGGCCACGGCAACCGCGGCGGCATCTTCAACTCGTACGAGTTCGGCATCACCGGCTCGCTCTCCTTCCCCCGCCTGCTGGCCCCGCGCTTCGTCAACCGCACGCGCCGCGAAATAAACTGGACGCGCTTCACCCTCAACGCCGACATCCTCAACCGCCCGCACTTCTTCAAGCTGGCGCAGTTCAACATGGCCATGTCGTACGACTGGCAGTCGAACCGCTACTCGTCCATGTCGTTCACGCCGCTCAAGCTCACCTACACCAAGCTGATGAAGACCACTACGGACTTTGACTCGATAATGAACGCCAACCCCGCCGTCGCCCTCAGCTTCCGCAGCCAGTACATCCCGCAGATGATGTACAGCTACAATTTCAACAAGTCCTTCGGCGCCGACAACCGTCTCAGCCTCTCGCTGGGCGCCCAGGAGGCCGGCAACATCTTCTGGGCCGTCTACGCCGCCTGCGGCAAGAAGGGCGAGAAACGCCTCTTCGGCACACCCTTCTCGCAGTTCATCAAGGGCACCGCTCAGGTTGTCTACAGCCGCCGCCTCGGCCGCAGCGAGACATGGCTCGTCAGCCGCGCCGCCGTCGGCGCCGTGCACCCCTACGGCAACTCGTCGCAAGTGCCCTATGCCGAGCAGTTCTACTGCGGCGGCGCCAACTCGGTGCGCGCCTTCACCGTCCGCTCCATCGGCCCCGGCAGTTACCGCGCCCCCGGCGATAATTCCGTAGACTATTTCGACCAGACGGGCACCTTCAAGTTCGAGGCCAACGTCGAGCTGCGCTTCCCCATCTACAGCATCGTCCACGGCGCCGTCTTCCTCGACTCCGGCAACGTGTGGCTGCTCAAGTCCGACCCCGCCCGTCCCGGCGGCAAACTCCGCGGCAGCACCTTCTTCAAGGACCTCGCCCTCGGCACCGGCGTAGGCCTCCGCTTCGACATCAGCATGCTCGTCCTGCGCTGCGACCTTGGCATAGGCCTCCACGCCCCCTACGACACCGGCAAGAAAGGCTACTACAACCTCCCCGACTTCTGGAAATCCATGGCCTTCCACCTCGCCATCGGCTACCCCTTCTGACTTTAGACAAACCTTCTACACCATTACCTACAAGGCCAACGACGGCGGCTATGTGATGAACGCCACGTTGAACGGCACCAGATTCGCCTGGCGGGACTACACCGTCGTCGATGCCTACGGCAGTTTCACCGACGAGGAATTCGAGATTGACTACGACTACGACGAAGACAACGGCGTATACGTTCCCGACGGTCCTCAGCTCACTTTCTACAGTGAGCTTTATGACGCATACGGGCTTAAGCTGAAGAGCAGCGAAATCGGCTATGTGGATGGCGACAAGGCAAACGGAATCGACTATCAGAGCGAGTTCAGCGCCGCCGTCACCTATGACCCGACGCACGGCTATCCCCTCGAATACATCGGCCAGCGCACCTACGCCGGCGAGGCCCAGTACACCGAGCGCATCGTCTACAGCGACTACTACGACGTCTACGAGGCCGGTGTGAACGACATCGTCATTGACAGCAACGCTCCCGTCGAGTACTACAACCTCCAGGGTGTCCGCGTCGAGACCCCCGCCCCCGGCCTCTACATCCGCCGCCAGGGCAATACCGCTACCAAGGTCCTCATCAAGTAACCATTAAAACTTAAACGTCCAAAGCTGCGTCGGCCCGTCCCGCGCAGCTTTTTTTGTGCCATATAGGTATATGTATATCCCATGTAGGGACGTGCCTTCGGCACGTCGGACCGGGCAATCTTCGGGATGGCCCGGGGTGTTGCGGAACCGTATGAGATGTAGGGACGTGCCTTCGGCACGTTAAATCTGCACGTCTGCAGGACTGACATCGCAAAGCGATGTCCCTACATCACAATCTGCCTGTCAATCGTTTTTCGAGTTGGCTAATGTAGGGACGTGCCTTTGGCACGTTTCTTTGCATAGCAAAGCGATTGCGTCGATTTCATCTGCGAATAAGTGGCCCGGACCGACATCGCAAAGCGATGTCCCTACATGCTTCAACAGCCCGGGTCAGATGAGGGAGAGGCCGTAGGGGCGGCCGGCGTCGATGAGGTCGGGGTAGTGGGTGTCGCTGTTGACTGCCAGGGGGACGCGGGCGCGGTAGAGGCGCGCCACTACGGACTCGGCGGGGAAGATGCGGCCGGTCTGACGCAGCGATTTGGTGTTGATTTCGACGCATACCCCGCCGGCGATGACGTCGTCGACGAGGGCGTCCAGGCAGTCGCGGTACCAGCGGCGTCGCTCGATGCCGGGGAGGTAGTGCGAGGCGTTGGCGCCTATCTTGTCGAGGTGGCCGAGGATGTCGAAGCCCCCGGCACGTACCATCGCGGACGAGCGGCGGTAGAATTCCTCCACGACGTATTCGATGTCGTCGTCGAAATACTCGTGCATGTACTGTACGAAGCGCTCGGGGCGTCCGTCGACGTCGACAAAGCGCTTGGGGTCGCTTTTTGCGGGCAGGAAATGCACCGAGCCTATGCAGTAGTCGAGGCCGATGCTCCTGAGGTACGGGCTGGCGGGACCCCAGTCGGGTCCGAGGTAGTCTATCTCCATGCCGGCGTAGAACTGTACGGACGGGTATTTGGCGCGTATGCGCTCCACCTCGGCCATGTAGGCGGGGACGTCGGAGGCCTTCATGTTGCAAGGTGTGTCGAAGGGCACGGGCGAGTGGGGGCTGAAGCCATAGTGGCGGATGCCGGCGGCCACGGCGGCGCGGGCGAACTGGCCCATGGTGCCGCGTCCGTCGCAGAACTGGGTGTGGGAGTGGAGGTTATATCGTGTTGTGCTGAGAATTCGGTCGAGGTTGAAAGTGCTGTTCATGGCAAGCGTGTGATGATGATTGGGGTAGGGTAGGCGCGGCGCTCAGCGGCCAGCCTCGGCGCGGATGATGGCGTTGGCGGCGTTTTTGAGGCGTGCGCGCATGGCGGGGAGCTGCCGCTCGAGGCTGAGGATTTCGTTGGCTACGGATTTGTTGCCGCGGCCGTACTGTGTGCGCAGACCGGCCAGACGGTTCTCGGCGTCGGCGAGGGTTTTGCGCTGACTTTCGTAATCCTTTACCAGCGCCTTTGCCTGCGGCGAGCGCAGCTGCGACGGGTCGGTGACGACGCGTCCGTCGCCGAGGCTGAGGGCGAAAGCGTCGCGGGAAACGGAAGCGGCGGAGTGTTCGGCGCGCGCCTTTGCGGCCTTGTCGAGGACGGCGCGGGGGTCGAAGCCTTCGGGCCAGGTGGCCTTGACGGAGGTGACGTAGGCCAGGTCGGAGATGTCGGGGCGGTCGGCGCTGTAGTTGACGCGGGCGTCGGAGGGGACGAAGGTGAAGACGGTGACGTCGCCGTCGCCGGCGTTGCGGTCGGTGGCCCAGTAGCCCAGCCCGGCGTATTCGTCGATGACGAGCATCATGTCGTCGCCGGTGGAGTTATAGGGCATGCCGATGTTTGTGGGCTCGAGGAACTCGCCCGTCTCGTCGCGGCGTGTCATGTAGATGTCCCAGCCGCCCAGCGAGCCGTCCGTATCGGCGTCGGAGGCGAAATAGAGGGTCGAGCCGTCGGCCATGAGGAAGGGCCATGCCGTCTGCACGTCGGGGTCGTCGAAGAGCTTGAGCTGACGCGCCTTCTCGGGCACGCCGTTGTCGGGGATGTCGGCGGCCATTATGTGGAGCAGGCCGTCGGCGTCGCGCTCGGTGAAGAATATCTCGCGGGCTCCTGCGGGAGTGAACGACACGAGGCCGGTGTCGGCCCGCAGCGTGCCGGCGTCGGCGCTGAGGGCGTATCGGGTGAGCATGCTGTCGAGCGAGACGGTGACCGAGTCGACGATGACCAGCTGCTGGACGCGGCTGAGCATGTTGTCGAGGGCGAGCTGGCGGTTGCGCAGCTGGCGCAGGCGCTCGGTGTCGGCTTCGGCGGGCTTGCGGGCGCTGTCGAGGCGGCCGGCGATTTCGTCGATGGCGTCGGAGAGTGCCTCGGTGTCGTACATCACCAGGGCCTGGTCGGCGGTGTCGAAAAGGGCCTCCAGCGTGGGCCTGGCCTTGGTGGCCTTGCGCCGCTGTGCGGCGGCGGGCATGGCGAGCGCGGCCGCGAGGCATATCATGACGATGGTTGTGAGTCGTTTGGTTATGGTGGACGTGTTCAGTCTGAACTTCATAAGCATACAGTGTTCGGTATTTCGGTTAGTCTGTGGCGTAGCTGAGCGTAATTGATGTAGGGACGTGCCTTTGGCACGTTTAGCCAGTCGGGTGGCATTCGGTTGTCCCTCTTGCCGGAACGACATCGCAAAGCGATGTCCCTACATCACGGTCTTTGTCCGGCTTCGTCTACGGGGACAATACAAAGGTACGCATTATGCGCAAAACGTTCAAAAAATGGGGTGTGGCCCAATTGTTAATTATTTCAAAATTTAACGGAGCTACCGACGCCTTTCTCCGTATCGTTTTGTGGATTAGAGAAATTTATCGTTAATTTGCAACGTGAGCCGTCAGTGGCCCGCGACACAGACATGAATAATTCCCAACTTAAAACGTTTTAAGCCATGAAACATAACTTTTATGCAGGCCCTTCAATCCTGAGCCAGTACACCATCAGGAACACTGCCGAGGCAGTCATCAACTTTGCTGACATGGGACTGTCCATCCTTGAAATCTCGCACCGCAGCAAGCAGTTCCAGGCCGTCATCGACGAGGCCGACGCCCTTGTGAAGGAGCTCCTCGAAATCCCTGCAGGCTACAGCGTGCTGTGGCTGGGCGGCGGCGCATCGATGCAGTTCGCCATGGCGCCCATGAACCTGCTGGCCAAAAAGGCCGCATACCTCGACACGGGCGTATGGGCAAGCAAGGCCATCAAGGAGGCAAAGCTCTTCGGCGAGGTCGACGTCGTGGCTTCGTCCAAGGACCGCAACTACTCATACATCCCCCGCGACTATGCCGTGCCTCAGGATGCCGACTATTTCCACTACACCAGCAACAACACTATCTACGGCACCGAAATCCGCAAGGACCCCGACGTCGGCAAGGTGCGCCTCGTGGCCGACATGAGCTCGGACATCTTCAGCCGCAAGTTCGACGTCAGCAAATATGACCTTATCTACGGCGGCGCCCAGAAGAACCTCGCCCCCGCCGGCGTGACGCTGGTGATTGTCCGCGAGGACGCCCTCGGCCACGTCGACCGCGTGCTGCCCACGATGCTCGACTACCGCACCCACGTCAAAAAGGGCTCGATGTTCAACACGCCCCCCGTGCTGCCTATCTTCTCGGCCCTGCAGACCCTGCGCTACTACAAGCAGCTGGGCGGTATCGACGTCATCGAGAAGATGGACCTGGAGAAGGCCGCAAAGCTGTACGAGGCCATCGACTCGAGCCGCATGTTCGTAGCCAACGTGCCCAATCACGAGGACCGCTCGATTATGAACGTCACCTTTGTCATGAAGCCCGAATATGCCGAGCTGGAGAAGAACTTCCTGGACTACGCGTCGGCTCACGACATCGTAGGCATCAAGGGTCACCGCGACGTCGGCGGCTTCCGCGCCTCGCTCTACAACGCCATGCCTCTGTCGAGCGTAGAGGCCCTCATAAAGGTCATGGACGATTTCCAGAAGGAACACTGATTAAATCGCTTAGCTATGAAAGTACTGGTAGCCACCGAAAAGCCGTTTGCCGCAGTTGCCACAGACGGTATCCGCAAGGAAATAGAGGACGCCGGATATACTCTGGAGCTCCTTGAGAAGTATACCGACCGCAGCCAGCTCCTGGCCGCCGTCGCCGATGCCGACGCCCTGATTGTGCGCTCGGACAAAATCGACGCCGAGGTCATCGACGCCGCCAAGAACCTGAAAATCGTCGTCCGTGCCGGTGCCGGTTACGACAACATCGACCTGCAGGCCGCCACGGCACGCGGCATCGTCGTCGAGAACACTCCCGGTCAGAACTCCAACGCCGTGGCCGAGCTTGTCTTCGGCATGGCCGTCATGGCCGTCCGCAACATGTACAACGGCACATCGGGCACCGAGCTCAAGGGCAAGCGCCTGGGCATCCACGCCTTCGGCCAGGTAGGCCGCAATGTTGCCCGCATCGCCAAGGGCTTCGGCATGGAGGTCAGCGCCCTCGACCCCTACTGCCCCGACGAGGTGATGACGGAGGCAGGCGTCAAGCCCATCCACGACCTGAGGGACCTCTACCGCCTCAACGACGTCGTGTCGCTGCACATCCCCGCCACTGCCGAGACAAAGGGCTCGGTAGGCTATGACCTCATCACCCTGCTGCCCAAGAAAGGCCTGCTCATCAACACCGCCCGCAAGGAGGTCATCGACGAGCCCGGCCTGAAGAAAGCCCTCGCCGACCGTCCCGACCTCAAGTACGTCGCCGACATCCGTCCCGACAATGCCGACGAGCTCCTGGCCGAATTTGCCGACCGCGTCTTCTTCACCCCCAAGAAGATGGGCGCCCAGACTGCCGAAGCCAACATCAACGCCGGCCTCGCCGCCGCCCGCCAGACCGTCGCCTACCTCCGCGACGGCGACACCCGCTTCCGCGTCAACAAGTAATCCCATCCGCAACAATACCCGACCCTCCGGAGCAAGCCATCCAAGCCCGCCCCGGAGGGCTGTTTTTATCAGGTTTAATCTCTGCCGTCTTACAGACAAGACAAAATATGCCTGTTTTTGTCTCGCCGTCAAGACAAAATCGGGCTATTTTTGTTCTGTCGACAAGACAAAATGTAGAGCGTGCAGGGGGTTGCTCAGAAAATCCGGTCTTCCGGGGACGGCAGACGGTTCTCCAGAAACATGACGTAATAGATTGGCAGATAGTGTATTTTGCCGTCGGTCTTTACCTCCCGCTCGTTGGATAGCACTACTGATGAACTGATGTTGTAGTCGGGGACGGCCATGAGGTTGTCAAGTGCGCTGTGGATAGTGTAGTCCTTGCCTGATTTGACCTCGACGGGCAGGACGCTCATCGTGTTGCTGTCGTCGACAAGGAAGTCTACCTCACCCTTCTGCTTGTTGTCGTAGTAGAATACCTTGTTATAATGCGCCTGCAGCTCCTGAGCCACTACGCTCTCATACACCGCTCCGAGGTTGATACCGGGGATATCGTTAAGGATGGGCTGGACGTTATACAGGTACAGCTGGGCGCTCAGCATACCTACGTCGTTCATGTACAGTTTAAGCATGTTTTTCATCTGCGACTCGGCGAGCGGGTACTTGGGGTTGCTGATTGCGTAAGAGGCTATGACGATGCCGGAGTTGATGAGATATTCAAATTCCTCGGTATAGTTGCTGAATCTGTCACCGGTTTTGTTGCGTATGTCCTTGGCGACGACGCGCTTCTTTTTGTTCTCCATCTGCGAGGGTATCATATTGTAGATACGGCGTATGTACAGCCTTTTGGTCGCCTCGTTCTCGTAGCGGGAAGCGTCAATTCCGTACAGTACCCTGATGGATTCCTGGATTTCCCTTACTTTCACGATGTTGTGGGAGGCCAGGTATTCGTTGACGGCATCGGGCATGCCACCCACAAGCAGATAGCGCTTGAACAGGCCAAGCACCTTGTCATGGACTTCCTGAGACAAAGACTCACCTTTTTCAAAGGATTTTCGCATAAAGTCAATGGCCTCGCGCCCGAAGTCGTTGGCAATGAGAAATTCCTCGAAATCAAGTTGGTACATATTCTTTATGATTATGCTGCCGATGGGCACGGAGGTAGTGCTCTTCAAAGCGATGCCCAGAAGGCTGCCGCTGCTTATAAATCTGTACCGGCGCTCTTCCCTCAGGAATTTGAGCAGGGTCAGAAACTGAGGGTATTGCTGTATCTCGTCGATGAAAACCAGAGTCTCGTCATAGCTGCCCAGCTGATTGCCGACCACCATGCTCAGGCTGAGGTAGAAATCCTCGGTGGAGTGCACATTTTTGAAAATCTGTGCACCCTCATCGTCCTCGGCGAAATTTATCTCTACAAAGTTGGGATAGAGCTGTTTTCCGACATCTCTGATGATGTAGGACTTTCCAATCTGACGTGCTCCTTCAACTAGAAGAATCTTGTCCTCGGCAGATTTCAGATGGTCTTCGATGTACTTGCGTATTTTTCTGTATAGCATGGCTTTGACACTTTTCCGCTAAAATTCATGTTGCAAATATACACTTTTTCCATGAAATCGTGGCGTCAAAACTACACTTTTTCCATGTAATCAGGTGGTGGAAACTACACTTTTTCCGTTAAAGGGGCCGGTATGGGACGGAAGCGTGCCGGGTGGAGGCATGGCAGACAGCACTGCTCAGGGGGATAGGATGCATTGTGCTTAATGTTTGTTAAGGCGATTGGGGCGGGTTTTA
>JBJEDC010000096.1:0-34130 GCA_051871645.1 Muribaculaceae bacterium | reverse complement strand
AAACGACCTTCCGCCTCTGCGGGGAAGAGGTCGGCGCCATGGGCGAGCGCTATGTCCTCGAAGTCGGATATGGCATTGTCGCCGTACACCTCGACATTGCGGAGGGTGCTTGCGGTCTGGCCATCGGCCGAGGTTACGGTAACTTTGTAACGGGTAGAGACGGCGGGCGAGACGGTGAGTGAGGCAGTGGTGCCGGCCTGAGTGCCGTCCTGAGCTGTCCATACGTACGACAGAGGAGCGTCACCGCCTGCGGCACCGGCGTCAAGAGTGATGTTTTCGCCGGCGTTGATGACAGGGATTTCCTCCAGGTCCTGGTCGGTGACGGTGAGCGTGGGGATGACGCGTGCGGTGCTGAAGGGCTCGGTAGCGACAATCTCCGACTCAACTCCGGCGTCGCTTACGGCCAGGATGAAGATGCGGTAGGCTGTCGAGCTCTTGAGATTGCCGAGAACGACTGTGGCGTTGACATCGGCAGAGGCGTCGATGCTCTTGCCGGCCTTGATGGCCTCGGCGGTGGCTGTCTCCTCGCCGGTGCTCATCTCAACGGCAAGGGCGTATTGGCGGCAGGCCATGTTCCAGCGGGTGTTCAGGGTTGCCGATGCGGTGGTGATGGCGCTGACGGTGGGATATCCTTCGACCATCGCGGGAGCGTCCTGCGACAGGGGTACATACTCGTAGGCGCCGACGGTGAGGGCGGTCGCGGGACGGGCGTTGCCGTCGATGTCGTCGGTGACGAAAGAGCAGGGGAGGCCGACGTTGAGGCCTTCGCACGAAGCGAGGCGAGAGTTTGTTTCCGAAGCGAACTGCGGGGCGGCGGCAAAGTTGCTGTCATCCTTGGTGACAATCTTGTCGACGGTGCCCTGCAGGGCGTTGCGTTTCAGCTGATAGCCGTCGATGTCGGTTTCGTTCCAGAACTTGTCGACGGTAGCTGTCTTTGTGCAGGCATTGGCGAGTATATTGTCGTGGACGAAGACATTCTGCGGGTTGTACTTGCCCGTTGTGGACAACAGATAAGCCTCGGAGCCCGATACGCGCATGGTGTTATATGCCACCTCGACGTTGCGGATGTCGTTGCTGGCAAAGAATACACGGGCATAGACGCTTGCGGCGCCGTTGAGGATGACATCGTTGTTGAAGATGCGCACGGGAGTGTCTACAGTGCCGTAGACGCCGTCGCGGAGATATATGCCGTTGTTGTCGTTCGAGCCGGTGCTGACGATGCGGTTGTGGCTGACTACGGAGGCGAAGCGCAGGCGTGTAAGCTCAAGACCGGAGTAGTTCTTGGGAGCGGCGCTGTGCGTCACGGTGTTGCCGGTGACGGTGGCGTTGTCCTCGGCATAGATATAGATGCCGGTGCGTCCGGCGTCGCTGACGGTGTTGCCGCGGACCACAAGGCCGGTCTCCTTGGGCAGGGCAACATACGACGTGCCGCCCAGATACAGGGCGTAGCGGCCGCCGGTGAGGCGGCAGTTTTCTATCGTCATGTAGTCGTTGTTATGGCCGGCCTCGTTGATGCTGACATAATTGCGGAAAAGGTTGATGCCGCTGTAGTCGGTGGCCATGTCGGCGGTGACGGTGCAGCCGCGCAGGGTGAAGTGCGGGCAGTCTTCCTTGACGATTATGCCGTTCTTGTATTTCTGACTGCCTGCGGCGACGGTAATGCCCTCGATGGTCAGCCAGGGAGTATCCTTGACGCTGACGATGGCCTCGTTGGCCGAGGACGAGTAGTTGCCGGTGAGCACTACGCCGTCGGCTTTGCCCGAAGCGCTGCGGATGATGACGGGCGAGGTTTCGCAGGCACCGGGAGCGCCGGTGAAGGCTACATTCTCGGCGTAGGTGCCGTCGGCGACCCAGAATGTCACGGGACCCTCGATACCGCCTGCCAGAGCGGTGGCGGCGGCGGCGAAGGTGGCGTAGTCGGCATTGTCGCCTCCGATGGTGAAGGTGCCTTTAAGACCGCCGCGGACGGTGCGCGTGAAGGCGTCGGCCGGGAGCTCGCTGACGGGAGCGCCGTTGAAGGCGATGCCGGCGAGGCGGGCCGAGACGGTGTTGCCGACGGCGGCGTTGCCGTCGATGTCGGCGGTGACGGCGAAGTAGTGGTCGCCGTTGCGCGTGAGGTCTACGTCACCCTCGAAGGTGACGGTGCCCTGCGGGTTGTCTACGCTTGCCACGGGACGTGCCAGGGCGGCGTTGAACTTGGACAGGTCGCCCATATAATATAGGTGTGCGGCCTTGATGTCGGCAGCGGCGGTGCAGCCCGACAGGTCGACGGAGATGCCGCCGATTTTGTTGTCGCCCTTGTCGCCTTCGACAGTGGTCTTGACAATCATCAGGGGAGCGTCGCTGTTGCCGCGCAGGACATTGGCGTCGGCAGCGGCAGCGGCGGTGACCCCGGAGAGGGTGTAGTCCATCTTCTTGTGCAGGCCGACGGTCATAGTGAAGCCCTCGAGGGTGCTTCCGCTTGGACCGCTCACGGTGACGGTCATCGAGCCGTCGGCGGCGGTGGAGACGAGAGCCTTGGGCCCGTTGGTAGTGCTGTATCCGGTGACCGAACCCAGTGAGGCGGCCTCGTCGGCCTTACGGCCGGAGTAAACGTAGATGTGTCCGTTGCCGATGCTGAACTGCGAGGCGTCAAGGGTGATGGCATAGCCTTCCTCCTTTGGCACGAAGATATACGTGGCGGCGATGCGGCTCGAAATCTTGCCCTCGGCGCCGCCGTCATCGTACCAGGTCATGGGTGATGAGATTGTCATCAGATGTTCGCCGGCGCTGAGCACGATGATGTACTTGACAAGACGGCCGCCTTCGGGGTTGCCCCCGGTGAGCGCGTCGGTGACATTGTCGGCGTCGGTGACGGAGGTTACGCCGATGCGTACGTTTGTGTCGACGGCGGCATCTTCCTTGATGTCGGCTTCGACGAAGAACCAGTTGTTACCCTCGGTAAGAAGAGCCGAACCGGTTACCTTGGCTTCGGCTCCGGGGTTCTGGACAGTGCCGAAGAGTACGGCGTCCTCGCGGCTGCCGGTGGTGGAACTATAGACGCTGACGGCGCTGACAGCGTCGGCGCCGTCGATGGAGAGGCTAATGGCCTCAATCTTTTTCTGGGTAAGGTTGCCCTCGGTGACGAGGGAGAAGTCGAGCATGCGCTCGCCGCTTGCACCGGCGGCCAGTGCCGAGGCGACGGGACGGCTTGCCTCAACCCCTGTCACTGTCATGGCGTGATTGACGAAGGGTTTGACGGTGGCCTCCCATCCGGCCTCGGTACTGTACGAATATTCGGTGTTGGGATTGAAGACGACGGTGAGTGTACCGTCGGCGGCTGTCGAGCGCAGACGTCCGGCAGGACCGGTGGTGCGGTTGCCGGAGTTCATCTCCCACAGCATGTTCTCGGCCTTGGCCTCGCGTCCGCTGTAGACGGCGAACTTGGCGGAGCTGCCGCATTTGAACGAGCTGAAGTTTATCTCGGCCACGGCGCCTTTTTCGGCGGGGACAAAGACGGTGACCTCGTCGGTGGTGCCGATGTTGTATTTCTTGGCGTAGGTGACGGAAGGATTGTAGGTGGGCAGGAAGTCCCATGCGTCGTATAGGATGACCTCGTGCGTGCTGGGAACCGAGCTGTAGGTGTTGGCTATGGTGACGGTGCCCGTGGCGCCCTCTACGGTATGGTCGGCGTCACCGATTTTGACGCCGGAGACGCCGAGGGTGAGCTGTGCGTCGTTGAGCAGGTCGTCGGCCATGTCGGCCACGACGGTGAAGTTGTTGTGACCCTCGATCAGCTCGCAGTTGGCGGCGAGGGCAAGGGCGGCGCTGCCATCGGCGGGACCGGCGACGAGGGTGGCTTTGGAGATGTCTGTACCGGGCTTTTCGCCGAACGCGTATACGCGTACGTTCTTAAATGCCGCAGGGAGGTTGCAGGTGCCGTTGATACCGGTGAGTTTCAGCGGCGAGGCGTTGTTGTCGGTGAGGATATCGAAGGCGGCGAGAGACACGTTCTTCTGTCCTGCCGAAACGGTCCCGGCTGTCGCGGGGTTGCTGCCGTTGACACTTGAGAAGGTCATGTTGCCGGGCAGATACTGCGTGACAACGGCCTCGAAGCCGTCCTTGGGTATGCCGGTGGTGCTGACGAGCTTGACTGTCAGCGAGCCGTCCTCGGCTGTTGATTTGACAAATCTTGTCTCGGTGAGCAGGGTGGCAAGCAGCGGGGCGCTGTCATCGCGTCCATTGTAGACGGTGAGAATGTCGTTCTTGCCGGTGCTCGAGGTGTTGAAGAGATCGAGCTTCGAGAAGTCGACTTTGACCTTTTGGTCTGCGGTTGCGGGAACGAAGGTGACCATCCCGCTGAAATTCTCGCTGATTTTGCCGTCCTTGCCGCCGTCGTCATAGAAGTCGATGGCGTCGCCGACTGTATAGGTGACGTGGTCGGTGCCGATGAGCACATAAGGCAGAATTTCGGTGGTCTCGGCATTATTGGCTACGCTACGGGATGTGCCGTCCACGGTCAGAGCCGTCACAGGTACGGCGGGGATTGTGCCGGTGAAGTCGGCGGGCAGGTCGGCTACGATTATAAGGCGGTTGTCGCCGCTGTTGAGGACGAGGTCGCTGACGGACAGAGTTGCGGCGCCGTCCTTCGCTGTGGCAAGGGGCGTGGCGCCGACCTTGCCCCGATAGACGCGAACGCCCTTGAACTCGGCGGCGTTGAGCTGCGACAGGTCAAAGGTGGCGTTGTTGAGGGTCAGCGGATTGCCTCCGCCGTCCATGTTGACGTTCAGTATGGCAATCTCGGCGTTGCGTTTGCCGCGCCAGGGAGCGGCTACGGTCTCGGTGAAGGCGCTGCCGTACTCCATGTCCTTGAGAGACATGCTGGTGACGGTGATGGTGAAGCCTTTCTGGCTGTTGGCACTGCTTGAGTGGAAACCGAACGACAATTTGCCGTCGGGGGAGGTAGACGTGTACGTCTCGCCGGCGTTGGCAGCGGTGAATTTCTTCACCCAGCCTGCAGGCAGGTATGTTGACTGTTCTTTGCCGTCTGAGGTGCCTGAGCCGACTTTCCCGATTGCACCGTCGTAGGCGAGGAGGTAGTTGCTGTCTTCGAGGTCGATTTCCTCGATTTTGACGGTGATGACCTCGCCGGCGTTGGCCGGAACAAAGACCACTCCGCAGTCGCGGTAGCCGGGTATGGTGGTTCCTGACTGCGACTTGAAAGTGATGGAGCCGGTAACCTTGTACGGCTCGTCCAGACCGTCGCTCGTGCGCATGTAGTACATGCCGGCGCTCTCGTCCCAGGCGGCCTGCACGGTCGACGGCAAGAGTGCCGTCACCGCAAGCAGCAGGGTGAGTGTTAGTTGTCTGATAAAGTTCATAAAACTGAATTTGGTTAGTGATAATGATTGTTGAGTAAAGCGAATGCAACGTTAAAGGCCGGACGCATGTGCGTGCGGCGACAAAAAAAGGACAACCTTTAGGGCTGTCCTTGACGGATGTTATACTCGGATGTTGAACGGACGCTTGGAATGGCATGCTCTGACCATACATGGGATTGACGTGTTGGAGGCACGTCCTGCATTGGCCTATCGCCCGACAGGGTTGCGGTCTTTGTCATTGCGTCCGACTCCGGGCTCTGTTTCCTGGAAAGCCTTGCGGGTCGTGTAATGGCAGGTCTTCTGACTTATTCCTTTGTCACCGCCGCCTTCCCGACTACCTTGTTCAGGCTTGTCAGTGGCCTTGTGGCGGGACTGTCCGGGCGGAAATCACAGCAGCCGGTCTGTCGGAGAATCGCACTCCGTTCCCTTTTCAACGGACATCCGCCGCGAGACGACGGGTGGCCGTAACCTATTACGTCGCAAAGGTACTTAAATTGCATGAAAAAGCCAAATAGGGGAATGGCCGGTAAGTCCTGGTTTGTCATTTGGGCAAAAAATCCGTACCTTTGTGTTGTAAATTTCGGTTGGTGTGCGCGTATGTGATTTTTGCGATTGTAATGTGCTGATTTACTGAAATTTATGATTTGAAATTCTGTCAAGGACAGAATTGCGGCCTGCTCGGCCGATTTTTTGACACATTTTTATTGGCAACTTTTATTTAACGGAAATAAATTCCTTATAAGACAATGTTCAGAACTGAGACTTGCGGAAATCTCCGCATAGGTGATGCCGGCCGGCAGGTTACGCTGGCAGGCTGGGTTCAGCGTGTACGCAAAATGGGCGGCATGACTTTCCTGGACCTGCGCGACCGTTACGGCATCACGCAGATAGTGTTTAACGACGAGCATGACGAGGCGCTCAACGAGCTGGCCAACCGCCTGGGCCGCGAATATGTGGTGCAGGTGAAGGGCAAGGTTGCCGAGCGCACCGCCAAGAACGCCCATATCCCCACCGGCGACATCGAGGTGCTGGCCGACTCGCTGACAATTCTCAACCCCAGCGAGGTCCCTCCCTTCACCATCGAGGACAATACCGACGGCGGCGACGACCTGCGCATGCGCTACCGCTACCTTGACCTGCGCCGTCCCTGCGTGCGCCAGAACCTCGAGCTGCGTCACCGCATGACCATGGAGGTGCGCCGCTACCTCGACTCGAAGGGCTTCCTGGAGATTGAGACCCCGATGCTGGTAGGCTCGACTCCCGAGGGTGCCCGCGACTTCGTCGTGCCCTCGCGCATGAACCCCGGTCAGTTCTATGCTCTGCCCCAGTCACCTCAGACGCTCAAGCAGCTGCTGATGGTGTCGGGCATGGACCGCTATTTCCAGATTGTAAAATGCTTCCGCGACGAGGACCTGCGCGCCGACCGTCAGCCCGAGTTCACCCAGATTGACTGCGAGATGAGCTTTGTCGAGCAGGAGGACATCATAGAGCTCTTCGAAGGCATGGCCAAGCACCTGTTCAGGGAGCTGCGCGGCATCGAGCTCACAGAGCCCTTCCAGCGCATGCCCTGGGCCGACGCCATGAAATATTACGGTTCGGACAAGCCCGACCTCCGCTTCGGCATGAAGTTCGTCGAGGTCGATGACATCATGAAGGGCCACGGCTTCGGAGTCTTCGACAACGCCGCATACGTCGGCGGCATCGTCGCCCCCGGCGCCGCCACATACACCCGCAAGCAGCTTGACGGCCTCACCGAGTTTGTAAAGCGCTCGCAGATTGGCGCCAAGGGCCTTGTCTACGCCCGCGTGGGCGAGGACGGCACCGTCAAGTCCAGCGTCGACAAGTTCTACAGCCAGGAAGTGCTGCAGCAGCTGGCCGCCAAGATGGAGGCCAAGCCCGGCGACCTCATCCTGCTTATGAGCGGCGAGGACGTCATGAAAACCCGCAAGCAGCTGTGCGAGCTGCGCCTGGAGATGGGCCGTCAGCTCGGTCTGCGCGACAAGAACAAGTTCGCCTGCCTGTGGGTCGTCGACTTCCCCATGTTCGAGTGGAGCGACGAGGAGCAGCGCCTGATGGCCATGCACCACCCGTTCACCCATCCCAAGGACGAGGACATTCCTCTGCTCGACACCAAGCCCGAGGACGTCCGTGCCGACGCCTACGACATGGTTGTCAACGGTGTTGAGGTCGGCGGCGGCTCAATCCGTATCCACGACGCCGCCCTGCAGGCCAAGATGTTCGAAATCCTCGGCTTCACGCCCGAAAAGGCCCAGGAGCAGTTCGGCTTCCTGATGAACGCCTTCAAGTACGGCGCACCCCCTCACGGAGGCCTGGCCTACGGTCTCGACCGCTGGGTTTCGCTCTTCGCCGGTCTCGACTCCATCCGCGACTGCATCGCCTTCCCCAAGAACAACTCGGGCCGCGACGTTATGCTCGACGCTCCCGCGCGCCTCGACCAGAAGCAGCTCGACGAGCTAAAACTCATCGTCAACGAGGAGGCCGCCGGGGCGCTGTGATAATGGCCCATCTGCGGCGTCGCTACGGACATGCGGGTTCGGTCACGTACGTTAGTACGTTCCCTTCACCCTTAGTCCTATGCTCCTAGCATCTGGACCATTCTGACAGCACCCCTCCCAACCCAGGAAATAAAATGATTTTCAACCGTATATGCTGACAGGAGACATCATCGCCGCTGTTGAGGCGGTTGCGCCGCGCTCGTGGCAGGAGGACTGGGACAACACCGGCCTGCAGGTCGGCACGCCCCGTACCGAGTGCACCGGCGTGCTTGTCTGCGTCGACGTCACCCCCGAAGTCGTCGACGAGGCCATCGCGCGCAAGTGCAACCTCATCGTCAGTCACCATCCCCTGATTTTCAAGGGGCTGAAGAGCCTGACCGGCCGCACGCCCGTCGAGGCTGCGGTGATGAACGCCATCGCCGCCGGCGTGAGCGTCTACAGCAGTCACACCGCCCTCGACAATGCCCCCGGCGGCGTGTCGTACACCATGGCCGGGAAGCTCGGCGCCCGCGTATTAGGCGCACTGTCGCCCATGAAGCCGAAATGGTACAAGTTAGGGGTGATGGTGCCTGTCACCGCCGCCGAGAGCGTGCGCATGGCCATGTTCGACGGCGGCGCGGGCACGGTGGCTCCAGGCGGAAAATACGACTGCTGCTCGTTCAATACCGACGGGACGGGCACTTTCGAGGCCCAGCCCGGCGCTCATCCATACGTGGGCAAGGTGGGCGAGCTGCACACCGAAGCCGAGGTAAAGGTGGAGGTGATGGTGCCGTACCCCGCACTGTCGCGGGTGCTCGAGAACATGCGCCAGACGCACCCGTACGAGTGCCCGGCCTACGAGCTCCTGCAGCCCCTCAACTCCGACCCGTCGATTGGTCTCGGTGTCACCGCAGTCCTTGACGAGCGCATGAAGCCGGCACAGTTTATTGACCATGTGCTGAAGACCTTCGGCGCAAGGGTGGCCCGCTGTTCGGACTACACCCGCGCCATGGACGCCGACACGCTCATCAGCCGCGTTGCCATGTGCGGCGGCTCGGGCGGCGAGTTCATCGGCGACGCCGTGGCGGCAGGGGCACAGGCCTACATCACCGGCGATGTCCGCTATCACGACTTCGTCGACTGTCAGAACGACATCCTCATCATCGACATCGGCCATTACGAGACCGAGGAATACGCCAAAGACATTTTTTACAGGATTATAACTGACAAATTCGCCGGATTAACGGTTTATAAATCAGAGGTCGGTACCAACCCCGTCCATTATTACGGCGAAACTGAAAACTGAATAACTTAAAATACCCAATATGGCAAACGAAAACAAAAACGAACAGATGGCCTCGGTAGAGTCGCGCCTCAAATCGCTCTACCAGCTGCAGACCATCCTCAGCGAGATTGACCGCATCCGCCAGATCCGCGGCGAACTGCCCCTCGAGGTCAAGGACCTGGAGGACGAGATTGCCGGCCTGCACACCCGCATCGAGAACTACAAGGGCGAAATCGCCGAGAAGCGCGAGACACTGGCCCGCGAGCAGGAGAAAATCCGCCGCGCCGGTGACCTCATCGCCCGCTACAAGGAGCAGCTCGATAACGTACGCAATAACCGCGAGTTCGACCTCCTCACCAAGGAAATCGAGTTCCAGACCCTCGAAATCCAGCTCTGCGAGAAGCACATCAACGAGGCTCAGCGCGTAATCGAGAACAAGCAGACCGAAATCGCCCAGACTGAGGACAACCTCTCGGACCGCGAGCACACCCTGGCCGAGAAAAAGGAGGAGCTGAGCGAAATCGTCAGCGAGACCCGCGAGCAGGAGGAGTCGCTCCGTGCCCAGGCCCAGGCTCTCGAACCCAAGATTGACGAGCGCACCCTCAACGCCTTCAAGCGCATCCGCAAGAACGCCCGCAACGGCCTCGGCATCGTCTATGTCGAGCGCAATGCCTGCGGCGGCTGCTTCAACCGTATCCCGCCCCAGAAACAGGCCGAAATCAAGATGCACAAAAAGGTCATCGTCTGCGAGTACTGCGGCCGCATCATGATTGACCCCGAACTCGCCGGCGTCACCCCCCACGAAACCAAGTAAGGCATAATACCAGGCAAGTAAAAAGCCCGACCTCGAGACTGAGGCCGGGCTTTTTGATGTATGGTGGCTGTTTATCTGACGGCGACGAGGGTGCGGCGGAGGTCGGCGGCGACGATGTAGGTGCCTGGAGCGGGGAGGACGAGCGTGTCACCGGCGGAGGTGGCGACGACGGCGCCGGAGAGGCTGTAGGCGGTGATGCCGCGTGCGCCGTCAAGGGTGACAGTGCGGCCTGTTACCCTGAATGCCGCGTCGGCCTTGTCGGCGGCGATGTCATCAACGCCTGTGGCGCCCGACTTGTCGTACATGCGGTAAGCGGCAAGGCCGTTTGCGGGCGTGTACAGATAGATGTGCGCCGATTTGTCGGGCTGTTCCACCACATCGACAGGAGCGCCCATAGTGCCGGAGGATTTGCTGCCGATGCCTTCGGCGGGAATCGTCCACATCTTTGTGAGGTCTGTGAGACTGTTGGCGCTGCTCATGCGGGCGACGTTGAACTTGCCGTAGGAACTGTTGCCGGTTGAAGGCTCGCAGTTGTAGACGATATAGGGCTTGTCCTGGAAGGTGAAAAGGGCACCTCCGTTGTCAGTGGCGGCTGTGGGCTTAAGAGAGCTTGCCGATGCAAAGGTGGCAGTGGCGGTGGCCGTGGTTTGCCCGGGACGATTGCCGGTATTGAGTGTGTAAAGCGTCATTGCCGTATTGCTGCCGTCTACCCAGACCTGAGTGGCAGAAACGGGAATTACACGGGGAGCGCTGCCAAGAGTGCCGGCTGACGTAGGATAGAAAGACCGGATGGTGTAGGAGGTGGGTGAGACCGTTGTTTCGGGGTCGTTGATTGTCCAGCGGAAGATGGAGGATGCGTTTGCCACACCGGCGAAGACGTAGAACGGTTCGGATGTGACATCGCCGTAGATGCCGACATGGTCTACTCTGTAGGAAGTGGAAGTCGACCCTGCCGGAGCGCCAAGTCTTGCTACGAGAGTAAGGTCGCCGGTCTCGGTATCTACCTTGTAGAGGTAGATGTTGTTTGTGCGGATATTGGTGGAAAGGTTGGAAATGACAAGGTTGCCTGCGTTGTCCTTGATGACATCGTTGTTGGGGTAGAGACCGTGGACGGCAGCCTTGTCGTCGAGTTCGAGTGCGCCTGAAAATTCACCGGTGACGGGGCTGTATTTGTCAAGGAAAATCTTGGTATTGGCGCTGGCGCTGTTGGCTGAGCGGCGGGTAACGTAGACGGCGTCGGTGGTGGCAACCATGCCGCGCTGTGTGCTGCTCCCGGATATATCGAAGCCCGTGTTCATGTTGCCGAAGCCGTCCTTGGTGCTGCGGAACCAGAGGCTCTCGATGACGAGGTTGTCGACTTCGTCGTAGTTGCTGCCGTCGGTGACGGGGATGTATCCCTCCTCGACTGTGCCGGCGGGGAGGTCGGCGACGGTGAAGGAGGCGATGTCGGAGGCGGTGGACGTAAGACCGGAGCCTTTGGCGGTGATGCGCCAGTCGAACGTGCCGTTGCCGAGTTTGCGGGCAGATACAGAGGCGGTGGTGCCGGTGACGGTGGCCTTGTGCAGTACGTTGGCGAAGCCGTCGCCGCTCTTGCAGACCTCAAGGACATAGCTGTCGATGCCGGTTATGTCGTCTACGAACCATTCAAAGACGATGTCTCCGTCGCCTAAGGTGGTGCCGGCTTCCGGGGCGACGAGAAGGGGCTTGGGGGCGGGGTCGCGGGCGACGTAGTTGAGGGTGGCGGGCTTGCTCTCCAGACCGTAGCCGTCGTAGACGCAGACAGCGTACCAGCAGCCCGAGGCCTTGGCCGAGGAAAGGGTATAGGCGGGGTCGTAGGTGATGCCGAGGAGGTATTTCGAGTCCAGGCCGTCACCTCTTGCGTCGGCGGCCTCCTCCACAGACAGTTCCTCGGGGACGGCGTAGACGGTGTAGCGGATGATGGAGTTGGTCCTGGCGCCGGGGACGGCAGTCCACGACAGCGTTGTCCCGCTCAGTTTCAGACCGGATGGAGCGTCGTAGACGGGAGCGTCCTTCCAGGTGACTGCGGGGATGAGGGACGGGGCGGTGTATTCGTTTTTAAGCAGATAGTCGCCCAGGCCGGTGGCCGTCGGGCCGTTCAGCCATTTTGTGCTGTACCAGATCATGCCGCATGAGCCGTTTTTGACGTTCTCGCGGGTAATCCCGACCTGTGTCGCCAGTTCATTCCAGCCGGTGGCGGTGTTGCCGCCGATATAAGATGTACCCGATGTTTCGCCCAGACGGTAGGCTGCCGGAGAGACGTATAGCTGACGGTTGAACTTGGCACTCACCTTGTCCCACCACTGCGCGAGTGGTTCGAAGGGAGCTGTGTTGTGGGTTGTCGGCCAGTAAATCTGGGGCGAGATGAAGTCGACAGTGCCTTCGTTGAGCCATGCCAGCGGGTCACAGTAGATTTCCGAATACATGCCGTCGGATGAGGATACATTGGGTTTCCCCACGCCGTATTTATCACCGGAGGCGCCTCCTACGCCACGGGGGCTGATGCCGAAGCGTATGTCAGGACGGTCGGCCTGGATGGCATCGTAGACCTCCTTGACAAATGAGTTGACGTTTTCGCGGCGCCAGTCGCCTATCGACAGATCCGTGCCGCTGTTTTTCCATAGGTTGTAGTCTCCGGCGGTTGCGTCCTCGGCGGTTCCTCCGGCAGGATAGAAATAGTCATCGAACAGCATGCCGTCGATGTTGTAGCGGGTGTATATGTCCTTTATGACATCGAGGCAGTGCTGGCGCGCTGCGGGGATGCCGGGGTTGAAGACGACGTAGCCGGGAGTTGCCGTTCCCTGCAGCAGCCAGCCGTTGCTGTTCCATTGCCGGTCAAAGGAGGTGGAGGTGAGGACGCCGGAGGTGGATACGCGGAAGGGATTGACCCAGGCGTAGCACTCCATGCCGCGCTTGTGACACTCGGTCACCATCCACTCCAGGGGATCCCAGCCCGGGTCTTTGCCGCGGGTGCCCGAGATGTACTGGCTCCAGGGTTCGAGGTCCGATCTGTAGTAGGCGTCGCCGTGCGAGCGCACATGGAAGCAGACGCCGGTGAAGTGCTGGGCCTGCATGGCGTCGAGATACTGGGTGAGCCGCGTTTTGATACCGCTCTCGCCGAGCGAGGCGGCGAAGTCGATGTTGATGCCGGCTATCCAGGACGAGCGGAACTCGCGTTTGGGAGCGGAGGTCGACTGCGCCATCAGCGTGCCTGCAACAAATAGGGATATTACAGCAAGAAAAACTTTAATTTTCATGGCAAATGTGAGCGAATGGTTGGGATTTGTCGTAAAAAACAATGCTATGATTTATTTTTGCAAATATAGACATTCTAATTCAAATATTGTTAACAATTTAGGCAGAAATTTCGTAATTTTGCACCTAATAAAAATATACAGCCAATAACGAATAAAATCACGATATGTCAAAAGAGATAGTATTGTCGGGCATACGCCCCACCGGCAACCTGCACCTGGGCAACTATTACGGCGCCCTGAGCAAGTTTGTCAAGCTTCAGAACGACTACGACTGCCGTTTCTTCATCGCCGACCTGCACGCGCTGACCACCAGCACCGACCCCGACGCCCTGCACGAGAGCGTCCGCGGCATCCTGGCGCAGTACCTCGCCGCCGGCATCGACCCTGAAAAGGCCGCCATCTTTGTACAAAGCGACGTCCCCGAGCTGAGCGAGCTGTACCTGCTGATGAACATGCACGTCGGCATCGGCGAGCTCATGCGCACGGCCTCGTTCAAGGACAAGGCGCGCAAGGCGCTGGGCCTCAAGACTCCGGAGAACGACTCGGATGAAGCTTTCGAGCACGAGATTATCGGCGCCTCCACCAACAAGCGCGTCAACGCCGGCCTGCTCACATATCCTACGCTGATGGCCGTGGACATCCTGGCGCAGAAGGCCCGCTGGGTGCCCGTGGGCAAGGATCAGCTGCAGCACCTTGAGCTGACACGCCGCTTCGCCCGCCGCTTCAACTCGTTCTACGGTGTCGAGGAGTTCATCGAGCCCGAGGATTTCCAGTTCTCGGACAAGCCCGTCAAGGTTCCCGGCCTCGACGGCTCGGGCAAGATGGGCAAGAGCGAAGGCAACTGCATCTACCTCATCGACGAGCCCAAGGCCCTGCGTAAAAAGGTGATGCGCGCCGTCACCGACGAGGGACCACAGGCGCCCAACTCGCCCGTGAGCGAGCCCATCGCCAACCTGTTCAGCCTGCTCGAGCTGACGTCGACGCCGGAGATTGTGCAGCAGTACAAGGACGCCTACGCCGACTGCTCGATCCGCTACGGCGACCTGAAGAAGCAGCTGGCCGAGGACATCCTCAAGGTCACCGACCCCATCCGCGAGCGCACCGCCGAAATCCTCAAGGACGAGGACTACATGCGCAAGGTGCTGGCCCGCGGCGCCGAGGTGGCTCGCGCATCGGCATCGGAAACCCTGCGCGAAGTGCGGCATATAATGGGTATACGCAAGATTTGAGTTAAGCGGCGAGCTCGCCGCTTAACAGCCGAAGGGGCTGCCTGCGCAAGCGGGCAGCCCCTTCGGGGTTAATGAGGGATGGGGTCAGGCGAGGAAGCCGAGGAGGACGCCGGCAGCTACTGCCGAGCCGATGACGCCGGCCACGTTCGGGCCCATGGCGTGCATAAGCAGGTAGTTCTGCGGGTCGTACTTCAGACCCATGTTGTTCGAGATGCGGGCGCTCATGGGCACGGCGGATACGCCGGCGTTGCCGATGAGCGGGTTGATCTTCTTGTCCTTGGGGAGGATAAGGTTGAACAGCTTGACGAACAGCACACCCGAGCTGGATGCGATGACGAAAGCCATGAAACCGAGGAAGAAGATGAAGATTGTCTGCGGAGTGAGGAACTGCGAGGCCTGGGTGGAGGCGCCGACGGTCATGCCCAGCAGGATGGTGACGATGTCGGTGAGGGCGTTGGAGGCCGTCTTGGCCAGACGGGTGGTGACGCCGCACTCACGCAGCAGGTTGCCGAAGAAGAGCATACCCAGCAGGGGCAGGCCCGACGGCACGACGAAGCAGGTGAGGAGCATGCCCACGATGGGGAAGATAATCTTCTCGTTCTGCGAGACGGCACGGGCGGGCTTCATCTTGATGAGGCGCTCTTTCTTGGTGGTGAAGAGCTTCATCAGAGGCGGCTGGATAACGGGCACGAGTGCCATGTACGAGTAAGCCGACACTGCGATGGCGCCCATGAGGTTGGGGGCCAGTTTTGACGACAGGAAGATTGCCGTGGGGCCGTCGGCACCGCCGATGATGGCGATTGCACCGGCCTGGTCGGGCGAGAAGCCTATTGCCAGGGCCACCATGTATGCGCCGAAGATGCCGAACTGGGCTGCGGCGCCGATGAGCATGAGCTTGGGGTTGGCGATGAGGGCGCTGAAGTCGGTCATGGCACCGATGCCCAGGAAGATGAGCGGGGGATACCAGCCGGCGCTGACGCCGTTGTAGAGGATGTTGAGCACCGAACCTTCCTCGTAGATGCCTATCTCGAGGCCGGCGCCGGTGTTGAAGGGAACGTTGCCGATGAGTATGCCGAAGCCAATGGGCACCAGCAGCATGGGCTCGAAGTTCTTCTTGATGGCAAGCCAGATGAAGAAGAGGCCGACGAGCAGCATGACGAAGTTGCCGATTTCGGCGTTGGCGAAGCCTGTCAGCTCCCAGAAGCGCTGGAGATTGCTGAGCATGAAGTCGCCGAATGATGTCTCTGCCATAAATTTACTTTATTAGCTTGTTATTGTGCGACTTTGCTTATTCGAGAGTGACGAGGGGAGCGCCTTCGAGGACGGCGTCGCCGGCGTTGACGACAATCGAAGCCACGCGGCCATCGCGACCGGCGTTTACCGAGTTCTCCATCTTCATGGCCTCGAGGATGATTACGGGATCCGAAGCCTTGACGGTGTCGCCCACCTTGACGGGGATTGACAGGACGGTTCCGGGCAGGGGAGCCTTGACGGTGAAGCCGTTGCCGGCGGCGGGAGCGGGCTTGGCCACAATCTTTTCGCCGGTGGCGGTGCGGGGAGCGGCGGCGGGGCGCTTGACGGCGACGGGAGCCTCGGGCTTCTTCTCCATCTCTACCTTGTAGGGTACGCCGTTGACAAGGACTTCAACTTTGTTGTCGTCTACATCGCCGATGGTGACGCTGTAGTTGTTGCCGTTGATTTTATACTTGTATTCTTTCATTGTTCTGTCTTTTGTCGTTTATGAAATGAAACAATGGCCCGCGCTCAACGCATCTGGCCGATCTGGTTTATGCCGTAGATCTTTGACGACCAGGGTGAGTAGGCGCGGCGTATCTTACGGATGGTGAGCAGGTTGCTCTCGGTGTCGTGCACGTTGAAGTGCTGGTGGAGGGCCATGGTGATGGCGGCGATTTCCTCGCCGGAGTCATGGTCGTCGCGGCTGAGGTCGGTGACGGCGATGCCCTGCGACTCGGCCTTCTTGACGCGCGAGAAGTACTTGCCGATTTCGCCGATGGCGTAGAAGCAGAGGCAGAGCACGAGCAGGGCGGTGAAGACGATGCCCATGGCCATGATGGTCATGGCAAAGCCGTTCTCGTCCTTCTCGGCGAACTGGTCGATGCGGTTGTTGGTGTCGCGGATGGTGTTCTCGCCGGCGGGGGTGATGTACTGGCCTTCCTCGTTGGTGCCTTTGCGCACCTGCCACTCGCCTTCGCCGTCTACGCTGCGGGCGTAGCTCTGGTCGGCTGCGAGGGTGGCGGGGACGGTTACCTCGTCGATGAGCGAGCCGTCGGCGTCAAACAGGAAGATGGTGTTCTCCTGCCCGGGCCGGAGCACGAAGCTGGTGTGGAAGGTGCCGCGGGTGGGCATGTTGTCGGCAAAGAAGATAATGCTCTGACGCTTGCCCATGTTGGTGCGCTCGTCGCCGAGGGGCACGGGGTACATCTTGGGCTGATTGCGGTCGGTCGAAAGGAAGACGCTGGAGATGTCGACGGGGGCGAAATTGCCGTTGAAAATCTCGATCCAGCCGCTGCGGTTGCCGTATTCGTCAACGACGTTGGCGGTATTTTCGACCATCACCTCGTTGATGCGCAGTGCCTTGCGGTTGCCGCGGGCCTGTGCGGCCGTGACAAAGGCGAGAGCAATCAGCAGGGTTATCAGTTTTTTTGTCATTTTTGCTTTCTTTTTACTTGTTTAAAGAAGGTGTGTAATCCGGTCTGTAGGTTTCGCGGAATTGTCGGAAATGTAGGGACGTGCCTTTGGCACGTTCAGGCATCAGCCTGATTGTCAGCCAGACATCGCAAAGCGATGTCCCTACATTGGCTGAATATATCCTGTTCCGCTTCGCCTGCCGGAAATTTAACCTTACAGGGGGATGTTGCCGTGTTTCTTGGCGGGGTTGACAACCTTCTTTGTGGCCAGCTGCTGCAGGGCGCGGATGACGCGGAAGCGGGTGTTGCGGGGCTCGATGACGTCGTCGATGTACCCGTAGCGTGCGGCGTTGTAGGGGTTGCAGAAGAGCTTGTTGTACTCGGCCTCCTTTTCGGCCAGGACCTTCTTGGGGTCTTCGCTTGCCTTGGCCTCCTTGGCGTAGAGGACCTCGACGGCGCCGGCACCGCCCATGACGGCGATTTCGGCGGTGGGCCATGCGTAGTTCATGTCGCCGCGGAGCTGCTTGCACGACATCACGATGTGGCTGCCGCCGTAGCTCTTGCGCAGGGTGACGGTTACCTTGGGCACCGTGGCCTCGCCGTAGGCGTAGAGCAGCTTTGCGCCGTGGAGGATGACGCCGTTGTACTCCTGGCCGGTGCCGGGCAGGAAGCCGGGGACGTCGACGAGGGTGACGAGGGGGATGTTGAAGGCGTCGCAGAAGCGGACGAAGCGTGCGCCCTTGCGCGAGGCGTTGCTGTCGAGCACGCCGGCGAGGAACTTGGGCTGGTTGGCCACCACGCCGACGGCCTGGCCGTTCATGCGGGCGAAGCCGATGATGAGGTTCTTGGCGTAGTCGGGCTGAATTTCCAGGAACTCGCCGTTGTCGACGATGGCGCCGATGACGCGGTACATGTCGTAGGGCTTGTTGGCCGAGTCGGGGATGATTTCGTTGAGCTCGTCGTCGACGCGGTCGATGGGGTCGTCGCACTCTACCAGGGGAGTCTCCTCAAGGTTGTTCTGGGGGATGTAGCTGAAGAGCTTGCGGATGATGCGGATTGCGTCCTCGCCGTCTTCGGCTGCGATGTGGCATACGCCCGACTTCTTGGAGTGGACGTCGGCGCCGCCGAGGTCCTCCTGGCTGACGTCCTCGCCGGTGACGGTCTTGACGACCTTCGGGCCGGTGAGGAACATGTAGCTGATGCCCTTTGCCATGATGGTGAAGTCGGTGAGGGCGGGCGAGTAGACGGCGCCGCCGGCGCAGGGGCCGAGGATGGCCGAGATCTGGGGGATGACACCCGAGGCCATGATGTTGCGCTGGAAAATCTCGGCGTAGCCTGCCAGGGCGTTGATGCCCTCCTGGATGCGGGCGCCGCCCGAGTCGTTGAGGCCGATGACGGGAGCGCCCATCTTCATGGCCATGTCCATGATCTTGCAGATCTTCAGGGCCATGGTCTCGGACAGCGAGCCGCCGAAGACGGTGAAGTCCTGGGCGAAGACGTAGACGAGACGGCCTTCGATTGTGCCGTAACCGGTGACGACGCCGTCGCCGAGGATGGATTTCTTCTCCTGGCCGAAGTTGTGGCAGCGGTGGCGCACAAACATGTCAATTTCCTCGAACGAGCCCTCGTCGAGGAGCTGCTCGATGCGCTCGCGGGCGGTGTATTTGCCGCGCTCGTGCTGTTTGGCAATAGCTTTTTCGCCGCCGCCGAGGCGTGCTTCTTTGCGCAGGTCGATAAGCTCCTGCACTTTTTCAAGTTGGCTGCTCATATTGCAGATATTATTCTTTGTTTGGTGAAAATTACTTTTTGTTGGGGTCCTCGCAGAGCTCTACCAGGGTGCCGACGGTGCTCTTGGGGTGGAGGAAGGCGATGTTGAGGCCTTCGGCGCCCTTGCGGGGAGCCTTGTCGATGACGCGGGCGCCTTTTTCCTGCACTTCGGCAAGGGCGTTTGCCACGCCGTCCTCAACGGCGAATGCAACGTGCTGGATGCCGCCGCGGCCGCCGTTGTTGGCGATGAACTTCGAGATTGCGCTGTCCTCGGCTGTGCCCTCGAGGAGCTCGATTTTGGTCTGGCCTACCTTGAAGAAGGCAGTGCGCACTTTCTGGTCGGGTACTTCTTCGATAGCGAAGCATTTGAAACCCAGGATGTTCTCGTAGAAGGGGATTGCCTCGTCAAGCGAGGGAACGGCGATGCCGATGTGTTCGATATGGGAAATTTCCATAAAGCGATAAAAATTTATATGAATTAGTGAGTTGTGTTAGACGGTAAAAACAGATTGGTTTTTAATAAAACGGCTGATAAATGCGGTAAGGGGCGGCCGTTCGGACCGCCTTTTTATCATCGTTGCAAATTTAACCATTTTATTTGTAATAGTCTACCCCGCACGTCTAAAAAATGGTTACGGAGCCTCGGAAAGCCGGTGTCTGGGCTTATATGTAGGGAGGTGTGTCAAAATAGCCTGAATGTAGGGACATGCCTTTGGCATGTTTATCCAAACCGTTGTTTTTCAGGTTCAACATCGCAAAGCGATGTCCCTACATCATTAAAAATCCACATTTTGACACACCCTGGCATCCGGATGGTAGAATGTTGTGCCGGTGCGGACGCTTTGAAAAGCGTCCCTACAATGCTTACAACGCACGAAAAAAGGCACGTCCGGGGGGGGCGTGCCTTGGAATTCAGAGAGTGGGGGGATTACTTGACGAGGACCTTGGTGGCCTTCTTGCCGGCTTTGCGGATGTAGAGGCCGGGGGCGAGGTTGTCGCTGCTCATGCGTACACCCTGGAGGTTGTAGTAAACAGCCTCAGTGTCGTTGGCGGCCTCGTCAGCGGTGATGTCATCGACGCCGGTGGTGCTTGTGCGGCCCTCGAACTGGTACAGGGTGATACCCTGCGAGGGAGCAACGGTCAAGATGCTTGCACGCTTGTAACCGGGCTTGTACTCGGTGACATCGGTCTTGACGTCGGTGCTGCCGGCTGTTGACCAGTTGCCATCGCCAAGTCCTTCGGCGGGATACGTGCCCTTGTCGGCGGCATTGTCGGCATCGGTGATGTCAAGCACGCGTGTAGATACATTGCCATATGTCGTAGAGCCTCCGAACGAGTGAGTGGCCGCATAGTAGCGGTGTGTGCCGAAGGTGAAGACATCGCCGCCCGAACCGACGATTTTGTCATCCTTGCCGATTTCCTGCAGTTTGGTCTGTCCGTCGGCGCTGTAGTGCGTGGGATGCATGTCCTTGTTGTTGAGCCAGAAGCTGCCGTCCTGCTCAAAGTATACCGATGTGGCGGAGCGGTTGCCTACGGCCTTGCCGGCGTTTACAGTGATGGTGTGTGCTGTGGGGTCGACACTGCCGTTGGCGTTGATCTGGTACCATACGACTTTCAGCGCGCTGTTGGCGGTGCCGGCGACAGCGATGCGGTTGTTGCTGATGTACATGTTGTCGCCGACGGGTACGTCAAGTTTTTCGGCTTTGAGGATAACCTCGGGTGCCTGGTCGAGGCCGTTCTTCCACATGTAGACGGTGAAGTTGTGGTTGGTGGCTGCCGAGTTGCAGGCGACGAGCTTGCCGTTGAGGGTTGCCAGCGCGCCGACTACGATGGTGCCTCCGGCAATTCCGGTGATGTTCACGTCAGTAGCGTTGGCGGGATTGTCGATGTCGATGGCTTTGATGGCTGTGCTGCCCCAGGCTTTGGAGTTGGCAACAATAACTTTGTCACCAAGGACTACGGCCGAACGCGAGAAGTTTGTTTTGTCGAACCACGAGGGCAGGTTGTTCTTCTTGGTCGAATAGTGCCATACCTCGGTGAGGTCACCGAGTTCGTCGACTACGGGAGTGGGGTCTACGGGATCGGGGTCTACGGTGCCGGACTCTTCGGGATTCTGGAGCTCGAGCTCGGCGGGGGTCTGTTTGGGCACGCTGCCGTGTGCGTAGTAGGCTATGCCGTGGGTGGTGGAGAGTACCCAGGCTTCGAGGTAGTTCTTACCGTCGGTGTTGACGAAGCAGTCGCCGGTGGCGTTGGTGTTACGGCTGGTGAGGCCAAGACCTACGGTAGTTTCACGGGTCATTGTCTGGCCGTTGAAATCGTAAGTTTCGGTAACCTTGTCCGAAGGATAGTCGCCGACGTTCTGTACGCGGGTGAAGTCTCCGGTGAGGTCCTGGACGATGCGCATACGGCCACCAAGATAGTTCTTGTTCGGGTCAACATCGGTTTCAGAACCGGCTTTATAAATTTTGCCGTTGAAAACGATGTTTGCCGAGTGCTTCTGACCGCCGAAGTAGAATTCGTGGTGCGAGGAGCCCCAGCTTTCGCCGGTGTCGACAAAGGTCCCGCGGACGGCTTTGCCATCCTTGAGGGTTGCCCATGTAGGATAGCTGTCCTTACCGTCAATCCACCAGCCGCCGGACTGATGATAAACGCGGACGGTAGCCTGGGTGGACAGGCTGTTGCCCCACTGGTTTACAACTTCGTAGCTCTGTTTTGTCCAGTTGTTGCCCTTCTTGTTCCATTCGATGATGCGGGTTTTGTTGGTATTATCGGCGTCTTTTCCGCTACCGAAGGAGAACCATACGTCGCTGTTCCAGTCACCTGTAACTTCAAGGCAGTCGCCGAGACGGTATGCGCCGTTGAATTCGGAGGGAGCGATTTCCTTAACGAGGTAGGGATTGGCGTTGTCGCTGTCCCATGCGTAGATGCGCAGGTTTTCGTTGTTGCCGGCTGTAGCGAGGTTGCAGGCAACGATTTTGCCGCTGACAGTCTTGACGTCGCATAGACGGAGAGTGCCGCCGGTTACTACGTCGCCGCGTTTAAGGAAGCCGAGCTTGTCACCGGTCTGGGCGTTGAGCACGATGATGTCGGCATTCTGGTAGATAGCGTAGATTTTGCCGTCCTTGTAGCAGAAATTACGGAGCTGGCTTGCGTCATAGCCCTTCGAGGTCTTGTTGCCCTTGGCCTCGGAAATGTTCCATTTCTCGGTGGGCTGCAGGGGATTGGGCTTGACTTTGCAGGCAAGTAGGACTGTCTTTTTAACGCTGCCGGATGTAATGGATATATTCATCCATGTCTGCTTGTTGTCGTCATTGGTATTGTATTCGCACGCTGCACCGCTGTCGTGCAGACGTACTTTTACAGTACCACCGGTTTTGCCAAGTGAAACGGACGTCTTGCCGCCAAGCGGGTCGGAGCTGCCTACGAGATTGAAGCGACCGGCATTGCTGGTGACAGTGATGTTATTGTCGAGATCCTTGCCGGTGATTTGAAGGTCAAGTTCGGGGTGCTGACCAACGTAGCACTCGAAATAAAGGTCGCTGGCGCAAGAAATGGTGGGATTCTTCTGGGGTGTGGGAGGTGTGACAGCGGCGCCGTAGTTGGCGTCGACATCAATACCGGCGTTTTCAGAGTTCATGAAGTTTTTGAAACCCTGGAGGTGAGCGTTGACCCAAGCCTTGAAGCCGGCATTGTTGTTATTGTTGATCATGTTGTTTTCGTTGATATTGTCAACGAAAAGACCCTCGGTCAGGATAGCGGGGATGTAGCTTGCACCGGTGATAACGGTCCAGCCGTTCTGCTTGACACCGCGGTTAGTGGTGCCCAGACGGCTGACAAGCTCGGACTGTGTCTTCTGAGCCAGGGACGGAGAACGGTTTGCCCAGTAGTACCATGTCTCGGTGCCGTGTGCGGTGCCGTTGAAGGCGTTGAGGTGAACCGAGCAGAATACCCAGGGGTCGTACGAGATGGAAGCCGAGCGGCGTGCCGAAAGGCTGACAGTGGCGTTGGTTGTACGTGTCATGCGCAGGGGGCAGTGCTGACCTTCGAGCCAGCCCTTCATTGCCATCGAGCAGCGCAGAACCAGCTCGGCCTCGTAGGGGTAGCCGGAGCGTCCGGCACCGGGGTCTTCGCCGCCGTGGCCGGGGTCGAGCATGACTTTCACGTAAGTTTTATTCCAGTCGGCGTGGACGGGGGCTGTGGTACCCACGGCAAGAGCGGCGACTGCAAGTAATGAAAATATCTTTTTCATGCGTATATATTCTTATAAGGTGAATTACTTGAGGTCGGCTACGTAAACCTGGCCGTCGTTGAAGTCAGTGAAGACAATCTTTTTGCCGTCGGGGCTGACCGAGGCGTTCATCTCGATGGCACGGGAGGTATTGGTGAGGGCGACGGGGGTGGCACCGTCAACGTTGCCGAGGTAGAGGTCGCCGGACTGGTAGGCGTGGCCGTCGTCGGTGGTGCGCTCCCATACAAGCTGGCTGTCGTTGACCCAGCAGGGGCTGAAGCCTTTGCCGACGGTCTTGAGGCCGGTGCCGTCGATATTCATGATCTGAATGTTGTCCTGCATATCGCAGAAGGCGACCTGCTTGCCGTTGGGGCTGAGCTTGGGCGAGAAGGCGGGGCCGTCGAAGATGATGGCCTTGTTGCCGTTGGCGTCGACGGCGTAGAGGTGGTCGAAGTCGGTGACGAAGCTGGTGTTCAGGGCACCGAGGTTGGCCTTATCGAGGCTCTGGGCCTTCATGGGGAGAGTCTTGGCGCCGGGGATGGCAACGAGGCCGCGGTCAGTGGTGGCGGCGCAGTATTTGTTGCCGGAGATGCGCCAGGCAGCGGGACGGACCTCGGGAGCGGGCTCGGTGACCTGCACGCGTGTGCCGTCAGCGACGTCGAGGGTGACGACGGCGTGGAGGGTGGGGGCGAGGGTCTTTGTACGGTCGCTGGAGGCTTCGAGGGCAAGGATCTGGCGGCTGTCGGGGCTCCACTGGTACATGTAGCCTACGCCCATGGCGTTGCTGATCGAGCGGGTGTTGGCACCATCGGCATCCATGACGTAAAGGCCTTCGTAACCGAGTCGGGTGAAGGCGATCTGCTTGCCGTCAGGCGAGAACTGCGGGTTCTCAAACTTGAGGTCGGACTGCGAGGTGAGGCGCTTCACATTCTCGAGACGACCCTGGACGGGGCTGGCGCCCATAGCCGTCACAGCCACGCAGGCGGCTGCAAGAATAAGTAGTTGTTTTCGCATAGGGTTTGTTTTTAAAATGTTTATTTGTGGATTGTTCTAATTTAAGGCGATGAATACGTCCTGTTTAAGGATAGATATTCTTGTTTAAGGATAGATATGTCTGTTTTTAAGGACTGATATGACTGTTTAAGGTTGCGGTTATTATGGTCTTTGAATGTGACAGGGCGCAGTAATGGCCTATAGTGATGGCTTTCGGCAAAATTAGAGTTTTTTGCCGAAAGATGCAAACAATCCCTAAAGATTTTTAAAAATTAAGTGATAAAATGGCGGCATGGTCTTTAGGGACCTTATAGACCTTAAGGACCCCCCCCCTATAAACTTTCACTTCTGGCGGAGGTTGACGCGGACGGTGGCGCCGATGCTCCAGGGGTCGGCGCGCTGGACAAACTGGTGGCCGATGGACTTGAAGTAGAAGGTGTTGTAGCGGGTGTTGGTGAGATTCTCGCCCCAGAGGGAGAGCTCGACGGCGCCGCTGACAAAGGTGACGTCGGCGCCGAGGGTGCCGTAGAAGTTCTGGCGCAGCGTGTTGGCTTCGTCCCAGTAGATGGGGCCGGCGCAGCGTGTGCTCAGGCCGACGGTGGTGGAGATTTTGCCCATGAGCCAGGGCAGGCGCCAGAAGGCCGAGGTGAAGAGGGTGTTGCGGGGCGAGTAGGGGAGGCTGTTGCCGCGGTAGCTGACGCCGCCGGGGCTGTAGTTGCGGAAGGTGGCGGCGGTGTAGCCGTAGGCGCCGTTGACCCATACGTTGTCGCGGGGCTGCCAGCGCACGGTGAGCTCGGCGCCGATGCTGCGCGTGCGGTCGGCGTTGACCATGGCGCGTCCGGTGGCGTTGCCCTCGGGGAATACCGTCAGCTGCTGGTCGCGGCAGCGGAGGAGGAAGGCCGTGAGCTCGGCCGAGAAGCGGCCGTCGGCGGAGGCGAAGGCGCCGCTGAGCTCGTACGTCCAGGCTATCTCCGGCTTGTAGCGGGTGAGGCCCTCGACGTCGGGGATGGACGTGTCGGGCGCGCCCATGTCATGCATGAGGCGGGCCTGCAGCACGTTGCTGAACATCTGCGTGTTGTATCCGCCGGCCTTGTAGCCCTTCGACACCGAGGCGCGCAGGCTCCACTCGCGGCCGACGTCCCAGCGCAGGCTCAGCTGCGGCAGGAACTGGTTATAGGTCTGCGACAGGTGTCCTGTGGTGTCGACGGCTATGGGCCGCGTCATCAGGGGAACGGAGACGCCCGTGGGCAGCATGCGGTACATCGTCACCGAGGTGTTGCAGCGGTTGGTGTAGTCCATGGCCACGTGCTCGATGTTCCAGCGCAGGCCCAGTTCGGCCGTCACGGGTCCGAGGGCGAGGGTGCTCTGGTGGTAGAGCGAGAAGCCGCCGTCGGTGATGTCGAAGACGCTGCCGAGGATGAGGCGGCGCTGGTCAAACTCAAGGTGCATTGCCGGAGGCAGGAACCGGTTGATGTTGTCCTCGATGAGGTGGGTGATGCCGTAGTCGCGGAAGGTGACGGGGGCCTGCATGTGGCTCTTGCGGGCGAAGCCCCAGAGGCCGCCCATCCACGAGTAGCGTCCGCGGACGCCCTTGGCGAAGAGATCCTGGGTGAACGACCACTCGTGGCGTTTCTGCGTCAGGGTGAAGTAGTCCTGCGGGGTGAAGTCCTGATCGAGGGTCATGTTGTCGTTTAGGTACTGCACCGAGGTGTGCGAGGTGGCCACCATGTGGCGGCCGGTGTAGCTGACGCTGAGGCCGTCGGTGAAGTGGAGGCGGCGGTAGAAGGTGGAGTCGTTGTAGTCGATGCGGCCGGTCTCTACGGAGGCGTAGGGAATGCCCTGCTGGTGCGTCCACGAGAGGGCGGCGGTGTTGGCCACGCTCCATCGTCCGCGGGGACGCCACGACAGCTTCCAGCGCGCCTGGGCGCGGTGCTCCTCGCCGGCGTTGCTGAACCACGGCTTCTTATTGTTCTCGTTGAGGGTGCGCCCGTATTCGTTTTTGTAGAAACCCTCCATCGAGCCTATGCTGCCGGTGATGCCGGTGGCGAGGGTGGGGGAGAGCAGGCCGTACCAGCCCACCGAGGCCAGGCCCATGTTGCCGCGGCCGAAGTCGGCGCCCATGCGGAAGCCCTTGTAGTCCCAGGGCGAGAGGGTGCTGATGTTGATCTGTCCGGCCAGGGCGTTGCGTCCGTTGAGGACGCCGGCGCTGCCGCGGATGACCTCGACGGAGGCGATGTCGGCCATGGCGAAGTCGTAGCCGTCCTTGTTGAGGTAGGGCACGTTGTCGACGTTGAGGCCCACGGCGGGCTGGTCGATGCGCGAGCCCAGGCCGCGCATGTATATCGACGCCGTCTGGCGCGAGCCGTATTTGGGCATGAAGAGGTTGGGCACCATCACCGAGATGTCGCGGACGCTCTGCACGTTCTCGCGGTCAATCTGTATGGCGTTGATTGTGGAGACGAGGTCGGTCTGGCGCGACAGGCCGTGCTTGACGCCCACCACCTCGACGCCGCGGAGGTCGGTGACGAACCCGGACGTGTCGGCGGCGCTGACTTCGGATGTGTTGCCGTTGCCGGCGGCGAGGGCCGGGATGAAGGGACAGAGCAGTGTGAGCGATATTGCGGAGAAGACGGTTCGGCGGGTCATATTGTGTATGCTGTATTGCGGGAGAGGTCGGTTTGCTAACGAATTGCAAAATTATATAAAAACATAGAAAGTCGGGGTAAAATCCTCGCGCAAATTGCGCAAAAAGGCGTGGATATCGGCAAAAGGCGCCGAATTTTAAAAAATTTTGTTAAGGTAACGGGCGGGAAGGGCGGCGGAGACGGAAAATTTGCGTAAATTTGCAACGTAGCTTATAAAAGCATTTCTCAACGCATTTTTCGCATGTCGGCAATAAAGGATGACCCCGGACTGGTGGAGCGCCTGCGGCAGCCGGAGAGCTGTCGTGCGGCCTTTGCTGACGTCATGCGTACCTACGGCCCGCCGCTCTATCACCAGATCAGGCGCATCGTGCAGACGCACGAGGATGCCGACGACCTGCTGCAGAACACCTTTGTCAAGGCGTGGCAGAACCTCGAGTATTTCCGCGGCGACGCCAAGCTGAGCACCTGGCTTCACAAAATCGCCATCAACGAGAGCCTGAGCTTCCTCGCCCGCGAGCGGCGCCGCGCTAGCCTCAGTCTGGACGACCAGGAGAGCGCCCTGATCAACACCATCGAGAGCGACACCGAAATTGACGGCGACCGCGCGTCCCTGCTGCTGCGCCAGGCCGTGGCCTCGCTGCCCGAGAAACAGCGCCTGGTGTTCAACATGAAATACTACGACGAGATGAAATATGACGAGATGTCAGAAATCTTAGGCACGAGCGTGGGAGCGCTGAAGGCGTCGTATCACCTGGCTGTCAAGAAGATAGAGAAATTCGTGAACGAGCACGAGTGACCCTCCGAAATTTTTTTTGAAAAAATTTGCCACCCCGTTTAAACCTAAGCGGGGTGTCCGCGTCTAAAAGAATGTAAGCCGCAAAGGGCGGTGCCGGTCGGCGCGGAACGCTGACAAAACAGGGCGCCGACGGCGGCAGACACATTAATATATTATGGACGACCCCAAGAAACTCATAAAATTCGACAAAGAAGGCGACCCCGTTGCCGGCGACCCCGCCAAGCGCATCGGTGACGGCTTCAGGGAGCCCGAAGGCTACTTCGACGACTTTGTCAGACGCATGGAGCAGCAGCTCCCGCGCCGCGAGGAGGTGGAGAATCCGCTGCCGGTGCGCAAGCCGACGCTGTGGACACGGATGCGGCCCTATACCTATATGGCCGCCATGTTCTGCGGCATATGGCTCATGCTGCAGCTCTTCGGCATCATCACCAACAGCAACGACCGCGTGTCGCTGGGCATCGACCCCGAGTCGGACCTCGGCAAGGCCGTCGCCGACGAGCGTTTTGTAAACGAGTTTGTCATCGACGACGTCAGCAGCTGGGACATCCTGGACTCGCTCGCCAGTGACAGCGCCGCCTCGTTCGCCCTGGCCGACAGCCTCTGCAACGCCGCCGTGGCCGACGGAGACATGGACGCCTTCTACGCCGTCATGGACGACTACTTCGTATATGACGAGGCCATTGAAGACGAGGACGCCGAAAAATCTCCCGCAAAAGAAAACGACACTGAAAAATGAACAGCAAGGTTCGACATATCAGACATATGACGGCGGTTCTGCTGGCCGTGCTGCTTACGGCTGGCATGGCCGTGGCGCAGAAGAAGCAGCCTAAGCAGATCAGCCCTGAGCAGCGCCAGAAGGTGCTGGAGGAGGTGCGCGAGTTCAAACACAATACCTTTGTGCAGAAGCTCGACCTCACCAAGGAGCAGCAGCCGGAGTTCTTTAAGCTCTACGACCAGATGGACGACGAGCTTATGGAGGTCAACAAGGAGACGCGCACCCTCGAACGCAAGGTGAGGACGGACTCCGAGGCCAGCGACACCGAGATGCTCGCCGCCGCCCGCGCGATGTACACCCAGAAAAAGACCGAAGCCGACATAGAGCTGAAATATTTCGACAAATTCGCGGAGGTCCTTACCGCCCGCCAGATGTTGCAGCTGAAATCGGTGGAACGCTGGATAGCCATGCAGATGGCTACCTACGCCGGCCGCCTGCAAGGCCGCAACAAGACCAAGTGACCCGGCATCCTCAGGGATGACGGCACGGACAATCCCCGCCGGCAATGGCAAAGACATAACAGAGACACTTCAAAAACGCCCTACTCAATAACAGCAAGATAGTTTTTCATTTTTTGGATTTCATTCTCCTCGCTCTCCGCGACCAAAGCGCAGCCCCCGGGCTGCGCTTTGTGCTGGGAGGAGGGCAGGTGGCAGGGACTTTAGGGTCTCTAAGGTCCATATGGTCATTAAGGTCCCTGAGGTCTTTAAAGACCCTGACGACCCTAAGGTCTCTGATAGTTTTAAGGCTAAAACTGTAGAACGGGCTGCTACACATAGGGCTTATCCGGGACAATGTGGTTACAATGGGGTTACATGTTTGTGAATGTTAAATTTTATGCAAACTTTTGCAGGAGATTTTGGTTTTAAAGGTGAAATTAGTCTGAGACGAGACTAAAAAATCTCGACAAATACCAAAAATAGATTAAAAATTGCGGCCGGTACCCGCCGGTCTGAAGTTTAGGAAACATCATGATTTCGCGTAAGATAATAGACTCATTATACAAGCGTTACAACAAACCGCCCAAGAGCATCGACATGCTCAACCTGGTGCTGCTTTTCGACTATGCCGCCGAGCATCACAAGGTGTATATCGACCCGGACACCGAGGAGCTGATTATCCCCTCGATAAGCCCCGAGTCTCCCTTTCACAAGATTGCGATAAAGCGCATCAACGCCATCGTGCCGTTCGAGGAGTGGGTGGCCATCGTGCTGCCGGCGGCGATAATCTTCCTCAACCGCAAGAGCAACGAGGTGGCCGTGGACCTCAAACTGACGGGTCCGTCGTTCCTGGACCGCCTCCGCGGCATCTCTGCCAAGTAAAATTTCGGCAATTTTGTGCATTTTGGAGGCCGAAAATGCCGAGATGTGTGTCCGGAATTTTGTCAAAACAAAAAAATAGTGTAACTTTGCGGACGGAAGCTGCGGCACACACGCCCGGATGGCGGAATAGGCAGACGCGACGGTCTCAAACACCGTTGGGGCAACCCATCCCGGTTCGAGCCCGGGTCCGGGTACAAAGCATAGGCTCGGTGGCCTGGCTTCTTCCCCGGTTCGGTAGCTCAGCTGAATAGAGCAGCAGCCTTCTAAGCTGCGGGTCCTGGGTTTGAGTCCCAGCCGAATCACAACATAACGATTCATTAGCTCAGTTGGTTTAGAGCGCTTCCTTGACAGGGAAGAGGTCATTGGTTCGAATCCAATATGGATCACAAAAGACGCAGAACAGCCACCCGCGCGGGTGGCTGTTTTTGTATGCCTTTCGATTTGGTCGGGGAAAATGTGACGGAAACGAAATATATTTGCTATATTTGTGGAAAATAACCAAGCATTATCATGATAAGGCGAATTTTAGGCGTATTTGCCGTGCTCGTGGCGCTGGCGACGGGCCGCATGGCTGCCGCCGAGCTTACGGCGGAGCAGCGTGTGGCGGCGGAGGCGGTGGAACGTGCCGCCCTTGCCAAGGCGAGGACTGCCGCGGACAGCATACGCATCCTGTACAACATCATCGACCTGAGGGTTGACTCCAAACAGCGGCGGCAACCGTCCGAGGAGCTGTACCGGATTGCATTCCGTACCCGGCGCGAGGGCGACGCCCTTTGCGCCCTGCGATACCTGGCTACGACGGTGGGCCGCAACGACCCCAAGCGCGACTCGCTGCTGCGCGTCTACGCCAAGCACGCGTCGCGCCTGCCAAACTCGGCCGACCAGCGCGAGACGCAGACCTTCATCGAGGTCACACGCCTGCAGAAGGAGCTGATGACCATGCCCGAGGAGAAACGCGTGCCCAGCCTCAAGGTCAAGCTCGACGAGTTTGCCAACGACACCAAGGTGGACGTCTACCGCCGCATCGAAATTCTGTTCACACTCTGCCTCTACCTCAGCGACCGCGCCAACGGCGAGCTGCTGGACGACTATATGCTTGAGCTGGAGCAGATTCTGGACAAGCTCCCCGATGAGCCGGGGGCGCTGAAAAACCAGTATTACGTCATGGCGGCGCTGTCGTATGCCGCCGTGGGCAACTATGAGAAGGCCGTGGAGATGGACCGCCGCATCCTCGGCCTCATGGGGCGTCTGGAGAAGAAATACCACAGCGCGGGCCGCAAGTACCGCGGCTACGTCACCATCTACTACACCTGCTACGAGCGCATGCTCGGCAACTACCTGGGCCTGAATCCCGGCGAGGCCGAGGAGATTTACAAAAAGGTGAAAACTCTTGTCGAGACCGAGCCTGTGGTGGCCAACACCTTCTATGCCCGCGGCGCCTCGGACGCTTTCCTGGCCATGGCGCAGGGCGACTATGCCAAGGCGGTGCCCCTGCTGCGCAAGGCCGTCGACAATCCGCTGAACTACTACCGCAAGTTCCAGCTGTTGCGCATGCTGGTGGAGGCCGCCCGCCAGTCGGGTGACCGCGCCGCCCTCGTCGACGCTTACGACGAATATACGCCGCTGCTGGAGAAGCGCATGGCCTCGACCGACGCCTACGGCATCGTCGAATACGAGATACTCTACAATGTCAACGAGCTCATGGCCACCAACGCCAGCCTCGAGGCCTCGACCCTGCGCAGCCGCCAGGCCGCCGACGAGCGCGTGCGCGGCTGGATGATTTCGACCATCGCGGCCCTGCTGCTGGTGATTGTGGTGATTGCGCTGGCCTACCTGCGCTCGCGCAAGCAGGCGCGGCGCATGGACGAGTCCAACCAGGCCCTCACCCGCGAGCGCGACAACATGGCCAAGGCCCAGCGCGAGCTCATCGTCGCCCGCGACTCGGCCAAGCGCGCCGAGCTGCAGAAGGATGACGTGATAGGCATGCTGTGTCACGAGATTACCGACCCCGTCGGCGCCATCGTGGGATATTCGCAGCTG
Organism: Muribaculaceae bacterium; assembly: GCA_051871645.1. Taxonomy (GTDB): domain Bacteria; phylum Bacteroidota; class Bacteroidia; order Bacteroidales; family Muribaculaceae; genus CAG-873. The sequence goes on along the minus strand of JBJEDC010000096.1, from coordinate 2,458 downwards.
ATTGTCGACTCGGTGGACGACAAGCGGCGCTCGGCCATGGAGCGCTTCGCCAAAATCATCAGCCTCAACGCCGAGCTGGTGGACACGCTGGTCAACGACGTCAACGACGCTGTCGAGCTGGAGAACGCCAAGGTGGTGCTGAAAAACCGCATGGTGAGCATGTCCGAGCTGGCCGAGCTGGCCGCCGACTCGATGCGCAACCGCCTTGCCCCCGATGTCACCATGAAAGTGTCGCCAATCGAGGGCTGCGACCCCGACCTCACCGTCAACACCGACCCGGCGCGGGCCGCCCAGGTGCTCATCAATCTGGTCAGCAACGCCGTCAAGTTCACCGACCACGGCCACATCGACATCATGTACGGCCAGCGCGAAGGCAGCGGCCGCCCTTACTTCATCGTGCAGGATACCGGCCCCGGCATCCCCGCCGACAAGCAGGAGAAGATTTTTGCCCGCTACGAGAAACTGTCGCCGGCGAGCCAGGGCATAGGCCTCGGCCTGTACATCTCGCGCCAGGTGGCGCGGATGCTTGGCGCCGAGGTGATTGTCGACCCCAGATATACCGAGGGCACGCGCATGCTGTTCATCCTCCCCGTCGAACCTGTCGCCAACAACGCCTGAGGCAATTCCAACTCAAAAACAGACTGAAATGTACCGAATACTTCCGCCGTCCGAGATGATTGACACGGCGATTACCCTCCCTCTCAGCAAAAGCGAGAGCGCCCGCACACTGATAATGGATGCCGTCGGCGGCCATCCCCTCACCGGGGCCGTCGCCGACTGCGATGACACGGACGCCCTGCGCGCCGCCCTGACCTCGCAGGACGAGGACATCAACGTCGGCGCCGCCGGGACGGCCATGCGCTACCTCGTGGCATATTTCGCCGCCACGCCCGGCCGCCGCGTGCGCCTCGATGGCAGCGAGCGCATGCGCAAGCGTCCCCTCGCCCCCCTGGTTGACGCCCTGCGCGCCCTCGGCGCCGACATCGGATATGCCGGTGAGGAGGGCTACGCTCCCGTCATCATCAGCGGGCGCCGTCTGCAGGGCGGAACCGTTACTGTCGACGCCACGGTCAGCTCGCAGTTCATCTCCGCGCTGATGATGATTGCGCCGACCATGCCCGAGGGGCTGAAAGTGAAATTTGACGGCATGCCAGTCTCCACGGCCTATCTGCGTATGACGGCGATGATGATGGAGGCGCGCGGCATCGCCGTGGACATCGACCCCGACGGCGTCACCGTCAAGGCCGGCGCTTACTCGGCCGCTCCTGCCGGCGCTGTCAGCTGCGACTGGACGGCGGCTTCGTACTGGTACACCGTTTCGGCACTCTCGTCGGGATGGATAGCCCTGCCGGGGCTGACCCTGCCGTCGGCGCAGGGCGACAGCGTGATGACGGAGATTGGCGAGCGCCTCGGCGTCGTCACCGGCACCGCCGACACGGACGATTATCCCGACCTCCCCGAGGGTACGCTGCAGCTGATGCCGTCGCCGGAGGTGTTCTCGCGTCTCGACTATGACGCCACGGACTGCCCCGACCTGGTGCAGACTCTCGTCGTGGCCGCGATGATGCTGGGCATGCCATTCCACATCTCCGGAATTTCGACCCTGCACGACAAGGAGACCGACCGCGTGCAGGCGCTCATAAACGAGTGCCTGAAATTCGGATGCATGCTCGAGGAAGAGCGCGGCGCCCTCATCTGGGACGGCCGACGTATGCCCATAACGGAACTGCCCGCAGTCGAGACTTACGACGACCACCGCATGGCCATGGCCTTTGCCCCCGCCTCCATCTTCATCCCCGGCGTGACGGTGCGCAATCCCGAGGTGGTGTCGAAATCCTATCCCCGCTATTGGGAGGACCTTGCCGGGGCCGGGTTTGTCATTCAGGAAATTCCGGATGACGCCAATCCGGCTACCTACGGCCTTGAGGAGAGCGCGGAGGGCTCCGCGGAGTGAGCGGCGACCTTGGTCCGATACTGATTTTAGGCGGTGCCCTTGCCTTCACCGGCACCGTGTTGTACCTGCACAACCGCCTGTGGTACAAAGGCCGCGAGGCCGAGGAGCCGGCAGAGGATGCCGAAGCCAGGCCTGCGGCCGCACCGCGCCCCGACGGCTGCTGCGGCATGCACGAGGTGTGCGGGAAGGCCGCCGAGGCCGTCGCCGACAACAACCTGTACTATGATGACGAGGAGCTTGACGAGTTCCGCGGCCGCGATGCCGACAGCTACACCGAGGCCGAGGTGGACCGCTTCCGCGAGGTGCTCCTGACCCTCCGCCGCGACGAGCTCCTGGCCTGGGAGGCCGCCCTGCGCGAGCGTCAGCTCGCCCTCCCCGCCCAGCTCCGCGACGAGCTGATTCTGCTGCTGGCCTGAGCGGGGCAATGTGTAACCGGTTACATTATAAAGGAGGCTGTGTCGTAATTAAGGTTTTACGGCGCAGCCTCTTTTTTTAGGAAGTTGA
>JBJEDC010000095.1:0-7199 GCA_051871645.1 Muribaculaceae bacterium | reverse complement strand
GTCGGACTACAAAGAACACATTGTTGCTGTCCCAATGGCTGAGCAGGCTGTAATCGCAGTAGCCACGGTCGGCAGCCACAATTGAATACGGATTTACAGGAATGTCATAGGCCGCCTTGTTGTCAGAGCATTTCCCGTCTGTAATGTTCACGAATTCAGGCAACAGACAATCATAATCAAGAAGCGTGTGCATCTTTACCGCGCCTTTTGTCGTGGTATAATGCGCCCAGTCGTAGACCGACAGCGTGAGCGATATGAGTGTCGAATCCAAAAGCCGCAGCGGCATCTTAAAACGGAATTTGCCATGAGACCACCCCGCCTGCTGTCCGAAATGTTGATAGAGATGGTAGAAGATGGCACGGAATACCGAGCAGTCGCGATGGGCGTTCTGATATGCCACTGTCGATTTTGACGGCGCACGGCTTATGCCCAGGTGGTTGAGGTTGCCGGTGGCGGATTTCAGCCCGTTGGAAATGTCCCGCACGGAGTCGCAGTTGGAAAACTGGCAGAAGACCATGCTGATCAGCTGACTCCACGTGTCATAACCCTTGTTGTGTTTGTCTGTTCCGGCCTCGCGGATTATTTTTCTGACTGATTGCCGGGGTAATTGGGCGATTGTTTGGGCGAAAAGTGTTATATTTGCCATAGGAAGTAGTTGAGTTGGTCGCTCACTACTAAGGTAGTCATTTTTTGCCTTAGTAACTACTTCCTTTTTTTATTTTTGCCCAAAACGTTTAGGACAAGATTGGTTTGTAATACCAAAATCAACTATTCCGGCAATTGTACGGACGAATTGCGTATCTTTGCGGTATAAAACGACTGCTTATGGAAAACAAGGTGATAAATGTTGAAACTGTAGCCGAGTACAATGATTTGCTGGGGCTGGAGACGCGGCATCCGCTGGTGAGCGTCATCGACCTGTCGAAGGCGCACCGGATGCGGCACTGCCGGCATACGTTCGGGTTCTACTGCATCTTCCTCAAGGAGGTGGGATGCGAGCTGCTGTACGGGCGACAGAAGTACGATTTCAGCAAGGGGTCCGTGGTGGCCCTGGCGCCGGGACAGGTCATCGGCGTGGAGGACAACGGCGAGGACTTTCAGCCGCGGGGCTGGGCGCTGTGTTTCCATCCCGACCTCATCCGCGGCACAAACCTTGGCCGCAATATCCGCGAGTACACATATTTCTCGTACGACGTCAACGAGGCGCTGCATCTGTCGCAGGAGGAGCGCGAGGTGCTGGTGGACTGTCTGCACAAGATAGAGCATGAGCTGAGCCACGGCATCGACCGCCTGAGCAAGCGCCTCATCGCGGGCAACATCGAGCTGCTGCTGGACTACTGCCTGCGTTTTTACGAGCGGCAGTTCATCACCCGTCAGAATGTCAACTCGGACCTGCTGGCGCGTTTCGAGGCCCTGCTGGACGACTGCCTGGGCGACACGGAGCGGCTGCGGCGCGACGGCATACCGACAGTAAAATGGTGTGCAAGCGAGCTGTGCCTGTCGCCAAACTATTTCGGCGACCTAATACGCAAGGAAACGGGTCGGACGGCTCAGGAGCATATCCAACTGCGCGTCATCGGGCTGGCCAAGGAGCGCATCCTCCTGCCCGGCAAGTCGATAAGCCAGATTTCGTATGACCTGGGCTTTCAGTATCCCCAGCATTTCTCGCGCCTGTTCAAGAAAGTGACGGGCATGACGCCCAACGAGTACCGCGAACAGTCGATAATGATGAACTAATCATAAAACAATACAATATGAAGAAACCATACATCATCTGCCATATGGTGGAGTCGATTGATGGCCGCATCGACTGCCACATGGTGGACAAAATCAGCGGCGACGAGTATTACACCACCCTTGACGCGCTAAAATGCGAGGCCGGTGTCGAGGGCCGCGTGACTATGGAGCACTACTATGCGCTGCCTGAGAAATTCCATGCCAAGGACGGCACTCCTTTGGGCAAGCCGGAGTTCCACAAGACAACGGACCGCAAGGACTTCCACATCTGCCCGGACACCCGCGGCACCCTGCAGTGGGAGAGCGCGACGCTGGAGGACGGACGTCCTCTGCTTATCCTCCTCAGCGAGGACGCTCCCGCCGAGTACGCCGCCTATCTGCGTGGCAAGGGCATCTCGTACATCGCCGCCGGCAAGGGCCACATCGACCTGCCCGCCGCAATGGAGACGCTGGCCGGTGAGTTTGGCTTAGAGCACCTGGCCATCCTGGGCGGTGGCCTCATCAACGGTGGTTTCCTTGCCGCAGGTCTCATCGATGAGGTCAGTCTGCTTCTTGCTCCCGGCATCGACGGCCGCGAGGGCTGGCGCGCAATGTTCGACGGCATCCCCGACCAGGACAAGTTGCCCACGAAGCTGCAGCTGCAGTCGGTTGAGCGGTTGGCAGGTGACGTGCTGTGGATAAGGTACGCGATAAAGGGGTAAGGCCTTGGCGGGCGGAATAGCAAGCTATTCCGGCAGTCCAAAATTGTTTACGGCAGGCTGTCGGTGGACGGTCTGCCGTTTTTGTGCCTTGTCAGGGGTCGAGGTCGGTGAAGATGGGGCTTTGGAGGGCGGTGATGGCAGAGAGGGGGATTTGGGTGCCGTCGGTGAGGGTGAGGAGGTTGTAGGCGGGTTCGAGTTTTTTGATGGTGCCGGTGACGGTAACGTAGGCGCCTCCCGTTTTGCGGATGTCGGGACGGAAAAAGGTGATAGTGATGGACGGAGGCTCGGGGAAGGACATGGCGTAGGTGAGGCGGCGCGAGAGGTCGAGGAGCTCGTCGGCGGAGAGCTCGGGGAAGTCGTCGGTGCGGCGGGCGGTCTCGGCGATGGCGTCGCTGTGGCCGGTGAGGGCGGCGAAGGGGGCGAACTGTGCGGCGCGGCTCTCCAGCGGCATCTGCGGGTGGCGCCCGCTTTGCAGATGCGGCAGGTTGACGATGTCTTCGTATGGAAATTCTTCGCTCATGATGGTATTTTGTGGTTTTTATGCCGGTGCCATATGGAAGGGCCGCGGCATGCCGCGACCCTACAATGCCGCCGGTCTATGCTTTGTGGCCGCCTATCTGGCCGTTGCGGTCTTTCTGGGTGGCGCCGTCGGCGTAGTTGAGGCCTTTGAGGATGATGTTTTTGCCGTATTGGTGACGCAGGCGGATGATGGTCTCCTGGCGGCGGCGTTCGCGGGCACGCTCCCTGGCTTCGGCCTCGCGTCGGCGCTCCAGCTCGTCGTTGTCGGCGAAGAGGTCAAGCTGCAGAGGTCTGGGAGTCTTGCTGACGCGGTCTTCGGGGATGAGGCGGTTTATGGACAGGGTAAGACGGCGGACGAGCAGAATCGGGTCGGCGATGCGGTCGAAAAGTTCGGTGACTTTGGCGATGATGAGGCGTGACGAAGATGTGTAGCTGTCGAAATTGGCTGTGCCGTGGCCGTGGTGCGGGACTCGGCGGCCGTAGTGGTCGGTGGTGACCTTGCCGTGGTATTGTTCGCTGATGGCAGGGTTGGCGAGGTTTTCGACGTCGTAGCCGACGGTGAGGACAACCTGGTCGGTGACGAGACGCTGCTCCACCAGGTCGAGGGCGACGCTGTCAGCCATCTCCTGGACAACAGTGCGGGCCTTGTCGAAGGGGTAGGGGCAGTGCAGAACCTGGCCGCTGCACATCGAGTGCGTGTCGGGATGATAGGCTTTTACGAGGTCCGTCGTCACCGGTTCCCAGCCCCAGGCGTGGTCGATGAGCAACTCGGCGTTGACGCCGAATTCCTTGTAGAACCAGTCCTCGTGCGACAGCGAGGCGCGGGCGACGTCGCCCATGGTGAACATCCCCGCGGCCTCGAGTCGGCGGGCTATGCCTCTGCCGAGGCGCCAGAAATCGGTGAGGGGCCGGTGCGTCCACAGCTGGCGCCGGTAGCTCATCTCGTCCAAAGCGGCCACACGCACGCCGTCTTTGTCCGGTGGCATCTTCTTGGCCACGATGTCCATGGCTATCTTGCACAGGTACATGTTGGTGCCGATGCCCGCCGTGGCCGTTATGCCCGTCTCGGCAAGGACCTCGCGTATCATTAGCATGGCAAGGTCGTGTGCCGACAGACGGTAGGTGTCGAGGTATGCCGTGGCGTCGATGATGACCTCGTCGATTGAATAGACGTGTATGTCCTCGGGGGCGATGTGGCGCAGATAGATGTCGTAGATGCGCGTCGAGTAGTCGACGTAGAGCTTCATGCGCGGCGGGGCGACGATGTAGCCGACGGCGAGGTCGGTACGTTCTGACAATTCTTTGGCGGAGGTGCTGGTGCCACTGTGGCCGCGCTGCCGGTTGACCTCGCGGACGCGCTGTACGACCTCGAAAAGACGAGGGCGGCCTCCGGTGTCGTAGGCTTTGAGCGCAGGAGAGACGGCCAGGCAGATTGTCTTTTCGGTGCGCGAGGCATCGGCCACGACAAGGCAGGCGTCGAGCGGATTAAGCCCGCGCTCGACACACTCCACCGAAGCGTAGAAACTCTTCAGGTCGATGGCTATGTATTGCCTCTGCATGATTTTTCCCTCCAAAAACGACGTCCGGCTTTACGGCTCGATGTCAAACCCGGCACCACGGACGGCGTCGGCGATGGCCTTGTCGTCGAACTGACCCTCGACGATGGCTTTGCCGGGGTGGAGGATGATCTCGACCTTTTCGACGCCCTGGACGCCTTCGATAGCCTTTTTTACGGATGCCTGACAGTGGGTGCAGTTCATGCCCTTGATGGTATATTCCTTTGTCATTTCGGTAGTTGTGTTGATATGGTTGTGTTTATGCGGTTTCAAGAGTGCGTAGGCGAGCAGCAGGACGAGTATGCCCGAGCAGACGGTGCTGAAGATGCTGAACGTGTGGTGGCATAGCCCGTGGGGATGTACCATGCCGATGTCGAACCACGAAGTCGGAAGCAGATAGTCGATGGCCAGTCCGAAAGCCATGGCACCGGCGACAATCGAGGCCAGGTAGATGAGCGCCGCCTTGCGGCCCATCTCGCGGGAAATCAGGGCGAATGAGGCGAAGTTGGCCGCCGGTCCCGCCATGAGCAGCACGAGCGCTGTACCCGGCGACAGCCCCTTCAGCATCAGCGACAGCGCGATGGGGATGGACCCCGTGGCGCAGACGTACATAGGTATGGCGATGACAAGCACGGCAAGCATCGAAAGGACGGGCTTGCTGCCGAGGACGGCGAAGAAGTCGGCCGGCACATACACCGTAATCAGCGCCGCGATGATGAGGCCGATGACCAGCCAGCCGCCGATGCTCGATACCAGGTCGACATACCCGTATCTGAGCGCGCTGAGGCATTTGGCGCCAAACGAATGATGCGGCTCGGCGTCGACTGCGCAATCCTGCTGTAGGGATGCACCCCGGTGCATCCGCTTGTCGGCCGGCATCTCCTCGCTCCTGCCCACAGCGACGCCGCCGAAGACGGCGGTGACCAGGGCGGCCACGGGGCGCACAAGGGCAAACGCCGGGCCCAGCAGCGACCATGTGGCGGCGATGCTGTCTACCCCGGTCTGAGGCGTGGAGATGAGGAACGACGTCGACGCGGCCTTGGAAGCGCCGTTGCGGCGCATGGCTATTGCCGTCGGCAGCACTCCGCACGAGCACAGCGGCAGAGGCACGCCCACGGCGGCGGCCTTCACCACGGACTTCCAGCCCCGTCCCGACAAATGGCGGGCAAAAACCCGCTGAGGAACAAACGCATGCATTATTCCGGCAATGAGAAATCCCAGCAAAATATATGGCGACATCTCATTGATCATGTACAAAAGTGACTCTAACAATTCCATCTCAAAAAATGTCGTTAAACAGTAAATTCAATCCTTAATCCATTACAAAGATACGGAAATTTTCGCAGAAAACGAAATGAAGTAGCGGTTTTGCCGAGCCTTTGGATAGCTTATTTCGGCAAAAAACTTATCTTTGCAGATAGTAAGTCGGTTTTGTCTTTTAAGGGCATCCCCAGTTTCGATACCACTGGCAAGCGACTGAAAATTTCAAACGTCTGTATAGCCCCTTACACATCACAAATAGCGGCTGATTTATCAATACACGAGGGTATTAAAAATTTGTAATCTATGTTCAGATTTTATTCTCCGGGCTCAATGTTGTTATCTCTTATTTTTGGAGGAATATTGAGCCTTATTCCTGAAAAAAAGAAGAAAAGGTACAAAGGAAATTCATATCAACCGTCGCATTCATCGTCTCAGCCTAAAGTTATGACGGAGCGGGAGTCGAATATCTCTGCCATGGGAAAGGTAGTTACAGAACATGAAGATAGTACGGCTGAAGTAATTAAATTCGATGTCTTTGGCCGCAGAAAGGTTGAGACTTTCAGACTCCTCTCACCGGGCAGAAAGGTGGAGCTTCGGATGAAAAAGGGCGACATCAAGGTATTTGCATACGGCGAGTATATGGGTGAGCTTTTTATACCCAAAGGCTCAAACCTTCCGCGTTTGTTTGAGGAGAATATCCCGTTTGAAGCATATCTTGGGGGAAGAGACCTGAATATGTTGTCTTTTGAAAATATGGATTTCTGCTCAATCATAGTTTTTTATAAACTTGATGGCGTTCCTCCGACAAAAGTCAATCTGATAGGGTAGACAAGATTGACCGTTATGGAAATATAACACAACATGGGCTTGGCTGCTGAATTGGCCAAGCCCATGTTGTGAGTGGAGGTAAGCTGTGTTTACTGGTTAATCCAGGCGCGGATTTGGGCGGAGGAGGCGGGGAGGCGGATGCCGGTTTTCCAGGTGAGGGTGGGGTAGCCGCGGCGGAGGGTGGCGTCGGCTTCGGTTATCGGGCTTTCATAGGAGTTACAGAAGGGGTAAAGGGCTTTGCCATGAAGCTGGTCGCGGTAGGTGTCGAGGAAGGTGCGGATGACGGCGGGTTCTTCGTGCCACCAGATGGGGAAGCCGATGAAGACGGTGTTCACGTCGGCAAAATTGACGTCGACGGGCTTGATAGCCGGACGGAGCGAAGGGTTGAGGTGCTCCTGAGTGCAGCGCGACTGCTCGTTTTCCCAGTCGACGTCCTCGGTGGTGTAGGGTTTTTCGGGTTTCAGACGAATCATTATGGCGCCGGTGACAGCGGCCACCTCTTTGGCGGCCAGCTCGGTATTGCCCGAGTGCGTGAAATAGATAATGAAGTGATTTAAACTTTTCGTTTTCGTGAAATTTTCTTAAGAAGCAGGAC
>JBJEDC010000094.1:0-7360 GCA_051871645.1 Muribaculaceae bacterium | reverse complement strand
ATAGCTCAATGTGTTTTATATGTTCTATGGCGCGCGGTGTTCCAAAGAAATATTGAACAGCGTGGTCGCCTTTATATTTCAGTTCCTTAACAAGCGCCGATGCCGAAAGATAGCCCATTATATAACGACGGATTTATACTCCTACAGTATCGTCGGCTATCGGACCGACGACTATATCGTAAGAATGTGCCGGGATATCCGAATTGTTCTTGCGATTCATCACAACAAATTCAGCCCACTCCTCCGAATAGTCCGGAAAAACCTTAATATTAAGGCCCATTTTATCAGCTATAGCCTCCTCGAATTCAAAACAGGTCAGTGTCGGCTTGCCTTCGTTAAGAAAACGTGTAGTACGCACAGCCATTGCCATGGCTTGTTCTGGATTCGCGTTAAGACAGAATCCTTGTCCAAAATCTTTTCCCCTTTTGCTCCGAGATAAGTCAATCCGGTCAATGGCAACATTGGAGCCATGATAAAGGCGTGTCATATACGGCCTCCTTCCCTGCTGCAGATTATTTGGAGGTCTGATACGGCGTCTTCTATTGAAAGGGTATGCTCGGCGGCATAACAGTCAAGGAGGAAATCTATACCGGTGAAACGTCGTAAATAAGCATAAGCCTGTGTATTAGACAGGCCATATTGTTGAGCAAAAGCACCGACACACGCTACCACATACTCAATCCTGTCTAATATTTCTTTCTTGTCCATATCTATGTCTTATTGCTTATTTCTAAATAATTCGAAGCTTTTCGCAAAGATAGAAAAATTTTGCGATATTACAATCATTACTTCTGTATTATCATTTTACGGACTTGGCAGGATGGTTGCACTGTAATTAACCTTAGTTACTGCTATTTAACGAATGTTGTGCTTGTTTTGGTTGGGGATTGTGTATTTTTGCGGGTGAAATGTAACCTTGGTTTATGAAAAGCTTCAGAGGTATAGTTGCTGTGACGGTTCTGAGCTGTCTTTTGCTCGGGGTCCTGCGGATGGCGGGACAGGGGTTTGTCGTGGTGGATGCGGGAGACCGCAGGGCACTGCCGGGGGCGTCGGTTTTCGACAAGAACGGGACGGTGGTCTGCGTGTGCGACGCCAAGGGCAGGAGCAAGATTATTGGCGCGGGCGATTATCCTCTGACGGTAAGGTATCTTGGCTACCATGAGAAGGCCGTCACAGAGGCCTGCGACACTGTTTTCTTAGAGGAGAACCCGATGGACCTGCAGGAGGTTGTGGTGTCGGGACGCCAGCAGAAGGTGCTGCATATCCTGGGATATGTCAGGGAGTATTCGACGCTGACGACTTACAGCGACACGGTCTTTCTGTTCAGAGAAAAGATGGTGGACTTCATGCTCACGCCGGGAAAGAAGATAAGATTCAAGGGCTGGTCAAATCCGCGCGTACTGAAGAGCAAGTCGTATTACCGCTTCACCAACGCCGACGGTCTGGACAGCGTAAGCAGCGAGGGTAACTACCATTTCTCCTGGTCCGACTGGATTGACGCCATACCCTCTCCCACCCTGCCCTCCGGCCTGCGGGGCGTGAAGCTCGGCACCGACACCGTCATGGGCAAATACCAGGCCACGGAAATATGGGACCGGCGCGACGACCGCGTGACCGTCAACGTCAACGTGCTGGCCGACACCGTCAGCCAGAAATGGGTGCGCAACCTGTCATCGTTCTTCCACGACAACCTTGAGTTCGAGGACTTTCGTCTGCGGTACAGCTACGACAACGTCATCGCCGACACCATCAATCCCGACAACATGACCGGCTTTTCGTTCAACATCGAGTCGGAGGGCCGCGGCCACGAGATGCTGCGCTTCAACAAATGGAACGAGGACTTCTTTGTCAGTACCTACGCCGAGGTCTATATCCTTGACAAAGAATACATCACCGTCAAGGAGGCGCGTAAATGGGCCAACCGCAAAACCGGCCCCGAAGAAGACCTAATCCTCGAGCCGGAGGATGCGCCCAAACTCCAGCAGTCCATCCTGGCCCTTATCGACCGCGTTGAGAACATCGACAAAGACGCCGCCAAACTCGATTTCGTCCCCGACCGGCGACTCGTCAGTCAGTATCCCCGACACAATAATTTCTCCTTTGGCGCCCGGGCCTTAGGCATGCTGAAAACCCTCACCGGCATCAGCGCCATCAAGATGCACCGCAACCTCGGCTCCAGCTGGAACGATTTCCGCAAAAGTCAGACAAAAAAGAATCAGGAAAAGGCTAAAAAGGAGTTGGAGAAAGAGGAAGAAAAGCTGGCAAAATAAGCTGTATCTCCCGTCAAAAGCAGGGATGCACCCCGGTGCATCCGCCAACAGACTGATTGCCAACACTTATTTTGCGGATGCTCCAGGGAGCATCCCTACATTGTGCCATTCTGGCACTACCACGCACATTCTGTCACATCGTACAACCGATTTCAAACAATCCGCCCCGCGGGTTGTTTTTATTTTATCATACTGTATTCAACTGATTTACTCAATAACACCACACTATGAAAAAGACACTTTTACTGGCGGCGATGGCGGCTTGGGCCGCAGGGTCGCTGTTTGCGCCGGAGGCCGACGCCTGCACGCGCGTGACATATATCGGCGACCACGGCGATGTCATCACCGGACGCAACCTCGACTGGAAAGAGGATATCCCCACCAACCTGTATGTGCTGCCCCAGGGCCTCGAGCGCACAAGCTACGATGTCGCCGACAGCTCCATCACCTGGACATCGCGCTTCGGCTCGGTTGTCGCCGTCGGCTACGACATGGGCGTCACCGAGGGCATGAACCAGGCCGGCCTGTGCTGCAACCTGCTGTATCTGCCCGGCACTACCTATTCGTACGAAGGCGACCCGCGCGGCTACAAAATGAGCTCGTCGATGTGGGCGCAGTTTGTCCTCGACAACTTCGCCACCACCTCCGAGGCCGTGCAGGCTCTCGCCCAGGACAAGTTCCGCATTGACGCGCCCACGATGCCCGGCGGCTCGGAAACGACACTCCACATGGCCATCAGCGACGTCACCGGCAACTCGGCCATCATCGAATACATAGACGGCCGCATCACCATCCACGAGGGCAAGCAGTATCAGGTGCTCACCAACGCACCGCCAATCGACCAGCAGCTCGCCATCAACGATTACTGGAAGAAAGTCGGCGGCATGCATATGCTTCCCGGCACCAACAAGCCCAGCGACCGCTTTGTCCGTGCCATGTTCTACGTTGGCGCCATTCCCACGACGGCATCGCCCGAGATGGCCGTCGCCGGAGTCTTCGGCGTCATCTTCAACTGCGCGGTTCCCGTCGGCATTTCCGTTCCCGACAACCCCGAAATCTCGTCGACCCGCTGGCGCAGCGTCGCCCACCAGAACAAACTCCGCTACTACTACGGCACCACCCTCAATCCTTCAATCATGTGGGTCGACCTTGGCGACTTCATGCTCACCCCCGGCTCGCCCGTCATGAAACTTGACATCATGAACCAGAAGCAGCCCTACGCCGGCAACGTCATCAAGGACATGAAACGTGCGCCGCTATACAAGCCGCTGTTCCGTTATAAGTAATCTGTTCATTCACAAGTAGGAACGCTTTTTATAGCGTCCGCATCGGCATGGAATATGACCATCCGGAGGCGGACGCTTTAAAAAGCGTCCTTACTTGTGGATATGTTTATCTCTACACTTTTTACTCCACATCTTCACCCTCTGAGATGAAAGTCCGGTAAATTCGGGTCAGGCGACGGCGGGTGCGCAGGTCAAAAATCAGGCCGATGATGCCGCCGATTATGCCTCCGACAATGGCGGCGTAAAGACCATGCTGTCGAGCGGGGTCGTACGCTGACATGGCCAATATGTCGGCAAAGAAAGAATACAGTACCGGCAGTGCCAGCAACGGCGAGATAATGAAGAACCGGTCGAAAGTCTTGCGCAGTCTGAGTGTGCGCCGCGCACACTCCAGACAGGGAATATCAACCTCGTCGATTACAGCGAGTTTGCGTCGCTGCAGAATGCCAAAGACAGTGTAGATAATGCCGAAAGTCAGATACAGAATAGCGGTAAGCATGCTGAAGCCCAGCATCAGCAGCAACGGACCGCACAGCGTTATCGCCACACCGAGAGCGACATACATGGAGTATGTCTTGCGGACCTTGCGCGTGAGCGTGCCCGCGCGGTGCCGCACGGCGTTATCGACCGCACGCGACATCCCGGCCTCGGTCTGCGGACCGGAGCCGAGTTTCTGCCACCGGTCGCGTAAATTTGTCATTATATCGTCCTCTGTCATATTCAGCGTTCTTTGCATGTTTTCCGGGTTTTAATTCATTGGTCCGACATCTCCTTGAGTTTACTCTTGGCGCGGTGCAGGCGCACGGCCACGACAGCCTTGGCAATGCCCATGACCTCAGCAATCTCCTCGTAGCGTCGCCCGTCAAGCCACATCATCACAATGGCCTTGTCGAGCGGGCTCAGCTGCGAAATCAGCCTGTACATCAGCGCCAGTTGCCGGCGGTGCTCCTCGTCGTCGCCGGCAACGAGGGTTATCGCCTCGTCAAGGCTGCGTGTGTTGCGGTGACGGCTGTTGCGGCGCAGCCAGGTGATGCATGTGTTGACGGCGGCACGGTAAATCCACGTTGAGATATTCGCCTCGCCACGAAAAGAGTCGAACCCATTCCATAAATTAGCCACAGTCTCCTGATACAGGTCCTCGAAGTCAGCCGATATGCCGCTGTACATAAAGCACACGCGACGCACGACGGCATCGTACCTGGAGAGCACCTCCAGAAAACGCGCCTCGCGGCTCTCCGTATCTGTCTGTATGTATTGTGACCGGTTCATTTCACATTGTTAGACGCAAGGCATTCCCAAAAATTACAAGCCGGACCACAAAATTTTTCCCGCAGTCACTTAGGCGCCTGCAGCATCAGCTCTTCCATCTCCTTGGGAACGACGAAAACGTCCTGGGGGCTCGCGGGGCGCAGGGGGGCGTACCACTCGAACTTGGGCAGGAGCAGCTGCGAGCGGCGGGCGAGGTAAAGGGGCGTCACGGTGCCGTTGCTGGCGGGCCACATCTTCATGCGGTGGATGTTGCCGTCCTTGAACCAGGCGTTGAGGAACGAGCTCTCCACCTCCGTCATCTTGTTGATGGTTGAGTCGCTCTCCTCGGGGAAGAATATCGCCTGCACTGAGCCGTCCACCTCGAGGCGGTCTATCTGGCCGCCGACAAAGTATGCGTTCATCTTCTTGCCCGTAAGCTGGTTGTAGAAGCCGGGCTCGATTTCCTGAGCAATGAAGCCGAAATCGGGCAGGTTGGCGCGGTCGACGGTGGAGTCGTTGACGTGAACGATGATGGAGTTGCCGAAAATCTGCTGTCCCTCGTTCCACACTATCGGGTGACGGTGCATGTGCAGGCACGAGTCACGCTGAATGAAGACCATCGAGTCGCACAGGCCCTGCATGTCGGTGCGGTAGAAGCGCACGCGCGGCCATGCCGTGACTATATGTGTCGAGTCAACCGTCTCCTGTATTTCGACTTTTTCAATGAATTTCTGCTCTATGGAGTCCGTGGCAAGGGTATCGGACGTCAGCGAGTCAAGGAGCGCCGAATCTGCTGCCGCCGGCGCGGGAACCTTTGTCTTTACCTCCTTGCGGACAGTGTCGACGCGCAGAACGCTGGTGATGTAGGTACCGTGCATGTACAGCGTGTCGCCCTTGCTGTATTCCATGGCCAGGGCGCGGCCGGTGACGTATGCGCTGTCGATTATTTCGTTGTAGTAGCCGTAGTCGCCGCTGAGCCTGGACTGTTTCACCGAGTCGGTGATGCTCATGTTACCGAAAGCCTCGCCGATGCCGGTTCGCCGGTCGTAAATGAGGGTGTCGCCCGCGAGGACGGTACCTCCGCGCCGCGCATTGTTGCTTATCGTGCGCACGCTGGAGTGGCGGTACAGTTTTCCCTCGCCGGTGTCGGTGTTGTATGTGCCGTCACTGGAGTTTATGATGCCGTCGTTGTTTATGATTCTAGTGGGGCTGGTGAAGGAGGCCACATGGCTGACGGTATTGTAAAACAGAGAATCGGTGTAGATGTCAAGTGTGTCGTTGGGGCGCAGCGAGTGCAGATGCACATTGTCGTAGAAATTGGCGTCCTTTGTCGGCGGCAGATACTCGCCCTCCACCGATGTCAGGCGGTTGTTGCGGTCGGTGAGCGTGCCGCCGGTGTTGTAGTAGCCCAGCTCGCTGACAAGGTCGTAAGTGAAGATGTCGGTAGTGAGAGTGACGTCGCGGTTGATGAGCCTGACTGGCTTTTCGGGGTCGGGGCCGAAGAGATAGGCTATCTCGCCGGGGCCGTCGAAGTTGAGCTCGTCGGCATAGACAAAGAGCGTGTCGCCCTGCTCCATGCGCACGTTGCCGAAAGCATCGAAGCTGGATGTCTCGGGGTAGTAGTGAGCCGAGTCGCAGTACATCTGCATGGGCCCCTTCGAGAAGTGCACCTGTCCGACCACCACCATGTACGGGTCGAAGTCGTTCTTGAACAGCCGGTCGGCTTTTTCAAGGACAACCTTCTTTCCCGACGTGTGCGGCTTGCCGGCAATAGTGGGCACTGCCTGCAGGCGCGGAGCATGGCCGACCTTGGGAGTCGTGCGGCGCTGGACGGCGCCGGTGGCCATTGCCAGTGCCGGCAACAGCAAAAACGCCAGCAACGCCAGCACTGTCGTGCGGCGCCACCGTCGTGTGTTGTCTGTTCTGTTGCGTGTGGACACTTCTGTGGCCGTAAAAGGTTTTGGTTAGTGTATCAGGGACTTACTTTTCCTCGCCGGCTGTGGTCTTGATCCAGTTCTTGTGCTCGAACTCGCAGTTGCGCCAGCCATCCTCGATGCGGACATAGGTCTCGTCAATCTTCTTTTCGAGCCATTCGTCAAGGATTTTCTGACGTCGTGCGTCCTCGTACATACCTTTGATCTGCTGATAGTCGTCGCCGAGGTTGGCGCGATGGGGCTCATGACGTGCCGTCAGCTTCACCAGGGCCACAATCTCGCGGTCGCGGCGCGGGTCCTTCATGATGATGGGCTTGCTGATTTCGCCCGGCTCCATCGCTGCTACCGCGCGTGCGATGTCCTGGGGCAGCTGCGACATCTCGAAGCGTGTCGTGCCGGTGTTCCTGTTCACCATCACGCCGCGGCTGTTGCGGGTGTCCTTGTCCTGCGAGACAACGGCGACAGCCTCCTCGAAGGTGCCTTTGTGGTTGTCGACGATGTCCTTGCGCAGCGAGTCGAGGCGCGTAGTGGCGTCGGTGAGGTCCTTGTCGCTGACCTTGGGACGCAGCAGGATATGGCGCGTGTTGATGCGGTCGCCGCGCTTCTCGATGAGCTGGATGAT
>JBJEDC010000093.1:0-35087 GCA_051871645.1 Muribaculaceae bacterium | reverse complement strand
GCCTATGATTATCCTGTCCTTGGGATTAGCCTCTGCCATTGCCGTGTCAGTCTATCGTCTGCAGATAAGTGGTGAAGAAAGCGAGTTTGCCGGGACCGAGCTGACGCGCAATCTCCAGCCGGAGGGCATTTGCGTCGCCGTCGTGCCATCTCTTGGCCTCGGCCAGGGTTGCGGCCTCGGTTTGGAAGGCTATCGAGCAGCCGTCGTCGTCGCAGCTGCCGCCGAGCACACGGGCTGTGCGCGGAGCCTTGTGGCCTGCGGAAACCGCCGAGGGGCCGTAGACGTCGCGCAGCCATGTCGCCAGCGCGTTCTTGAGCTGCAGGGGAACGTGAAATGTTGTGTTTACGATTATCATTGTCGGTTATCGTTTGCGAAGTCTGGATTGCACGGCGTTGAGGACAAAGCGCGGGACGAAGCCCAGGTGGCGCAGAGTCGTACTCACGCGTCCGTAGTAGCGGCACATTATCTTATATCGTTCTATAAGCGAGGCCTTGCGGTTGCGCGTCGTTGCGCCCTCGCTGAGATAGTCGATGAGGACCGTGCCCGTGTAGACATTGCGCCGCGAGTGCTGGAGCACGCGTATGCACCACTCATAGTCGGCCGAAAAGCGCCAGCCCGTGTTGTACAGCGGTGCTATCCGTTTCAGCGCCACGAAAGCCTGGTGGCAGACCTTCATGCCGCCGGCAAAGTCGCGCAGTGTAAGGTGCTCCGGGGCTGTGAGGTGACGCGGACCGAGGTATTTGCCGTCGCTGTCTACGAGGTTGGTCTGACCATACACCACGCCGGGAAAATCATTGGCCATGATGGTGTCGGTAATCTGCTGCAGCGTGTCCTCCGAGTGGAATTTGTCACCCGCGTTGAGGAAGATGAGGTATTTGCCACGCGACAGACCGATGCCCTTGTTCATGGCGTCGTATATGCCGTGGTCGGGCGACGACTCGATGTAGGTGCGCTCAGTAGCCAAACTTCGTGCGATGTCGAGAGTGCCGTCTTTGGATACGCCGTCAACCACGATGTGCTCGTAGTCCGTCGCCGTCTGTGCTGCCACGCTGCGCATGGTGGCGCCGATGGTCGTGGCGGCGTTGTAGCAGACGGTTATGATGGAAATCAGCGGCGAATTTACGGGTTTGGTCATGATTGTCGTGTCGCGTTTTGCTTTAATACCCCAAAGTTACGAAAAAATCTCATTATTTTTATTAACTTTGCAACATTCATATTACAATACCGTTGTAATATGTTTGCGAGATAACCGTTATTATCACATAGAATCAACCGATAAATACATAAACACATGAAACTTTCACGACTGCTTGCAATAGGCGTCTGTGTCACCGCTCCGGCTTCGGCCATGGCGCTGACGCCGCTGTGGATGCGTGACGTCAAGATTTCGCCTGACGGACGCACCATCGCCTTCCAGTACAAGGGCGACATCTGGACCGTTCCCGTCGAGGGCGGCAAGGCCGAGCGCCTGACAACCATGGACAGCTATGAGGCCAATCCCGTCTGGAGTCCCGACAGCCGCACCATCGCCTTCCAGAGCGACCTCCACGGCAATTTCGACATCTTCGCCATTCCCGCTGCCGGCGGCAAGGCCGTGCGACTTACCAACAACTCGGCCCGCGAGACCCCCGAGGCCTTCAGCCCCGACGGCAAGGAGGTCTATTTCACCGCCAACATCCAGCAGCCCGCGAAGAGCGCTGTCTATCCCGGCGGCGTTCTGGGTCAGCTCTACAGCGTCCCCGTCAGGGGCGGCGCCTCGCACCTTGTGCTGGGTACGCCGGCCGGACGCATCGACTTCGGCGGCAAGGACTGGTTCCTCTACCAGGACACCAAAGGCTTTGAGGACGAGTGGCGCAAGCACCACACTTCGTCGGTGACCCGCGACATCTGGCGCTACGATGCCGCCACCGGCAAGCACACCAACCTTACGGCACGCGCCGGCGAGGACCGTGACCCCGTTGTCGAAGGTGATGACGTCTATTTCCTCAGCGAGCGCGACGGCGGCTCGATGAACGTCTACCGCGCACCCCTCGCCGACATGTCAAAGGCCACTGCCGTAACACGCTTCAAGACCCATCCCGTGCGCTTCCTCAGCGGCGCCGACAACGGCACGCTGTGCTACACCTACGACGGCGAGATATACACCCAGAAACCCGGAGGCAAGCCCGCCAAGGTGGCTGTCTCCGTCCCCGAGGACATCGTTTCCGGACAGATAGAGAAAATCCCCGTGCGCTCGGGAGCCCGCAGCGCCACGCTGTCGCCCGACGGCAAATTCGTGGCCTTCACCAACCGCGGCGACCTCTTCGTCACCTCGGTGGAATACAACACCACCAAGCGCATCACCTCAACACCGCAGGCCGAGAGCAACCCGACATGGAGCAAGGACGGCAAGACCCTCTACTACGAGAGCGAGCGCAACGGCGTGCCCACAATCTGGCAGGCCACCCTCGGCCATGAGGACGACCCCGACTTCGCCAACGCCACCATCATTGACGAGAAGCCCCTGTTCAGCGACAAGACCGACCGCCGCGTGCCAATGGTATCGCCCGACGGCAAGAAACTGGCCTTCATCGCCGACCGCAACAGACTCTGCGTGATGGACCTCGGTTCCAAGAAGGTCAGACAGCTCACCGACGGCAGCCTCAACCCCAGCCTCTACGGAGGGTTCAGCTACACATGGAGCCCTGACTCGAAATGGATTGCCTGGGGTGTCAACGACAACCACCACGACCCGTATTCGAACATCGCCATCATCAACGTCGATAACGGCGAGCTTGTCAAGCTCACCGCCTCCGGCTATTTCAGCGAGATGCCCCGCTTTGTCCTTGACGGCAACGCCGTGCTCTTCGCCACCGACAAATTCGGTATGCGTGCCCACGCCTCATGGGGCAGCCAGTCCGACGTTATGATGGTCTTCCTCAACCAGGACGCCTACGATAAATTCCGCCTCAGCGAGGAGGACTACGCCCTGCGCAAGGAGATAGAGAAAAAGAACAAGGATAAAGACAAGGCCGACAAGAAGGACAAAAAGGACGGCAAAAAAGACGATAAGAAAGATGAGAAGAAGGCTGATGACACCAAGGTTATCGTCGTCGAGAAAGACGGCATCGAGGACCGCACCGTCCGCCTGACTCCCACCTCCGTCGACCTCGCCGACTTCATCCTCTCGCCTGACGGCGAAACCCTTTACTACCTCGTTTCGGGTCAGGACGGCACCGAACTGTGGAAGCTGAAGATGCGCAAGGACGAACACCGCCTTGTCGGCAAGGCTTCGGGCAGCCGCGGCTTCGACGTCACCCCCGACGGCAAGAACGTCATGCTCGTCGGTTCGTCGCTGAAGAAATTCGACACCAAGAGCGACAAGATGACTCCCATCACCTTCTCGTCGACAGTCACCGTCGACCCCGCCGCCGAGCGCGAGTACATGTTCGACTACGTCAAGCGCGAGGAAGGCGCCCGCTTCTACAACAAGAACATGCACGGCATCGACTGGGAGGCCATGTCTGAGCACTACCGCAAGTTCCTGCCGCACATCGCCAACAACTACGACTTTGCCGAACTGCTCAGCGAGCTCCTCGGCGAGCTCAACGCCAGCCACACCGGCGGCCGCTACTCCAGGATGTCCGGTTCGCAGGCCGACCGCACCGCCCGCCTCGGCCTCATCTACGACCTCACCTACAGCGGCGACGGCCTGAAGATTGACGAGGTGCTCGTTAAAGGTCCATTCTCGCGTGCTGACTCAAAGGTCAAGGCCGGAGACATCATCACTGCCATCAACGGAACTGAAATCAAGGCAGGCAGCAATGTCGACGAGCTTCTCACCGACATCGCCGGAAAAAAGACCCTCGTGACCGTAAAGGGCGCCGACGGCAAGACCTTCAGCGAGGTTGTCCTGCCCATCTCGGCCGGTGCCGAGAGCAACCTGCTTTACCGCCGCTGGGTCCGCAAGCGCGCCGAGGACGTAGACCGTTGGTCGAACGGCCGTCTCGGCTACGTCCATATCCCCTCCATGGCAGATGAGTCGTTCCGTCCCGTCTACTCGGATGTCCTCGGCAAGTACAACGAGCGCGAGGGTATCGTCATTGACGTCCGCAACAATGGCGGCGGCCGCATGCACGAGGACATCGAGGTGATGTTCTCCGGTAAGAAATACCTGACCCAGGTCATCCGCGGCACCGAGGTCTGCGACATGCCCTCGCGCCGCTGGAACAAGCCCTCCGTCATGGTCACCAGCGAGGCCTGTTACTCCAACGCCCACGGCACTCCCTGGGTATACCAGCACCAGGGCCTCGGCAAGGTTGTCGGCGCTCCCGTTCCCGGCACCATGACCTCGGTAAACTGGGTGACCATGCAGGACCCCTCCATGGTCTTCGGCATCCCCGTCATCGGCTACCGCACCGCCGAGGGCAACTACCTAGAGAACACCCAGCTCGAGCCCGACGTCCTCATCTACAACGACCCAGCCGTCGTAGTCACCGGCGAGGACCAGCAGCTCCGCGCCGCCGTCGAGTCGCTCCTCAAAGACCTTGACAGCAAGAAGAAATAAAAAAATTGGTTTATAAAGTCGAGAGGCCGTGCCCGCCGATGGGTACGGCCTCTTATATTTACCTGTTGTAGGGACGTTTTTTAAAGCGTCCGCATCCGGATGGCATATTGGCAATCCTTCGGCGGACGCTTTAAAAAGCGTCCCTACAGTGTTATCTTTCCAGTTCCAGGTTATCTTCCAGTTCCAGCATCAGGCGGGTGTTGGCGGCGTCGGTGACGGCGAGGAGGCGGCGGAAGCCGCCGGGGCGGATGCCGAGTTTCTTCTGGAGGTCGGCGGCGCTCATGCCGAAATTGCGGACGGCGACGTCGGCCTGGGGTAGGGTGGACTTGAGGCGCTTGATGTTTTTCGACTGCCAGGGGATGACGGCGGCCACGCGACGTGCGATGCCGGGGACATCGGCGATGAGCTCGCGGCTGTAGAAGACGTGGGTGTTGGCCGAGAGTTTGCAGAGGCCGGGGAAGCGCTGCTGAAGTGTGCGGAAGGGCGCGCCTTTCATTACCGCGGGATAAAGTTCGTAGACGTAGTCGCTGGGGCGGGGGACGCCGAATGGACCTGCGGGAGCGGATTGTTCGTCGGCTCGGGTGAAATCGAAAACCGACTCCATGCCGGGAGCAAGGGTGACGCAACGGACGGGACAATCGTCAACGGCGGTGTCAGTGCCGAAGCGCATCACTGCCACAATCTCCTTGCACTCGGTGACGGTGCCGATGATGTAAACGCCTTCCAGTTCCGACCCGAGGTCGCGTATGGTCTGGGTGACGTCGAGCATCGGCGACAGTTTTATGACGAGACGTCTGAAATGGCGCCGCAGAGCGGGCAGCATGGCCACCACGTCGGGCTGACAGTCGGCGATGGCGTAGACACGGCCGCCGTCGGCACTGCGGCGGGCCGGGTCGATGAAGGCGACGTCGCTGCGGATGCTGTCTTCGGCGAGCAACACCGTGCTGTCGGCACACATGGCCGTCAGATTGGGCAGATTTATCGCTGCGGCGTTGAAGCGCAGGGCCTCGGCCAATTTTTCCTGCCGGTCGATGGCAAGAACAGTATGGCCTGCCCCGGCGAAATGCAGGGCGTCGATGCCTAAGCCTGCGGTGAGGTCGGTGACAGTCTCGCCCGGCTCAAGCAATGAGGTGTGGAATTTTGCCAGCAGGTCCGACGTGCTTTGCTCTCCGGCAAGCTCGTTCGGAAAGAGAAAGTGCGGGTTGGCGGCGAGGGTGTCGCGGAGTTTGACGCCGAATTTCTGCCGGCATTCAATCTGCGTTATGGCGAGGGAATAGTCTATGCCGTCGGCCTCCTCCTTGCCGTGATAGTGCAGGCGGAGCTTGCGCGTGTCGGCGTTGAGATTGTCATGTACGAATTGCCGGAAATCGGGAGTGTCGAAACTTTTCATCAGAAAAATGCGTTTTTTAGGCCGTGGCATGCCGCGACCCTACAGCTGTCAGCGGCGATAGTCCGAGAGGGCTTTCTGCAGGCGCTGGCGGGCGAAGAAGATGCGGCTCTTCACCGTGCCCAGCGGCAGGCCGGTCTTCTCGGCTATCTCGGTGTATTTGAAGCCCTGGACGTGGAGCGAGAAGGGTATGCGGTATCCGTCGCCGAATGAGTTGATGACCTTGCTTATCTCGTCCACGGCCAGCGAACCCTCGGGAGTCTCTATGCCCGACGTCTGCGGCATGTTGAGGTGGATGAGATCCTGCGTGTTGTCCAGCACTACACCCGAGCGCACGGCGCGTCGGTAGTTGTTGATGAAGATGTTGCGCATGATGGTGAAGACCCAGCCCTTGAAATTGACGTTGTCGACAAATTTGTCCTGATTGTCAAGCACCTTCAGCGTTGTATCCTGCAGCAGGTCGTAGGCGTCATCACGGTTCGACGTAAGCAGATATGCGAAGTTAAGCATATTTCCTTGAATAGACAGTAGCTTGTCCTGTAAATGTTTTGTGCTTTCCATAGTGAAAGAGAATAGAGGGGCGACCCTTGGGCCCCGATAGCATCGTAAAATCAAATATCATCACATCGCGATACACCGTGAAATCGGCCTGCAGACTGGCCGGGATACAATGTATCTGCAATTCAAACAACGGCATGGCGTCTGCCGTTCATGGATTTAACATTTTTAACCAGCAACGCGCTACACGGCCCGCGGAGTTTGCGCCTTGCCGAATAAATCGTAACTTTGCATATTGAACTATGGAACGTAACAGGAACGAACATACACATGTATATCCTTCGACCTTCGAGGCCAAAATAGGCTTTGACGCCGTGCGACGCATGGTAGCGGCAAAATGCACATCCACTTTGGCTAAGGCTCATGTCGACGGGATGGCTTTCTCGACTGATGTCGACGATGTGCGCCGGCGCCTCGGCGAGGTGCACGAGATGACCCGCGTCCTTGGCGAAAGTCCCGCTATCCCGCTTGACTGCGTCACCGACACGGCGCCGTGGCTGGCATCGATACGCGTGCCGGGAACTTTCATCGACACCGAGGAGCTTTCGCAGCTGCGGTCGTGGCTGAAAAGCGCCGCCGACGTGCGCGCCTTCTTCGACAGCCATATCGACGAAGGTACGGGCGCGAGCTCGCTGCCGTATCTTGACGAGGCCGCGAGGGACATCGACGGTTCCCGGCCGGTTGTCACCGCCATCAATGCCGTCCTCACCGACCACGGCGAAATCAAGGACAACGCCTCGGCGGAGCTGCGCGAGATACGCCGTCAGCTGTCATCGATAGGCGGACGCATCAACTCGGCCATGCGCCGCGTGCTCGCGGCTGCCGTCAGCGAGGGCCTTGTCGACCCCGACGTCACTCCCGCCATGCGCGACGGGCGCCTCGTTATCCCCGTGCCACCGATGAACAAGCGGCGCATTCAGGGCATCGTCCACGACGAGTCGGCCTCGGGCAAGACCTATTTCATCGAGCCGGCGGAGGTGGTGGAGCTCAACAACCGGCAGCGCGAGCTGGAGATTGAGGAGCGGCGCGAGATAGTGCGCATTCTTACCGTCACCGCCGACGCCATCCGTCCGTACATCGACCCGCTCACTGAGACGTGCTGCCGCATGGGCTATCTTGACTTTGTCCGCGCCAAGGCCCTGTTCGCCATTGACACAAATGCCTCGCTGCCGACGCTATCCGAAAGCCCCGAACTGGAGTGGTACACGGCGCGTCATCCGGTGCTCGAAGCCTCGCTGGCGCGTCATAACCGCACCATCGTTCCGCTCAGCATACACCTTACTCCGGACAGCCGCATCCTCGTCATCTCCGGCCCCAACGCCGGCGGCAAGTCGGTGACGCTCAAAACCGTAGGCATAATACAGTATATGATGCAGTGCGGACTGCTGCCCACGCTGTACGAGAACAGCCGCATGGGTATCTTCGACAGCATCCTTGCTGACATCGGCGATGACCAGTCGCTGGAGGATGATTTGTCCACCTATAGCTCGCACCTTCGCAACATGAATTTCTTCCTGCGCCACGGCAATGCCCGCTCGCTGATGCTGATAGACGAATTCGGCAGCGGCACCGAGCCGCAGATTGGCGGAGCCATCGCCCAGGCCTTGCTGGCACGTTTTAACGCCGCGGGCATGTGGGGAGTCATCACCACACACTACCAGAACCTCAAGACTTTCGCCGACGAGACTCCGGGGCTGGTCAACGGCTCGATGCTGTATGACCGCAACCACATGCAGCCGCTGTTCCAGCTGGCCATCGGTCATGCCGGCAGCTCGTTCGCCATAGAGATTGCACGCAAGACCGGCCTTCCCGACGATGTCATCAACGACGCCCGCGAGATTGTAGGCAGCGACTATGTCAACCTTGACAAATACCTGCTCGACGTAGCCCGCGACCGCCGTTACTGGGAGAACAAGCGCGACCGCATACGCCAGCGCGAGAAGCACCTCGAGGACGTCATAGCACGTTATGAAGCCGATGCCGAGACCCTGCGCGAAAGCCGCCGCAGCATCCTCACCGAGGCACGCCAGCAGGCCGCCGACATCATCCGCGGCTCCAACGCCGCCATCGAGCGCACCATCCACGACATACGCCAGGCCCAGGCCGAGAAAGAGGCCACGCTTGAGGCACGGCGCACCCTGGCCCGTCAGGCCGGCGACCTCGAAAACGCCGACAAAGCCGACAGCGCGGCACCGGAGGTCCTGCGCAAGGCACCCAAGCCCAAGAAACCCAAGGCCGCTCCCGCACCGACCAAGTCCGAACCTATCGCTGTCGGTGACAATGTCATCCTCGACAATGCCGGCAGCCCCGGCACCGTGCTCGAACTGGAGAAGACAAAGGCCACCGTGGCCTTCGGAGCGATGAAGCTTACGGTACCTCTGAAAAGGCTGACGCGCACTTTGCGCAAACCGCAGTCAGGTGCCAAGGCAGCCTCATTCGTCAGCGCCGCTACAGCCGAGAGCTCGCGCCGCCGTCAGCTCGACTTCAAGGGAGAGATAGACGTGCGCGGCATGCGCGCCGACGAGGCCATCCAGGCCGTGCAGTATTTCATCGATGACGCCATCCAGTTCAACTCAAGCCGCGTGCGCATCCTCCACGGCACCGGCACCGGCGCCCTACGCCAGGCCATCCGACAGTACCTCGGCACCATCGCCGCCGTCAGCGACTACCACGACGAGGATGTCCGCTTCGGCGGCGCCGGCATCACCGTCGTCGAGTTCAACTGACAAATTTTAAAATCAGACCGGTAATTAACGCAAATTATGCTACAGAGGCTTAATCTGCGTTAATTTTCGGTCTTAACTATTGTTATTTTGAACAACAAGGGGGTGTGGGCGTTTTAATGACAAAACCGGGCAGGAAAAGCATCTCCGGTTTGTACTTCCGATGCTATTGATGCTATTAGCGGACCACCTTAAACTAATAATTGCAAGTCTTATATTATGATATACACACAGCCCGAATTACCCTACGCCAGCAATGCCCTCGAGCCCGCCATCAGCGAGCGCACCGTTGAGTTCCATTACGGCAAGCACGAAAAAGCATACATCGACAACCTCAACCGCCTTGTCGCCGGCACGCGTTTTGATGACGAAGACCTCGAGGAGGTGATACGCCATTCGGACGGCGCCCTCTACAACAACGCCGCGCAGGCCTGGAACCACATCTTTTATTTCTTCACTTTCAGCCCCGAGGGCGGAGGCGAGCCCAAGAACAAGCTGCGCGAGGCCATCGACCGCGACTTCGGCTCGTTCGAGGAATTCAAGAAGGTATTCGTCGACGCAGGCGTAGGCCTTTTCGGCAGCGGATGGGTATGGCTTTCGTCGGATGCCGACGGCAAGCTCTTCATCACCCAGGGCCGCAACGCCGAAAATCCCCTCACCTCGGGTCTCAAGCCTCTTCTGACCTTCGACGTATGGGAGCACGCCTACTACCTTGACTATCAGAACCGTCGCCAGGCCGCTCTCGAAGCCCTCTGGAACATCGTCGACTGGAAGGTTGTCGAAGGCCGCTACGAAGGCTGAGCGCAAACGATTTAACGATTACTTAATCTCAATACATAAAACACACATGGCATCGGACCACCGCCAAAGGGCGGCCGGCGATGCACGAAAAACTAAAGCGCCTGTTCTGAACTCGCTACGAACAGGACGCGGACGAGATGCCGCTATGTCCCCCGGGACACAGAGTGAACTCTCCCGAAAGGGAGCCCTCTTCAGCCGGACATCGGATTCGCCAAGGATTCTTACCACCTTTGTGGTTATATGGGTAGGGGCAGGCGCTTTTAACTTATTACCCTGATATAGATACTCATTCAGCAAATTGACTAACAAGCGAAAGCACAAAAATTAAGCATAATGTGATGAATGGAAAGGGAGGAACTTGTGAAAGCTCCTCTTTTTCTTGTCTTCGCGGAGGACCTTATAGCAAAGTAGGGACGCTTTTTAAAGCGTCCACAACAGATTGGCAATCAGCCATCCGGATGTGGACGCTTTGAAAAGCGTCCCTACTTTATATATGTCTTTAGAACAGTGACCAGCTGACGGTGAGGCCGGCCATGACGATGGCTACCATCGACATGAGCTTGATTAGGATGTTCAGCGAGGGGCCGGAAGTGTCCTTGAAGGGGTCGCCGACGGTATCGCCGACAACGGTGGCCTTGTGGACCTCGGAGCCTTTGCCGCCGAAATTGCCCTCTTCGACATATTTCTTGGCATTATCCCAGGCACCGCCCGAGTTGGCCATGAAGATGGCGAGGACGAAGCCTGCCGACAGACCGCCGACGAGCAGGCCGAGGACGCCGGGAACGCCGAAGACAAGACCTGTCAGGATGGGGGCGATGATGGCGAGTACCGACGGGAAAATCATCTCGCGCTGGGCGCCCTTGGTGCTGATCTGTACGCAACGGGCGTAGTCGGGTTCGGCTTTGCCCTGGAGGATACCCTTGATTTCGCGGAACTGACGGCGCACCTCGTCAACCATGCTGGCTGCGGCGCGTCCCACGGCGTTCATCGTCAGGCCGCAGAACAGGAATGCCATCATGGCGCCGATGAACATGCCGCTGAGCACCTTCGGGCTCATGAGGTTGACCTCGTAGAGCTGCATGAAGTCGAGGAAGGTCATCTGGTGGATGTCCACCATGCGGTCGCCGATCTGAATCGTTGTCTCGCCCAGACGTGCCAGGCCGATGCGGATTTCCTCGATGTACGAGGCGAGCAGGGCCAGGCCGGTGAGGGCGGCCGAGCCGATGGCAAAGCCCTTGCCGGTGGCGGCGGTGGTGTTGCCGAGGCTGTCGAGGGCGTCGGTGCGGCGGCGTACCTCCTTGCCAAGACCCGACATCTCGGCGTTGCCGCCGGCGTTGTCGGCGATGGGGCCGTAGGCGTCGGTGGCGAGGGTGATGCCGAGGGTCGAGAGCATACCCACGGCGGCAATGCCGATGCCGTAGAGGCCCATGGCGACGTTGCCGAAGTCAAGACCCGAGGCGAACCAGTAGCTGAGGATGATGCCCACGACGACGGCGAGGACGGGGATGGCCGTCGAAACCATGCCCAGGCCTATGCCCGAGATGATGACGGTGGCCGGACCGGTCTTGCCGCTCTCCGACAGCTTGCGCGTCGGCTCATACGACTGCGAGGTGTAGTATTCGGTCGATTTGCCGATGACCACGCCGACGAGCAGGCCTGTCACGACGGAGCAGCTGATGAGGGCCCAGTTCTCGAGACCGAGGAGGTAGAGCACCAGGAAGGTGGCGCCCACGATGAGCAGCGAGCTGAGGTTGGTGCCGATTGATAGGGCGCCCAGCAGGTTCTTCATCGAGGCGTTCTCTTTTGTGTGCACGCAGAAGATACCGACGATGCTGAGCAGGATGCCGACGGCGGCGATGAGCATGGGGGCTATCACGGCCTTGAGCTGCATCTCGGCGTCGCCGGTGAGCAGGTAGGCTGCGGCGCCGAGGGCCGAGGTGGCGAGGATGGAACCGCAGTACGACTCGTAGAGGTCGGCGCCCATGCCGGCGACGTCACCGACGTTGTCACCGACGTTGTCGGCGATGGTTGCGGGGTTGCGGGGGTCATCCTCGGGGATGCCGGCCTCGACTTTGCCCACCAGGTCGGCGCCGACGTCAGCGGCCTTGGTGTATATGCCGCCGCCTACGCGGGCGAAGAGAGCCTGGGTGGAGGCGCCCATGCCGAAGGTCAGCATGGTGGTGGTAATCATGGCGAGTTTCTGAGTGCCCTGGAGGTCGACGAGCCAGTCGAGAAGCAGGTACCAGAAGGAAATGTCGATGAGGCCGAGGCCTACGACGACAAGACCCATGACGGCGCCCGAGCGGAAGGCCACGCGCAGGCCGGCGTTGAGCGAGCCGCGGGCGGCGTTGGCGGTGCGGGCCGACGCGTATGTAGCGGTCTTCATGCCCAGGAAGCCCGAGAGGCCGCTGAAGAAGCCGCCGGTGAGGAAGGCTACGGGAACCCAGTGGTTCTGGAGGTCGAAGCCGTAGGCCATTACCGAGAACAGGGCGACGAGGCACAGGAAAACTATGCCCACGACCTTGTACTGCTGTTTCAGATACGACATGGCGCCTTTGCGCACATGCGAGGCTATGCGCTGCATTGTTTCGGTACCCTCGCTCTGTTTCATCATCTGGCGGTAGAAATACCACGCCAGCAACAGTGCGATTACTGCCGAAACCGGCACAAGCCAGAAAGCAGGAATAATCATATTGGTTTAAAAGTTAATGATTGGGTTATAGAGTTAGTTATTGGTTTTGGCAAGTGAAGAGGCTAAAATAGCTATGATATGCGGAGCCAATTTTTAATTTTCAATTTTTAATTTTCAATTTCTCCGATTACCTCCGTCATCTCCGTGTATTCCTCCCAGTCCGGGTCGGACTCGGCGGCGATTTCGAGTGGCAGGAGGGGCAGGTCGGCAAGCTGCTCGTTGAGCTTGCGGCCGAAGATGTTGAGGGACAGGGTGTAGAAAATCCATTCGCGCAGTCCGCTGCCGGTGTAGATGCCGGTGAGGACAGCCACGGGGTCGGCGGTGAACTCGCGCACGAGGCGCTCGGCTACGTCCTGCATGAGCTGAGAGGTGGCGGTGTCGGGCATTCCGCTTTCGCCGTAGCGCCAGCTCACCGTCACGCGGATGTTGAAGCGCGGGTTGTCTCGGAAACGGGTCACGTCGGTGCGTCCGGTCACCATCACCAGCTCGCCGTCGTCGCCGCTTGCGGGAGCGGTTAGCCATTCGCCGGGAAACTCATATTCCTCGCGTCTGGCAGCGGATTTGTCAGTCTTATCGTTTTTCATTCTAATACCGGTTGTCTTTCAAAAGATTTCATCATGCGTCCGAAGAGGAACAGGAACGTCGCCGTCACAAACGAGGCGATGGAGAGGGCGGCCCAGTAGGGGATAGGCTGGCCGAGAACAGCCTGTGAGACTGCAGTCAGGCCTTCAGGAGCATAGAAGATATAGGTCACCGTCACCATCGTCATGAACAGTGCGGGGATGAGCGAGATGAGGTAAGCCTTGTGGTGGCGCCCCAGCCAGACGGTTATCGTCCACAGCGTGAACACCGACAGCACCTGGTTGCTCCAGGCGAAATAGCGCCAGAGAACGTCGTAAGGCACGAGCATCACGGTAAAGCAGACGGCGAAGATGGGCACCGAAACCAGCAGGCGCTTGGACAGGCTGCGCTGTTCGACGTTGAATACGTCGGCCACGATGAGGCGGGCGCTGCGCAGTGCCGTGTCGCCGGTGGTGATGGGCGCGGCGATGACGCCTAAGATAGCCAGGATGCCGCCGAAGGTGCCCAGCCAGTCACGGCTGAGGTCGTTGACCAGGACGGCGGGCGAGCCCGAGCCCATGGCCTCCTGCAGTCCGGCGTAGCCGTGGCAGTAGGTGACGGCGGCGGCAGCCCAGATGAGGGCCACGATGCCCTCGGCCACCATGGCGCCGTAGAAGATGGGACGGCCGTATTTCTCGTTGGGGAGGCAGCGTGCCATCATCGGCGACTGCGTGGCGTGGAAACCCGAGATGGCTCCGCAGGCTATCGAGATGAACATCATCGGGAAGATCGGTGTGGCCTCGGGGTCGGCCTTGTGGTTGTAGAACTCCTGCCATACCTCGGGTATGTCGCCGGCGTTAAGGTAGAGCACCACCATTATTCCGGCCGCCATGAACAGCAGCACGAAACCGAAGACGGGGTAGATTTTGCCGATAATCTTGTCGATTGGCAGCAGCGTTGCGGCGATGAAGTAGCCGAAGATGACGATTACCCAGAAGATGCGGTCGAGGTGGTCCGGCGTCAGCATCGCCAGCAGGTCGGCGGGGTTGTAGACGAATACCGCGCCGACGAGGATAAGCAGCAGGAGAGAGAACAGCCGCATGATGTTCTTGACGGTGCCGCCCAGCTCGTTGCCGACGATTTCGGGCAGCGACGCGCCTTTCTCGCGCACGGACAGCATGCCCGACATGTAGTCGTGAACGGCGCCCCCGAAGATGGTGCCTATGACTATCCAGAGGAAGGCGGCCGGGCCGAACATGATGCCCATGATGGCGCCGAAGATGGGGCCGAGGCCTGCAATGTTGAGGAACTGGATGAGGAAGATGCGCCATGGCTTGAGGCGCACATAGTCGACGCCGTCGGCCATGGTCTGCACCGGTGTGGGCCGTTTCGGGTCCTTGCCGAAGATGCGCGCGGCCAGCGAACCGTAGATGACGTATCCTAAGATAAGCAGTATGAGCGCTGCGGAAAAGGAAATCATGGAATTTTGAGAGTAATGAGAGGTTTTGAGATTATTGGAGCAACTTAATTTTAAATTTTTAATTTACCTGTGTATCCGTCCTTCGTCATTGTATGAGTAGTAGCCTTTGGGTGAGATTATTATGTGGTCGTCGACGCGGATGTCGAGCAGTTCGAGGCCGTGGCGTATCTTGCTTGTCAGGCTGTCATCCTGGATGCTGGGTCGCAGGGTTCCGCTGGGGTGGTTGTGGAAGAGGATTACGCGCGTAGCCTTGTGCTCCAGGGCCTTGCGCGCTATTACCTTGACGTCGACCACGGTGGCCGACTGGCCGCCCACGCCGATTATCTCGCGGGCAATCTCCACGGCGGCGTTGCTGAGGAAAAGCACATGGAACTCCTCGTGGTCGAGGTGTTCGAGGGTCTCGCGCATCATCTCGTAAGCCATCCGAGACGAGGTGATGGCGTTCTGCGGGCAGGCGACGGCGTCCCTGAAGGCGCGGCGTCCGAGCTCGAGGGCACCGGCGATGAGGATGGCCTTGGCTATGCCTACGCCCTTGTAGCGGCGCACAATCTCGCGTGTGTCCATTCCGGCGAGGTTCCAGAGATGCCCCTCGTTGTCCCTGATGATTTCCTCGGCCATGTCGAGCACCGAGCGGCCTGCCGTGCCCGTGCCGAAGAGCAGCGACAGCAGCTCGGCGTCGCTGAGCGACTGTATGCCGTGGTTCAGCGCCTTTTCGCGGGGACGTTCGTCCTCGCTGAGCTGGCGGAAGGATGTGTTTGTCGCAAGATAGACTTTTGCCATGACCGGTAGTGGGTAAAAATGTGATGATTGGCCGTGGATTATTTTCCGCGCCGCATCTCTATTTCCTGCTGTATGTCGCGGCCGCGCCGCAGGATTATCTTGGCGAAATATGCCTGTATGAAGCCTGTGCCGTAGCCGCCGAGCTGTATCACGGCCGCGGGGAGAGCCTTGACGGCGATGACGGGGCTGCGGGTGACGGCGAAAGCCATGATGACTACGGCGGCGAGGTACAGGCCGAGGGGCAGCAGCCACCAGGGCGAGACGAAGATGCCGAGAAGTATCAGGGTGATGCCGAAAATGACGGCGATGGCGGGGAGCCAGTGTACGGCCTTCATCGAGCCGGGGTAGAGGAGCTGCAGGGTGATGCGCGACATGCCGAAGACATGAACCTGACGCCAGAACTTGCCCCAGCTTACGCGGCGCTTGTGCCAGACGGCGAGGTCGGGGTAAAGGCCGATGCTGAAACCGGCCTGGCGGATGCGCGTGCTCATGTCGATGTCCTCGCTGAACATCTCGCGGAAGCCGCCGACCTTGTCGTAGACCTCGCGGCGGAAGCCCATGTTGAAGGTGCGCGGGGTGAATTTCTCCAGGCTGACCTTGCCGCCGCGGATGCCGCCGGTGGTGAGGAACGACGTCATGGTGTAGCTGATGGCTTTCTGCGTGTTCGAGAACGACTCGTGGGCGGCGTCGGGGCCTCCGTAGCAGTCGAGGGGCTGATGGGCCGTCTGCTTTTCCAGCTCCTCGAAATAGGTGGGCGGGATGACGCAGTCGCTGTCGAAGAAAATCAGCCACTCGCCCTCCGAGCGCTCGATGCCGTAGTTGCGGGCGATGGAGCGGCCCTCGTTTTCCTTGAAATAGTATTTGACGTCCAGGCCTTTTGCGCGGGCCTCTTCGGCCACCTTGTCGCAGGGCTGTGTGGAGCCGTCCTCGACGAGGATGAGCTCGAAATTTGAGGCGGTCTGCCTGAGCAGACTGTCGGCCAGGTCGCGCACCTCGTCGATGCGGTTGTAAACGGGGACGATTATCGAGAACTTTTTCAAAATTGAAAATTGAAAATTAAAAATTGGCGGATGAATGGTATTCATTCAACAATGTAGGGACATCGCTTTGCGATGTCAGACCGGAATGACGTGCCGGAATGACGTGCCAGACAAACGTGCCAAAGGCACGTCCCTGCATTCAGCTCATGCGGTTTTTATAGTCTTCGTAGGTGAAGCGGCGGAGGAGGGTGCAGTCGCCGTTGCGGTCGCAGAACCAGATGTCGGGGTGCTGTATGCCGTTGAACATGTTGGTCTTGACGGTAGTGTAGTGATTCATGTCCTCCAGAGTGAGGCGGTCGCCGGGCTGCAGGGGCCTGTCAAAGCTCCACGAGCCGACATAGTCGCCGCTGAGGCACGAGTTGCCGCCGAGGCGGTAGGTGGGCTTGCCGGGAACGGGGTCGTCGCCCAGCGACTCGGTGATGGCGGGCTTGTACGGCATCTCCAGGCAGTCGGGCATGTGACAGGCGAAGGACACGTCGGTAATGGCAGTCGACACGCCGTCGTTTTCCACGATGTCAACGACGGAGGCGATGAGGTCGCCGGTGCGCCACATGAAGGCCGAGCCGGGCTCGAGGATGACCTCGAGGTTGGGATATCGCTTACGGAACTCGTTGAGGACCTTGACCAGGTGGTCGGTGTCGTAGCCCTCGCGCGTCATGATGTGTCCGCCGCCCATGTTGACCCATTTGAGGTGGGGCAGGAGGTGGCCGAACTGGCTCTCGAAGGCCGCCAGAACCTTTTCGAGGTCATAGCTGCTGCTCTCGCACAGGGCGTGGAAATGCAGACCCTCCAGGCCCTCGGGGACACCTGCCGCCAGCTCGTCGGCGCGGGCGCCGAAGCGCGAGCCCGGGAGGGCGGGGTTGTAGAGGTCGGTGGCGATGACCGAGCAGCGCGGGTTGACGCGCAGCCCCGGCGAGACGTGGCGCCCCGTGCGTTTCTCGTATTCGCGCAGCTTGTCCTTGAACCTGTTCCACTGGCCCATCGAGTTGAAGGTGATGTGCGACGAGCCGTCGAGGTAGCTTTCGATGGTCTCGTCGGTGTAGGCCGGGCAGTAGGTGTGCACGCGGCCGGGACACAGCTCCTCGTTGCCGAGTCGCAACTCGTTGAGGCTGCTGGCCGTGCAGGCCACGCCGTATTCGCGCAGGATGCCGAAGGTTTTCCACAGCGCGTTGGCCTTGAAGGCCATTATTATCTTTACGCCGGCGCGGCGGGCGACATCGCCGATGAGGTCGAGGTTGGCCCGTATCTTGTCCTCGTAGACGATGTAGAACGGGGTAGGTATTTCGTTGACTTTCATAAGTATATCGTTTTCTTAGCTGATTATGGCGAATTTGGCGAAGCGCAGGATGAGGTTGCGTATCAGGTTGCCGTCGCTGTCGAAGCGTACGCTGATGCGCGGGCCGTTGGGGTTGTCGGCGTCGACAGAGGTTATGGTGCCGCGGCCGAAGCGGCCGTGCTCGATTACCATCCCCGGCTCCAGCTCGGCGATGTCGTGGACGACGTGTCCCGCCGGTGTCGGTGAAGGCGCTGACGAGGGTGCGGACGGTGCGGCAGGCGAGCGGTGTGTCGCAGTCTGCGGGTGCTGGAAGCGCTGCTGGCCGCGCTGCGAGGCCGAGTAGGAGTCGCGCAGCGGGTTGTGGAACCGGTCGATAGTGGTGCCGGTGACGAATTTGAGGAACGACGGGTCCAGCTCACCTAAGAAGCGCGAGGGTGACGTCATCACCGACATGCCGTTGCGGAAACGTGAGCCGGCGAAGCTGAGCATGCAGAAACGCCTTGCGCGGGTGATGGCCACGTACAGCAGGCGGCGCTCCTCCTCGACGCCCTGGGGGGTGTCGTTGCTCATCGACGAGGGCAGCAGGTCCTCCTCGACGCCAACGACAAAGACGTTGTCGAACTCCAGACCTTTCGAGGCGTGTATCGTCATCAGCGTCACGCACTCGCCGGAGGTGTCGGCGTCGGTCTTGTCGATGTCCGTCGCCAGCGACACCTGAGCCATGAAGGCCGGCAGCGACAGGTCGTCAACGCCCTGCTCGCGTCCTTCCTCGACAAACTGGGCGGCGCTGTTCAGCAGCTCCTCGACGTTCTCCATGCGCGAGATGTTCTCGGGCGTGGTGTCGCTGACGTACTGGGTGATGAGGCCCGTGTCGCCGATAATCGTCTTTGCGGCCTTGTCGGCGTCCTGTCCCTGGACCACCAGTCCGGCAAAACGCTCTATGAGGGTGCGGAAGGCGATAAGTTTGTTCAGCGTGCCCTTGCTTATGTTCACGCCCATGCCTACGGGGTCAGCGAGGACGTCCCACAGGCTTATGCCGTTGGACATGGCGGCGGCGACGAGCTTTTTGACCGTTGTCTCGCCTATGCCGCGGGCGGGGACGTTGATGACGCGGCGCAGGGCTTCGTCATCATCGGGGTTGATGGCCAGGCGGAAGAAGGAGATGGCGTCCTTGACCTCCTTGCGCTCGTAGAACGACTTGCCGCCGTAGATGCGGTAGGGGATGTTGCGCTTGCGCAGCGACTCCTCCAGGGCGCGGCTCTGGGCGTTGGTGCGGTAGAGGATGGCGAATTCGTCGTATGAACAGCCCCGGCTCTGCTTGAGCTGGCAGATGCGGCTGGCCACGAGGTAGCTCTCCTCGTAGTCGGAGTAGCTCTTCACCACCTCGACGGGGAAGCCCGGGCCGTTCTTTGAGAATACGTGCTTCTCCAGCTGGTGCTTGTTGTGGCCGATGAGCGACGAGGCGGCGTTGACGATGTTCTCGGTGGAGCGGTAGTTGCGCTCGAGCTTGAAGGTGCGCAGGTCGGGAAACGAGCGGCTGAGGCCCAGGATGTTGCCGATGTTGGCGCCGCGGAAGCTGTAGATGCTCTGGGCGTCGTCGCCGACCACGCAGACGTTGTTGCCGTCGACGGTGAGCTGGCGCACGATGGCGTGCTGGGCGAAGTTGGTGTCCTGGTACTCGTCGACGAGGATGTAGCGGTAGAAGTCCTGGTAGTGGCGGCGCACGTCCGGGTTGTCGCGCAGCAGGATGTTGGTGTTGACCAGCAGGTCATCGAAGTCCATGGCCTGGGCCGTGCGGCAGCGGTTGCAGTAGGCGGCGTAGATTTCGCCGGCGCGCGAGATCTTGTGGGCGCGGTCGCTGTTCTGCTGCATTTGGTCGGCCAGATAGTCGGCGGGCATGATGAGGGCGTTCTTGCAGCGCGAGATAAGGCCGGCAATCGACGAGGGCTTGTAAACCTTCTCGTCAAGGTCCATGTCGCGGATGATGGTCTTGACCAGGTTGAGCGAGTCTGTCGAGTCGTAGATGGTGTAGTTGGGCTTGTAGCCTATGCGGTCGGCGTTGGCGCGTAGCATGCGTGCGAAGACGCTGTGGAAGGTGCCCATCGTAATCTTCGAGGCGGCGTGTGCGCCTGCCTGTGTGACTATGCGCTCCTTCATCTCGTTGGCGGCCTTGTTGGTGAAGGTCAGCGCCATTATGCGCCACGGCTCGTATCCGTGGGCCAGGAGGTGTATGATTTTATATGTGAGCACGCGTGTTTTGCCGGAGCCGGCTCCCGCGATGACCAGCTCGGGGCCGTCGAGGTATTCCACGGCGGCGCGCTGCTGGTCGTTAAGCTCGTTGAGGTATTCGTTGCTCATTGTCCGGGTGAGGATGTCACAGGGTATATATTAATGTGCAAATTTACTCATAATTTCAGACAATAGCGAACGCAGAGGACTAAAAATTTCAGGGGCGATGCGCATGACGCGTATCGCCCCTGAGGGTACCGGCCGTAGCCGGTTATGGGAGGGTCGGAATTACTTTACAAGAACTTTCGAAGCCTTGCCGTTGGCGACCTTGAGGTAGATGCCGTTGGCGGGTTCGCCGGCGACACGTACACCCTGGAGGTTGTAGTAAACAGCCTCGCCCTCGGCCTCGTCGACAGCGATGTCGCTGACAGCGTTGGTCTCGTCGCTGACAACAAATTTGGCTACGTAAGCACCGCTGGGAGTGGGATAGTAGGTGTAGACGTCAACGGTGTGCTCGTCGACCTTGCGGGCTGTGATGGAGCCGGAGAAAGTGGCGCCTCCGCCATGGAGGTTGTCACGCTCGTCATCATACAGGAGATTGCCCTCGAAGTCGGCGATGGCGAATTTGGTCGTGTAGGCGGGTCCTGTGGGATAAACCTGGTAGTTTACGCCACCGAGAGTGAAGACGTCGAAACCGTTGTCTGTGCCGGGAGCGGGGCTGGCGGGCAGGGGAAGAGCAACGAAATCGGTCTTGTCAGCGTCATAAACATAAATGTTTTTGTTGCCGCGAACACGTACGGCACAACCGTTGATGGCTTCGTCGCCCATCTCAATCAGTTCGTCGAAAGTGTATAGGGGCTGAGCCACCGAGGTTGCGTCGGCTGTGTTTTTTGTTATGGTTGCACTGTTGAAGAAGCTGAAGACACCGTCGGCCTGGGCACCGTTCTGGACGTAAATCATAGACGTGGCAGTACAGCCCTGGGGGAAATTGTAGAAGATGGCACCTTCTTCGCTGAGCATATTGCCTACTACGCGGCCAAGCATGTCGGCACGACCGGGGGTGACAGCCTGATTCTCGTGCAGGTCTGCGGTGAAATCTGTTGTTGTGCCGTCAGGTGCGATAATGGTGTAGTTTTTTGCACCGGTAGCACCGGCCCAGCCGCGTGCTACGAGGACGTTGCCGGCGTCGTCAAGGGAGATAGCGGTGTTCAGGCCGCTAACGTCGGCAAGTTTGGTGACAGCTTTGGTTGTGGGATCCCAGCTGTAGACAGCGTTTTTGCTCTTGTCGGAGAAGTAAATTTTGTTGCCGAAGCCCGCACCGTCGCGGCTGTCGGTGCTGTTGGCTTCGGAGATTAACTCGTTCCACGCCATGGTGACTTTGGGAGCTGTTGTCTGGGCCATGGCCAAGCCGGCTACTGCGAGCGAACCGCAGATAGCGAGATTGCGTAAAGATAAACTCATGTTGATAAAGTTTTGGGGTTAGAATTAAAAATATTTAAGGTGTTTGTTTTTTCTTGACTGCGTTCAAGGTCGTTTTAAGGTCAGATATATTGTGGTGTTTTCTGGCGAAAAGCTAATATGTGTGCAAATGTAGCAAATATTTTTTGTTCCGGCCTAATGTTTCGGCTCAAAAAACATTAGGGTGGAGATGTTTGTTGGTATTTAAAGAATTTATTATAAATTTGCATCACACTTATGCAGGACCCCAGACACCCCGAGACAAAGAAGAAATATAAGGTTGGCGTCGCGCTCAGCGGAGGCGGAGCGCGCGGTTTCGCCCATGCCGGAGCCTTAAAGGCGCTGGAGGAGGCAGGAATACGGCCCGACATCATGTCGGGCGTCAGCGCCGGCTCGGCGGTGGCCGTGCTGTATGCCGGGGGGGTGCGCCCCGACGACATGCTGAAGATTTTCCAGAACACGGGCTTCTCGCAGATGATTGGCTTTCATCTCGGCGGCGGAGGCCTGTTCTCCATCGACAAGTTCGCCTCGAGGGTAATGAATGCCATTGCCCCGGCCAAAAACATCGAGGATCTGAAAATACCGGTGCGTATCAGCGCCACTGACCTCGACAGCGCCGAGACTTTTGTCTTTGACCACGGTCCCATAAGTCCGCGCATGCGCGCCTCCTGCTCCATCCCCATCATCTTCAAGCCGGTCAAGATCGACGGACACTACTATGTAGACGGCGGTGTGCTGCAGAATCTCCCGGCGCGTATCATCCGCGATGAGTGCGAGACGCTTATCGGCATCAACGTCAGTCCCATGGACGCCTTCCACAACCGCGAGTCAGTGCTTGAGGTGGCTCTGCGTACCTACAACCTCATGGCCAAGGCCAACCAGCGCGACGATATGGAAGTGTGCGACCTGGCGGTGGAGATGCGCGAGATTTCGCATTACAAGGTGTTCAACCTCAAAGAAATAGAAAAAGTATTCCTGGCGGGATACGTCAACATGCGCCGCGCCCTGCGCGAGTCGGGGCTGGTGGTTGATGACAAGCCGGACTGACCGTGCGGTAGCGTATCGGCTAATTCGGACTGCACCGGTGCGCCGATGATACCCGCAAATAAACGACAACCTCAAACCAATCATCACATCTTCAATGACAAAACAGCAGCCTTTTGCCGGACGTCCGGTGATATACCAGATTTTTACCCGTCTCTTCACCAACAATACGCCTGACCCCGTCCCCGACGGCGACCTTGCCCGCAACGGTGCGGGAAAGATGAATGACATCACGCCCGCCGTCCTGCGTTCGGTCAAGGAGTTAGGTGTCACACATGTCTGGTATACCGGCGTCATCGAGCACGCGCAGGCCACCGACTACAGCGCCTACGGCATCCGCCCGGACAATCCGTTCGTTGTCAAAGGCAAGGCCGGCAGCCCGTATGCCATCAAGGACTACTATGACATCGACCCGGATCTGGCCGTGTCCGTCCCCGACCGCATGAAGGAGTTCGAGGCACTGGTGGCACGCACGCACCGCGCCGGACTGAAGGTGATAACTGACTTCGTGCCCAACCATGTTGCGCGTCAGTACCACTCGGACGCCGCTCCCGCCGGCGTGCGCGACCTCGGCGATGGCGACAATCCGGACGTCTTCTTCACCCGCGACAACAACTTCTATTATATACCCCGGCAGAAGTTCGCCCCCCATTTCTATATCGACGGCTACGACGAGATGCCGGCCAAGTGCACGGGCAACGACTGCTTCACGGCTTTCCCCGGCCGCAACGACTGGTACGAGACTGTCAAGCTCAACTACGGCTATGACCCCGGCAACGGCTCGCGGCACTACGACCCCGTACCGCGCACCTGGCACGACATGCTGGCCATCATGATGTTCTGGGCGTCGAAGGGCATCGACGGCATGCGCTGCGACATGGTGCACATGGTGCCGGTCGAGTTCTGGCACTGGGCCATCCCGCAGGTGAAGGAGCGCTACCCGCATATTGTCTTCATAGCCGAAATCTACGACGTCGCCCTTTACCGCAGCTACCTGGAGTGGGGCGGTTTCGACTACCTCTACGACAAGGTGACGCTGTACGACACGCTGCGCGGCATACAGACCTCCAACGTTTCGGCGGCACAGCTGACGTCGGCATGGCAGACGGTGGACGGGCTGTCGGGGAAGATGCTGTCGTTCCTGGAGAACCACGACGAGCAGCGCTATGCCTCGCGCGAGTACACGGGCACACCTTATACCGTGCTCCCGGCCCTGGTGGCCATAGCCACGATGAACACGGGCGCGGTGATGATATACATGGCTCAGGAACTCGGCGAGGACGCCCCGGATGCCGAGGGCTTCAGCGGCCATGACGGACGCACAACGATATTCGATTACTGGAGCCTCGACCGCCTGCGCCGATGGCTGAACGGCGGCAGGCCGTCGGTGAAGAACCTCACGGAGGGCGAGCGCAATCTGCGCGAGACGTATGCCTCGGTGCTCCGCCTTGTCAACATCGAGCCGGCGCTGCGCGAGGGCGGCTTCTTCGATGTCACCTACGCCAACTACGGCAACCCGGGCTTTGACCCGCACCGCCATTACGCCTATCTGCGTCACAAAGGCGGCGAGGTGGTGCTGGTGGTGCTGAACTTCGGCGGTGACGCCGACATCGCCGTCAACATCCCGGCCCACGCCTTCGAGTGTCTGGAGATGGCACCCGAGCGCGACGCCCACGGCACCGACCTGCTCACCGGCGCCTTCTACGCCGGGCCCTTCACGGACAGCGAGCCGGTACGCCTCCATGTCGACGCCAACGGCGCCGCCCTGTTAAAATTTAAGCTATCGTGAAAAATTGACGGAGTAATCGGCGGTTTTCAGCCGTTTGTTTTGTACCTTTGCAGTGAATTTTGACTACGTAAGCAATCACATTTCGCAGTACCGCATATCAGTCAGCGGTTTATGAGCTTTTTCAAGGTTCCGGCGACGGAGGCCGCGTCTGAACGGGCTCGATATTGTTTCTCCAATCTGCGTTGGAAGCGGTTTTAACATTAGGCAATAATCAATTTCTAATAATACTCCCGCAAAATCAAAATTTGCATCATGAGCAACAATGACACTCCCTTTAAGGTATTTGCCGGCACCAATTCCCGCTATATGGGCGAAGAAATCTGCAAATGCCTTGGCGTTGAACTTGGTAAGGCAAAAATAGAACGGTTCGCCGACGGCGAGTTCGAGGTATGCTTCGAAGAGACGATACGCGGCTGCGAAGTCTACATTGTACAGTCAACGTTCCCCAACAGTGACAACCTGATGGAGCTGCTGCTCCTCATCGATGCCGCCAAGCGAGCTTCGGCGCGCTCAATCATCGCCGTGATGCCATATTTTGGCTGGGCGCGTCAGGACCGCAAGGACAAACCCCGCGTTTCCATCGCCGCCAAGCTGGTGGCCGACCTGCTCACCACCGCCGGCGCCAACCGCATCATCACGATGGACCTGCACGCCGACCAGATTCAGGGCTTCTTCAACATCCCCGTCGACCACCTCTACGGCTCGTCGGTGTTCATCCCCTACATTCAGTCGCTCAATCTCGACAACCTTGTGCTCGCCTCGCCCGATGCCGGCGGCGCCAAGCGCGTCAACTCGTACGCCAAATACCTTAACGTGCCATACGTGCTCTGCCACAAGCAGCGCGCCAAGGCCAACGTCGTGGCCAACATGACCATCATCGGCGAGGTAGAGGGCAAGAACGTCATCATCATCGACGATATGGTCGACACCGCCGGCACCATCACCCGCGCCGCCGACCTTATGAAGAGCAAGGGCGCCCTCAGCGTACGTGCCCTCGCCACACACGCCATCATGAGCGACCCCGCCTCGCAGCGCGTGACGGACAGCGCCCTCTCGGAGATTATCTTCACCAACTCCATCCCCTACACCAAGGGCTGCAAGAAGGTAACCATCATCTCCGTGGCCCGCATGTTCGCCGACACCATCCAGCGCGTCCACGACTGCGAGTCCATCTCGTCGCAGTACCTGGTAAAATAAGAGGGTGCTGTGATAACGGCATAACACCGGCTACCGCAACAACGGGTAGCCGGTGTAATTTTTATCCGATGGCAATGTTGTAGGGATGCTCCCCGGAGCATCCGCAAAACAAACTTTTCAAATTTTTCGGATGCACCGGGGTGCATCCCTGCATTAAAAAATGTCAGGCAAATATTCAGATTTTCGATGTGCCTTACACGGCGGCCGTCCTCTTTTGCTCGACGGGGCGATGGGGACGGAGGTGCTGGCGCGCGGGCTGGCGTCCGACCGCAATGTCGACGCCCTTAACCTGACACACCCGGATGCCGTCGCCGCCATACACCGCAAGTACATCGCCGCCGGTGCCGACATAATCTCCACTAACACATTCTGCTCAAACCGTCTCTCGCAACGCCGCTACGGCCTTTGCGAAAAGGCTGCGGCGCTCAACGACGCCGGTACCCGCATCGCTCTCGCTGAGGCTGCCAAGGCCGACCGCCGCGTCTTTGTAGCGGGCACAATGGGTCCGGTGACAGGCGCCCCGCGCGAGGTCATCATCGACGCCATGGCCGGGCAGACCGAAGCCCTCGTCCATGCCGGAGTGGACCTGCTGCTGGTGGAAACAGTGATGGACACCTCCGTTCTTGATGCCACTCTTGCCGGAATAGACCGCGTGCGCCGCGAAGGCGCCGATATCCCTGTTGTAATTTCAATGTATGTCGACAGCCGTACAGGCCGACTCCCCGACGGACATTTTCCCGAAGAGGTCCTGACTGTAGGGTCGCGCCCCGCCGCCCTTGGCTTCAATTGCGGCGACAACCCGGAGTCCATTTTGCAGACCGCCCGCACCTTCGCCGCCGTCACGCCCTACCCATTAATCGTCTACCCGAGCGCCGGCCTCCCCGACGCCCACGAAAATTATCCCACATCCCCCGAAGTCTTTGCCCGCCTCTTCGCTCCCTTTATCCAGGAAACACACCCCGCCATCATCGGCGGCTGTTGCGGCACCACCCCCGCCCACATCGCCGCCCTCGCCAAAATTCTATAGTAACCTAACTTCATTTCACTTCCATTTTCGCCAACTCTCGGCCTAAAACTCCGCCAATCCTCGGGTTGAATATCTGCCAATCCTCGGAATGGGGGGAAGCTGTCGGCAGCCTGAAGGACTGAACGGCAGGGAAATAGCGGTATATATAACGTAGGGGCGCTTTAAAAAGCGTCCCTACAAATTATTTGGTTCTGTCTTATTTGAGGAGGGTGACGCTGCGGGTGATGAAGTCGCTGAGGTTTTTGCCGCGGAGTAGGCCGTTGCCGAGGAGGGCGAGGTCTATCATCTGCTTGACGAGGGGCTGGCCGGCGGCAAACTCTTTGACGATGGTCTCCTGCTCCTTGCGGGTGGCTGCGACGGTTTTCTCGAGGTCGGAGATTTTCTGCTC
The DNA here is from genome assembly GCA_051871645.1 of Muribaculaceae bacterium. Lineage (GTDB taxonomy): Bacteria > Bacteroidota > Bacteroidia > Bacteroidales > Muribaculaceae > CAG-873. The sequence goes on along the minus strand of JBJEDC010000093.1, from coordinate 8,111 downwards.
GGTCTCGGCGTCGGGTTTGGTCTTGCCGTCACCGCGGAGGGTGGTGATTTCGGCGTTATCGGCGTTGACCTTGTCCATCAGCGGTCTGACTTTTTCGGCGACGGAGCTGTCGGCGGCCTCGGTTACGCGGGCGACAAGGGGGCTGTCGGTGTTGACGACGAGATTGAACGAGTCGGGCAGCTCGCCGTAGAAGCTCATGCCGGGCTGGAGGGCGGCCATGTCCTTCATGCGTCGCATGAACTCGTTCTGGGTGATGACAACGGGCATCGAGCTTTCGCCGAGGGCTTCGAACGAAACGAGGAAATTGGTCTTGTCGACCTCGGGAATCTGCGATGAGAATACGGTGGTGAGCATCGAGCGCTGGACGTCGGTGAGGGTGACGTCGCGCTTGTCCTCCTTTAGGATGAGGTTGTCGATGACGTCCGAGTCGACGCGTACAAAGCGGGTCTTTTCGAGTTTCTGCTCCATGAGGCCGATGAAGTGGCTGTCGAGCTGTCCGTCCATGAGCAGGACGTCGTAGCCGCGGTCGGTGGCGCCTTTGATGTAGGTGTACTGGGCGGTCGGGTCGGTGGCGTAGAGGTAGATGATGTCGCCGTTCTTGTCGGTCTGCTGTGCTTCGACGAGCTTGCGGTATTCGTCAAGGGTGAAATAGCGGCCCTCGGTGTCCTTGAGGAGGACGAACTTCATGGCCTGCTCGGCGAATTTGGGGTCGGTGAGCATACCGTACTGGATGAAAATCTTGATGTCGTCCCACTTAGACTCAAAGTCCTTGCGGTCGGCCTTGAAGAGGTCCTCGAGGCGCTGGGCGACCTTCTTGGTGATGTAGCCGGAGATTTTCTTGACGGCGGTGTCGCTCTGCAGATACGAGCGCGAGACGTTGAGGGGAATGTCGGGCGAGTCGATGACACCCTGCATGAGCATCATGAACTCAGGCACCACGCCCTCCACCGAGTCGGTGACGAAGACCTGGTTGCAGTAGAGCTGGATGCGGTTGCGGTTGACCTCGAAGTTGTTGTGGATTTTGGGGAAGTAGAGGATGCCGGTGAGGGTGAAGGGGTAGTCGACGTTGAGGTGAATCCAGAACAGGGGATCATCCTGGCCGGGATAGAGCTCGTGGTAGAAGTTGCGGTAATCCTCGTCGGTTAGCTCGCTGGGCTTCTTTGTCCACTGGGGAGCGGTGTCGTTGATGACCGTGCCGTTGCTCTTCACGGGCATGGGGAGGAAGCGGCAGTATTTCTTGAGCAGTGTGTCGATGCGGGCCTGTTCGAGGAATTCCTTGTTGTCCTCGTCGATGTAGAGGGTAATCTCGGTGCCGCGGTCAGCCTTGTCGCAGTCGCCCATTTCGAATTCGGGCGAGCCGTCGCAGCTCCACATCACGCCCTTTGCGCCTTCCTTGTACGAGAGCGAGCGGATTTCGACCTTGGACGAGACCATGAAGGCCGAGTAGAAGCCCAGGCCGAAGTGGCCGATGATGGCGTTGGCCGAGTCCTTGTATTTTGCCAGAAACTCCTCGGCGCCGGAGAAGGCAATCTGGTTGATGTATTTGTCGATGTCCTCGGCGGTCATGCCTATGCCGCGGTCGGTGACGGTGAGGGTGCCTTTCTCCTTGTCGACGGTGACGGTGACGTCGAGGTCGCCGAGTTCGCCCTTATATTCGCCGAACGACGAGAGCGTGCGCAGCTTCTGTGAGGCGTCGACGGCGTTGCTCACCAGCTCGCGCAGAAAAATCTCGTGGTCGCTGTACAGAAATTTCTTGATAACCGGAAAAATGTTGTCGGTGGTTACACCAATTGTTCCTTTTTGCATGTTGTTAAGTATGTTAGTTTGTTATATTTTGTTTACTTCGTGGATGTTTTTTATGGGGATGCTACGGGTAGCATCCGCAAAAAGCTGTTCATCTGACAGAGGGCGGATGCACCAGGGTGCATCCCTACATTGATATCAGGTGCCCATCACGATAACAACAGAGCAAAAAAAATGCCACATGTGATATGTGGCATTAATTATTAAACTATGTTAAGAAATTTTGCGGTTGCTCGGCTCTCGTTACTGCGGCAGGGCTTTGGGCTCCTGCGGGGCCTCGATGGCTTTCTGCGAGCGGATGATGCTGCTGACAATCTTGTCAGAGGTTTTGTCATAGTCTATGACAACAGTGTCGCCCGGAGCGGCCTCGGCACCGATGATGAGCTCGGCCAGCTCGTCCTCGAGATACTTCTGTATGGCGCGCTTGAGGGGACGTGCGCCGTATTTCTGGTCGTATCCCTTCCCGGCGACGAAGTCCTTGGCCTGCTCGGTGAGCTGAAGGGTGTAGCCCAGACCTGCCACGCGACGGTAGAAGCCTGCCAGCTCGACGTCGATGATGCGGAATATCGACTCGCGCGAGAGCGAGTCAAAGATAACCAGGTCATCGACTCGGTTGAGGAACTCGGGCGAGAAAGCCTTGTTGAGGGCTTTCTGGATGACGCCGCGGGCGTGGTCCGAGTCCATCGAGCCGTCGTCGCCTGCGGTATTGAAGCCGACACCGCTGCCGAAGTCGCGCAGCTGGCGCACGCCGATGTTGGAGGTCATGATGATGATGGTGTTCTTGAAGTCGATGCGGCGGCCGAGGCTGTCGGTGAGGCGGCCTTCGTCCATCACCTGCAGGAGCAGGTTGAAGACGTCGGGGTGGGCCTTTTCGATTTCGTCGAGCAGGACGATGGAGTAGGGGTGGCGGCGCACCTGTTCGGTGAGCTGACCGCCCTCCTCGTATCCGACGTAGCCGGGAGGTGCTCCGACGAGACGGCTGACGGTGAATTTTTCCATGTACTCGCTCATGTCGATGCGGATGAGGGTGTCGGCCGAGTCGAACATGTATTCGGCGAGCTTCTTGGCCAGGTGTGTCTTGCCCACGCCGGTGGGACCGAGGAAGAGGAACGTACCGATGGGCTTGTTGGGATCCTTGAGTCCCACGCGGTTGCGCTGGATGGCGCGCACCACCTTGTCGATGGCGGCGTCCTGGCCGATGATGCTCTTCTTGATTGCCGGAGCCATCTCGCGCAGGCGCTTGCCTTCGGCCTGGGCTATGCGCTGGACGGGCACGCCGGTCATCATGGCCACGACCTCGGCGACCTTCTCCTCGTCGACAATCTCGGGCGACTCGTCCATTGACTTGCGCCACTCCATCACCTCGCTCTCGAGCTTTGACGACAGCTCCTGGGCGCGGTCGCGCCACTGTGCGGCCTGCTCGAAGTCGAGACGGCGGGCGGCTTCGACCTTGCGGGCGTTGGCGTCCTCGATTTCCTTCTCGATGGCTGTGATGAGGTCGGGGGTGTTGACGTTGGTGATGTGTACGCGCGAGCCGGCCTCGTCAAGGGCGTCGATGGCCTTGTCGGGGTAGTTGCGGTCGCTGATGTAGCGGCCGGTGAGGGCGACGCATGCGCGGAGGGCGTCCTCGGTGTAGCGCACATTGTGGTGCGCCTCGTACTTGTCCTTGATGTTGTTGAGGATGGTCAGTGTCTCCTCGGCGGTGGTGGGCTCCACCATCACCTTCTGGAAGCGGCGCTCGAGGGCACCGTCCTTTTCGATGTTCTTGCGGTACTCGTCAAGGGTGGTGGCGCCGATGCACTGGATTTCGCCGCGTGCGAGGGCGGGCTTGAGCATGTTGGCGGCGTCCATGCTGCCGGACGGGTTGCCGGCGCCGACGATAGTGTGGATTTCGTCGATGAAGAGGATTACGTCGTTGGTCTTTGCCAGCTCGTTGAGGATGCCCTTGATGCGCTCCTCGAACTCGCCGCGGTATTTTGTGCCGGCGACGAGGCTGCCCATGTCGAGCGAGATGACGCGTTTGTCGAGGAGGACGTGGGGCACCTCGCGGCGCACGATGCGGAGGGCGAGGCCCTCGACGATGGCCGACTTGCCCACGCCGGGCTCGCCGATAAGCACGGGGTTGTTCTTTTTGCGGCGCGAGAGAATCTGCGCCAGGCGCTCGATTTCGGTCTGACGGCCTACGACGGGGTCGAGGCGGTCACCCGCGGCGGCGTCTGTCATGTCGCGGCCGAACTTGTCGAGCATGGGCGTGTCCGGGCTGCCGGCCTGGCGGCCGCGCGCGCTCTGACGTGACGAGGACGAGCCGGACGGGCCTTCGCTGCGGCGGGGCTCGCTGTCGGTGTCATCGTCCATGAAGTCGGCTCCGGCCACCGGGGTCTCGGCGGCGCGGCCGTTGCCCGAAGCGAGGGCCGATGACAGGGTCTCGTATGAGATGGATGCGTTGGAGAAAGGTTTCATAAATTCCATGCTGCGGATTTCGTTGTTGCGGAAAATAGCTAACAGCAGATGCTCGGGGGTTACCTCGCTGCTGTGCTGAATTCGTGCCTCGAGGATGCTCAGCTTGACGATGCGGTCGGTGATGGGGGCGCTGGTGAGCGAGTGTCCCTGCGGTGTGTCGAGGTTGAAGAGTGAGGCATCGAGATTGTCGAGGATTGTCCTGACGGTATCCCTGCCGCCTACATTCTCGAGGAGCCGGAAACCGGCGTCCTGCGTGTTTCGCATTCCTAATAGCACGAACTCGGGAGTGACGACACTGCAGTTGTGACGTGTGGCCTCACGCATGGCCTCGTTCAGTGTGGCAGTGAACTCCTGGGTGTAGTTGTTGTCCATAAATATGCTGATACTTGTGATAATCGTGATTAGTATTGTGATGTGGCTCATGTAGGGACGCTTTGATAAGCGTCCGCATCAGCTTGGCAGCTTGGCAATCGGCCGTCCGGATGCGGACGCTTTGAAAAGCGTCCCTGCAGTCGGCTGATTATAGGCTTCTGACTCTGTTTATCAAACGTGGTCTTAGCAAACCTAACAAAGAGCGTGCCATAACGTCCGGTATGCCGGAATGAGTGGCTTCGGCGGGAATTTTAACATTAATTTTCCCTTTGACAATGTAAAGATAGTGCTTTTTCGCGATATTTTTAGTAATTTTGCTTGATAAATTTGCAATTGCGCAGTCAATTTAGCTGTTTTTAATAATTCCAGTCCCTGCAACTGATTAATTAACATACATTTACTATATGTTGGAAGATGATAAGATAATAAAAATCGACATCGAGAACGAGATGAAGTCAGCTTACATTGACTACTCGATGTCGGTGATAGTCTCGCGTGCCCTGCCTGACGCCCGCGACGGTCTCAAGCCCGTTCAGCGCCGCGTGCTGTACGGCATGAACGTCAGCGGCAACACCAGCGACAAGCCTTTCCGCAAGGCCGCCAAGTCGGTGGGCGAGGTAATGGGTAACTACCATCCGCACGGCGACTCGTCGATATACGGTACCCTCGTCAACCTGGCACAGTGGTGGAAGATGCGCAACGTGCTCGTCGAGGGCCACGGCAACTTCGGCTCGATAGACGGCGCAAGCCCTGCCGCCATGCGTTACACCGAAGCCCGCCTGGACAAGCTGGGCGAGGAGATGCTGGTGGACATCAAGGAGGACGCCGTCGACTTCGTCCCCAACTATGACAATACCACCCGTGAGCCGGTGGTGCTCCCCACACGTTTCCCCAACCTGCTGGTAAACGGCGGTACGGGCATCGCCGTGGGTATGGCCACAAGCATGCCGCCCCACAACCTCAAGGAGAGCCTCAACGCCGCCATCGCCATGGTGGACAACCCCGACATCACCATCGACGAGCTGATGAAATACATCCCGGCTCCCGACTTCCCCACCGGCGGCATCATCTACGGCTACAACGGCGTGCGCGAGGCCTACCACACAGGCCGCGGCCGCATTATTGTGCGTGCCCGTGCCGAGATAGAGCAGGAGGCCAACCACCAGGTCATCGTCATAAACGAAATTCCCTACGGCGTCAACAAGGCCGAGCTCATCAAATACATCGCGCAGCTTGTCAATGAGAAGAAACTTGACGGCATCGCCGACATCAACGACGAGACCGACTTCGAGGGCATGCGTATTATTATAAAGGTGAAGACCGACGCCAACGCCAGCGTGGTGCTGAACAAGCTGTACAAGATGACGCAGCTGCAGGCTTCGGTATCCATCAACAACGTGGCCCTGCTCAACGGACGTCCCTGCACGCTCAACCTCCACGACATCCTCAAGTCGTTCATCGACCACCGCCATGAGGTCGTAATCCGCCGCACCAGGTTCCGCCTGGCCAAGGCCCTCGACCGCATGCACATCCTCGAAGGCCTCATCATCGCCTCGCAGAACATCAAGGAGGTCATCGACATCATTCAGTCATCGGCCAACACCGACGAGGCCCGCGCCCGCCTGATGGAGCGCTTCTCGCTCACCGAGGTGCAGGCCAACGCCATCCTGGAGATGAAGCTGCGCGCCCTCACCGGTCTGGAGCAGCAGAAACTCGAGGCCGAGTACGAGGACATCAAGAAATATGTGGACGAGCTTAACCTCATCCTCAACGATGACAACGAGTGCCGCCGCGTCATCAAGGCCGAGCTGGAGGAGACACGCGACAAGTTCGGCGACGAGCGCCGCACCACAATCGACTACACGGCCGGCGAATTCAACGCCGAGGACTTCTACGCCGATGATGACATGATTATCACCATCTCGCACATGGGCTATATCAAGCGTACGCCTCTGAGCGACTTCCGCGCCCAGGGCCGCGGCGGTGTCGGCGCCAAGGGCAGCGACACGCGCGACCAGGACTTCATCGAGCACATATACACCGCTTCGATGCACTCGACGATGTTGTTCTTCACCCAGAAGGGTCTGGTATACTCGATGAAGGTGTACGAGCTGCCCGAGGGTGCCAGGAACTCGAAGGGACGCGCCCTGCAGAACCTTCTCGATATCGACTCGGACGACGCCGTCAACGCTTTCATCAGCTGCAAGCAGCTCGGTGACGCCGACTATGTTGCCACGCACTACCTTGTCTTCGCCACCGCCAAGGGTGTTGTCAAGAAGACATGCCTGTCGGAATATGCCCGCGTCATGTCGAAGGGCAAGAAAGCCATCATCCTGCGCGACGATGACCGTCTCGTGGGCGTCGAGCTCACCGACGGCAACAGCCAGGTGCTCCTCGCCGACAAGCGCGGTCAGGCCATCCGCTTTGACGAGAACCGCCTGCGCGCAATGGGCCGCGTATCTACGGGCGTAAGGGGCATGACTCTTGTCGGCGATGATGACGAGGTTGTCGGCCTGATTACCTTCGGCGCCGACAACGAAAACGACACCATCCTCGCCCTCAGCGCCAACGGCATCGGCAAGCGCTCCGAACTCGACGCTTACCGCATGACAAACCGCGGCGGCAAGGGTGTTCGCACGATGAACATCAACGAGAAGACAGGCGAACTCATAGCCTTTGCCCGAGTCAACGACGAGACCGACCTCGTCATCATCAACAAGTCGGGTATCACGCTGCGCCTGCACGTCTCGGACATCCCCGTCCGCGGCCGCTACACGATGGGCGTACGCCTGATAAACCTTGCCAAACGCGGTGACGTTATAGCATCGGTATGCTGCGTGCCCGCCGACCCCGAGGCAGAGGCAGAGACTCCGGACATCGACCCCAATGAGATAGCCGAAATCGACGCCGAGAGCGCCGCAGAGGCCGATGACACCGAGGATCTCGCCGACGGTGAAGCCGAAAACGAGAACGAAGAGTGAACGGCCGAAGCCTTTAAACTGAAATCTCACGGGACATTAAACTTACTTACAGTAAATAAGTCAAATACTTAAACCCTAAATAAAACGACATGAAAAAAATCAGCATCCTTTCGCTGTGCCTCCTGGCAGGTCTCAGCGCTGCCGCTCAGAAGTCAGTAGTCAAGGAAGCCGAAAAGGCAATGAAGGGCAACAAGCCTTTCACTGAGGTTGTGACCATCATCACTCCCGCCTTCTCCGACCCCACCACCGACAAGCAGGCAGAAACCTATTACATCCCCGGCAAGGCCGGTTTCAACCAGTACAACGCCATGCTCGGCAAACGCTCGCTGGGTCAGGCGGTTGACACCAAAGAAATGGCTGCGGCCCTGCTCGGCGGCTACGGCTACTACATGAAGGCCCTTCCCCTTGACTCGCTTCCCGACGCAAAGGGTAAGGTAAATCCCAAATTCTCCAAGAAGATTTTCAGCGACGTCGCCGGACACATGACTGACTTCA
>JBJEDC010000092.1:0-99689 GCA_051871645.1 Muribaculaceae bacterium | reverse complement strand
TGGCTCAACATGCCAAAGGCATGTCCCTACATTCAGGCTATTTTGACACACCGCCCGTTTTTCGCCCGGCCGATCAGGGCAACCGCGGCCTCAAAGGCGCCGGAGGGCGGGAGCCAGCGGACGGCGGGATCGAGCCGGAGGCGGGTAAGCTGCTTTTTGGCGTAGACGCGGGTATTTTTGGCAATGCGGGCGGCAACAGCCTCGGGGGACGTGAGGGCGTCGGTGGTGGAAGGCAATGCGGATGCTGGCAACAGGCCTGCCTGCTTGTCAAAGTAGGTGAACCACTCCTTGAAGCCCACGGTGTTGAGCGAGTTGAGGTGACGCATGGGATAGCAGCGGCGTGCCTCGTCCTCCATGCCCTGTTCGAGCATGAGCTGCGTGCGTCGGTTTATGCGGTCAAAGAGGTCATCACGGCTACGGTCGATGGCCAGTTTAAGCACATCAAACGGTCGCTCCTTGCGGGTTCCTGTCAGGAACGACGAATAGGGCCGTCCCGCCTGCAGTGACACCTCCAGGGCGTGGGCGACGCGCTTGGTGTTGGCCAGGTCGGCGGTGCTGACGTAAGCCGGGTCGGCGGTCCGCAGCATCTCCAGCCGCTCCTCCGGGGTCATGGCGTAGACGCGCGTGCGCACGTCGTCCGAAATTGTCGGCATTTCGTCTATGCCGTTGACAAGGGCGTCGACATACATCATCGAGCCGCCGGCTAACACCGCAATTCCGCGACTATCGAGCAGCGGCTCAAGCAGGCGCAGCGCATCCTCCTCGAACCGCGCCGCCGAGTAATATTCGTCGAGGCTCAGAGTGCCGACAAGATGATGCCGCACCCTCGCCTGCTCTTCGGGCGTGGGTGCGGCAGTGATTATGGGTATGTCGCGATAAATCTGGCGCGAGTCAGCCGAGACAATCTCCGTGCCGTAGTGTTCGGCGATGTCGATTGCCAGCCCCGTCTTGCCCGAGGCCGTCGGTCCGGTGACAACTACGACAAGAGGGCGCAAGGCTGCGGAGGTTTTGAGATTACTTGCCCTCGGCCACCAGACGGGCGATGTTTACGATGACCTGTGTGGCCTTCTCCATCGAGGGGATGGGCACGAACTCGTAGCGGCCATGGAAGTTGACGCCGCCGGCGAAGATGTTGGGACAGGGCAGACCTTTGAACGACAGCTGAGCGCCGTCTGTTCCGCCGCGGATGGGCACAACAACGGGGGTAACGTCGGCCATGCGCATGGCCTCCTCGGCGACGTCGATGATGTGCATCACCGGCTCAATCTTCTCGCGCATGTTGAAGTACTGGTCCTTGATGTCAATCTGGCAGCAGCCGGGATATTCCTTGTTGATTTTACGGGCGAGGTGCTCCAGCTCCTTCTTGCGGCGCTCGAAGCGGTCGCGGTCGTGGTCGCGGATGATATATGTGAGCACGGTCTTCTCGACGGTGCCCTCGATGCCTACGATATGGTAGAAACCCTCGTAGCCCTCGGTGTGCTCGGGGGTCTCCCAGCGCGGCAGCATGATGGCGAACTGGTTGGCCACGCGAATCGAGTTGATCATCTTGTGTTTGGCATAGCCGGGGTGGACATTGCGGCCGATGACGGTGACGCGGGCGACTGCGGCGTTGAAGTTCTCATACTCCAGTTCGCCCACTTCGCCGCCGTCCATGGTGTATGCCCAGTCGGCGCCGAAAGCATCGACGTCAAATTTGTCGGGTCCCTTGCCAATCTCCTCGTCGGGAGTGAAGGCGACGCGGATTTTGCCGTGCTTTACCTCGGGGTGCTCGATAAGGTACTCGATTGCCGTCACAATCTCGGCGATGCCGGCCTTGTCGTCGGCGCCGAGCAGAGTGTTGCCGTCGGTGACGATGATGTCCTGCCCGAGGTAGTGGAGCAGCTCGGGGAAGTCATCGGGTGACAGCACGATGTTCTTTTCCTCGTTGAGGGTGATGGGCGTGCCGTTGTAGTTGCGGACGATGCGGGGACGGACATTGTGCCCCGACATGTCGGGGCTGGTGTCCATGTGTGCGATGAAGCCGACTGTGGGCACGTCGCCGTCGCAGTTGGCGGGGAGCGTGGCCATCACATAGCCGTTCTGGTCAAGGGAGATGTCCTGAAGGCCCAGTTTCTGCAGCTCGTCGTGCAGGAACTGCGCGAACACCATCTGGCCGGGTGTGGAGGGCGTAAGGTTGGTGAGCTCGTCGCTCTGCGTGTCATACTTTACGTACTCAAGAAAGCGTTCTAATATATTCATCTGATCGGGAATTAATTTCTATAGCGCAAATGTGGTGTCTGCGGGCGTCCTAAGGCCGAACTTCCGGCTTGTATTACCCATGGCTACAAAAATAGTAAATAGCGGCCTAAAATGCAACCAAACGGTCAAAAAACTATTGAAATATCCCGAAAAACGCGTAATTTTGCACTCGTGAATTCTCCGGACCGACATTCATCCGTTTCTTTGACCGCGCTCATCGGCGGCCGCGTCGCCGTCGTGCTGACGGCGGCACTGGTGTGTATTGCCGCGGCGGTGAGCTCGTGCAGCTACACCAAACATGTGCCCAAGGGTGAACTGTTGCTGGACAACGCCACCATCGAGATTGACCGCGACAGCGCCGGCAAGGAGAAAATTGATGTGCTCGAGCTGTACAACTTCCTGCGACAGCGCCCCAACCACAAGGTGCTGGGCTTTGCCAAGCTGCAGTTGGGCACCTACTCGCTGTCAGGCAGCGACACCACCAAGTGGTACAACCGCTGGCTGCGCAGCATGGGCAAGCCGCCGGTGCTCTACGACCCTGACCTCACCGAACTCTCGCGCCGCCAGCTCCGCCAGGCGCTGATAAACCGCGGATACATGGACGCCGTCGTCACCGTCGACACCATCCCCCGCCGCGAACGCAAGCGCATGAACGTGCGCTACAACATCCATCCCGGCACACCGCACTACATCAAGTCGTTCGCCATAGAGTGCAACGACCGCGCCATCGACAGCCTCATCAAGGCCGACACGGCGCTGACGCTCATCCACGCCGGCAACATCTTCGACCGCAACGTCCTCGACGAGGAGTCGACGCGCCTGACACAGCTGCTGCGCGACAACGGCTATTTCGCCTTCAGCAAGGAGTGCATCACTTTCCTTGCCGACACCGTAGCCGGAGAGAAAGGCCTCGACCTGACCATGAGCGTGCAGCCGCCGCGCATGGCACCCGAGGTGCCCGTGACGGAGGCCCAGATGACTGAAATTCTCCTCGACGCCGACTCGACGCTGCGTCACATGCCCTACTCCGTGCGCAAGGTCTACTTTGTCACCAGCTACCGCAGCGACGACGGCATGGACCTCAACTTCGCCGGAGCGGATACGGTGAACTACAAGGGTTTCGACATCATCTACGGTCCCGACCACTACATCAAGCCGGACATTCTTGTCGAAAAATGCCTGCTGCGGCCCGGCGGGCAGTTCAGCGCCTCCGACGTGGAGCGCACATACGAAAACCTGTCGCAGCTGGGCATCCTGCGCTTCGTCAACATCGAGATGCGGCCCGTTGCCCTCGCCGACGGGCGGGCCTGGCTGGACGCATACATCCTCATGTCGCGAAACCGCAAGCAGGCGGTGTCGTTCGAGCTCGAAGGCACCAACTCTGAGGGCGACCTGGGCTTCGGCGTCGGACTGACATACCAGCACCGCAACCTTGCAAAGCGCTCCGAACTGCTGACGGCAAAGCTTCGCGGCAGCTACGAAAGCCTGAGCGGCAACTTCGAGGACCTCATCAACAACCGATACACGGAGTTTGCCGGCGAGGTGTCGATACAGTTCCCCAAGTTCGAGGCGCCTTTCCTCTCCGAAAACTTCAAGAAACGCAGCCGCGCACATACCGAATTCTCGCTTTCGGCAAACTACCAGGAGCGGCCCGAATACACACGCGTCATCGCCGGCGCAGCCTGGAAATACCGCTGGAGCCACCGCAACCCGCAGGGCTACAGCACAAACCGCACCTACGATTTCATCGACATCAACTACGTCTACCTGCCCCACTCCACCCTGAACTTCCTCGACTCCATAGCCCCCAGTAACCCGCTGCTGCGCTACTCGTACGAGGACCACTTCATCATGCGCACAGGCTATACCTTCTACCGCACCAACCGCCGCATCCCCAAGGCCGGACAGGGGTCGTTCGCCATCCAGCCGTCCGTGACAACGCTGCGCGCCTCAGCTGAGACCGCCGGCAACGTGCTGTACGCGCTGTCATCGGCAACAGGACAGAAGCGCCGCGACGGCGTCTACCGCATCTTCGGCATCCAGTACGCGCAGTACGTCAAAGGAGAGTTCGACTGGACGCATGTGCGCAATTTCAACAGCCGCAATGCCCTGGCCATGCATGTCGGCGCGGGCATAGCCTACCCCTACGGCAACTCGAAGATGGTGCCGTTCGAGAAGCGTTTCTATGCCGGGGGCGCCAACAGCGTGCGCGGATGGGGCGTGCGCACCCTCGGCCCCGGCAGCTATGAGAGCCAGAACAACGTGCTCAACTTCATCAACCAGTGCGGCGACATCGCCCTCAACCTCAGCCTGGAATACCGGTTCAAGCTGTTCTGGGTCTTTGAAGGTGCCCTATTCGTCGACGCCGGTAACTGCTGGACAATCAAGGACTACCCGACACAGCCGGGCGGTCTGTTCAAATTCGACAAGTTCTACAAACAGATAGCGATGTCGTACGGCGCCGGCCTGCGCATGGATTTTACCTATTTCCTGCTGCGTCTCGACCTGGGCATGAAGGCCCACGACCCCGCTACCGGCCGCGAGCCCTGGCCGCTCGTCCACCCCAACTGGCACCGCGACGCCACCTTCCACTTCGCCGTAGGCTATCCGTTCTGAACCCGGCCCCGACTACGGGCGTTACATTATTATATAGGGAGGTTTCAACGACCTCTCCGACTTACTAACATTAACCGACAATATGAAGTCTCTGGTAATTTTCGATCTCGACGGCACATTGCTGAACACCATTGCCGACCTGGGCGAGGCCACCAACCACGCCATGGCCGAAATGGGTTATCCCGAACATCCGCTGTCGGCATACAACATGATGGTGGGCAACGGCATACGTCGCCTCATCGAGCGCGCGCTCCCCGAGGACGCCCGCACTGACGAGATTGTGGAGGCCGCGCGCGAGCACTTCCTGCTGTACTATAACAAGCATATCCACGACCACACAGTCCCCTATCCCGGCATACCCGAGCTACTGCACGACCTTACCGAGCGCAAGGTGGCCGTGGCTGTGGCCTCGAATAAATTTCAGGAGGGCGTGATGACGCTCATCACTCACTTCTTCCCCGACATCCCCTGGGTGGCCGTCATGGGCAACCGCGAAGGCATGCCCACCAAGCCCGACCCGTCCATCGTCTTCAACATCCTCGCCGACTACCCCACCCCCAAGAGCGATGTCCTCTACGTCGGTGACAGTGGCGTCGACATGGAGACTGCCCGCCGCGCCTGTGTAGACAGCTGCGGCGTCACCTGGGGCTTCCGCTCCCGCCAGGAGCTTGAAGCCGCCGGTGCAAATGACATCGTAGACAATCCGGATGACCTACTGCCCCTCGTGTCACGCAGGTGAGGGAAGAGGGAACAGAAAGGTCTCGATAAATCTCGCCTGCGAAGACAAAAAGGAATGCTGAAAAAAGAGTTTTCCCTGACAGGGCGCTTCAGGCTTCCTTGGCTTTGAAGGTGATGACTCGGTTGTAGATGAAATTGGTGAGGGTGTAGCAGACGTTGCCGAGGAGGGTGGCGACGCCGTAGCCGGTGATGATGATGCCGAAGGGGAGCATGTACTGTGTCTTGCCGAAGGGCGACTGGTTGAGGAGCCAGACCACACCGAACTGCACGCAGTAGCATATCATGAAGCCGCAGAGGAAATGCAGGGCCTCGCGCGTCATCTTGCCGTTGCTGCGGAACACCCATTTGCGGTTCCACAGGAACGAGTTTATCAGTCCGGCCAAATAACCCAGGGCGTTGGACATATATGGATTGACATGGAGGTAAATCTTGCATACGAATATCACCACAAGCGTGATGAGGGTATTCATCACGCCTACGAGCAGATATTTGGCTAACTGCACGAGTGTCTTGCGGCGGTCAATCGACATTTTTTGCGGATTTCAGTTTTTCGGTGGTACCTGTTTTGGCGGTTGCGGCCTTTTCGGCCTTGGCCTGACGCTGGTAGTGGCGGCAGATGTCCTTGAGGTAACAGTCCTCGCACTCGGGCTTGCGCGCCTTGCAGATGTAACGGCCATGCAGAATGAGCCAGTGGTGGGCCTTGGCGACCTGGTCCTCGGGGATGTGGCGCATGAGGGCGCGCTCGGTTGCAAGAGGTGTCTTTGAGTTGGTGGTGAGACCGATACGCTCGCTGACGCGAAAGACGTGCGTGTCGACGGGCATTGCGGCTTTGCCGAAGATGACGGCAAGGATGACGTTGGCGGTCTTGCGACCCACGCCGGGGAGACTCGTCAGGTAGTCGATATTGTCGGGGACCTTGCCGTCGAAGCGCTCGACGAGAGCCTTGGCCATGCCGATGATGGCCTTTGTCTTGTTGTTGGGATAGGTGACCGACTTGATATATTCATAAACCTCCTGCGGCTCTGCCTCCGCTAACTTATGCGGCGTGGGGAAGGCGCGGAAGAGCTCGGGGGTAATCATATTGATGCGCTTGTCGGTGCACTGCGCCGAGAGGATGACGGCCACGAGCAACTGGAACGGATTGTCATAGTGCAACTCGGTCTCGGGCCACGGCATCTCCTCGGCAAAGCGCTCAAGGGCAGTGTTATATCGGTCGGCGATCTTCACAGATACTGATTGTCAGTGTTACGGCCTCAGTGGGCTGGTTTGAACTCTTCGAGGAAGCGCGTGTCGTTCTCGGAGAACATACGCAGGTCTTTCACGCGGTATTTGAGGTTGGTGATGCGCTCGATACCCATGCCGAGGGCGAAACCGCTGTAGACTTTCGAGTCTATGCCGCAGGCCTCCAGCACGTTGGGATCGACCATGCCGCAGCCGAGGATTTCTACCCATCCGGTGCCTTTGCAGAACGAGCATCCCTTGCCGCCGCAGAGGTCGCAGCTGATGTCCATCTCGGCAGACGGCTCGGTAAAGGGGAAGTAGCTGGGACGCAGGCGTATCTGGGTATCGGGACCGAACATCTCGCGGGCAAAGTACAGCAGCGTCTGGCGCAGGTCGGCAAAGCTGACATTCTTGTCGACGTAGAGGGCCTCTACCTGGTGGAAGAAGCAGTGGGCGCGGGCCGAGATAGCCTCGTTGCGGTATACTCGGCCCGGGCAGATGATACGGATAGGCGGCTGCGTGTGCTCCATGACACGGCTCTGTACCGACGAGGTGTGCGTGCGCAGCACGACGTCGGGCTGACGGCGGATGAAGAAGGTATCCTGCATGTCGCGGGCGGGGTGGTCGGCGGCGAAGTTCAGCGATGAGAACACGTGCCAGTCATCCTCGATTTCGGGACCCTCGGCGATGGTGAAGCCGAGACGGCGGAAGATGTCGACAATCTCCTCACGCACCAGCGACAGCGGGTGGCGGGTGCCCAGACGGATGTCCGGGGCGGTGCGTGTCAGGTCGAGGCAGGCGTCATCGCCGTCCTTGCTCTCGAGAGCCTCGCGCATGCCGTTGATTTTGGCGGTAGCGAACTCCTTGAGCTCGTTGATGGCGGCGCCGACAGTCTTCTTCTCCTCGGCAGGAACATTGCGGAAATCGGCAAAAAGCGCCGACACCAGACCTTTCTTGCTAAGATATTTGATGCGCAGGGCCTCGACCTCGCCCATGTCCTTGGCCGTCAGGCCCTCAATCTCGGCACGCAGGCCGTTTATCTTGTCAATCATAAACTGCTGTAGTTTGATTTTTCCTAAGCTGAAAAATTCGATTTCTTAATCCTTGGCAACCGCAAAAACAAGTTGCAACTGCAAAATTACAAATTTTTCGCCACAAAACCATCCTTTCCACCCCGAATGAGGTAATTTACCGGAATTTGTATTATCTTTCCGAGAGGAAAGATCTAAAATACATCGTAAAAATGACCGACAAACGATTTTGGATGGGATGGATTGTTCTGATCCTCCTGATGGCACTAACCTGCTTTGCCGAGGGCTGGCGTGAAGACACCGCAGTCCTGGGAGCGGCCTATGCCCTATCCCTCCTGTCAACCGGCCTTTGCCACAAGATAAACCCGAAAACCGCCCTTGGCAACCTTATCGTAATGCTTGCCTACAACGCCCTGTTGTCCTATAACCTCGCCTTCAACAGCCACCATGGCACCGGTCTGACCTGGCTTGTATATATCCTTCTTCTGAACGCCTCACATTCCGTCATCCTGCTCATATTCGCACTAATAAATACAGTGAGACGTAAAAAGCCGTGCAATATGCGTTAGCCTTTTTCCTGGGTGTGGCCGGGGCCGGCGGGGAACCAGCCGCGGAGGACGCGGTGGCGCTGCTCGGTGACTTCGTGGATGGACCAGAAGCAGCTGAAGGAAATGACGCCGCAGATGATGCTGAGGACGAGGCCGAGGGTGGTGTCGGCGGGGATGAGGAGGCTGCCGATAGCGGCGATGATGCCGGCGATGGCGAACCAGATGCGAACTTTCAGCCCGTAATAGTAGTAGCCTTTTATAACTAATGGGTGGAATAGGCCGATTATCAGGAAGGTACACAGGCCGACGATGAGGCCATAAAAGGAAATTGTCATTGAAAGAATTTTTATGTTATCGTTTGCGGAGTTCCCAGAAGGCGACGGCGGCGGCGCTGGCGACGTTGAGGGAGTCGACGTTGTTGTGCATGGGGATACGGGCGGTGTAGTCGGTGGCGGCGATGACTTCAGGGGCGAGGCCGTCGCCTTCGGTGCCGAGGACGAGGGCCAGCTTCGGCTCCGCCTTGAGGACGGGGGCGTCGATGGAGACGGACCGGTCGGAGAGGGCCAGGGCGACGGTGCGGAAACCATATTGTGCAAGCGACTCTACGGGGCCGTCGAGCCATGTCCAGGGGACGAGGAAGACGTTGCCCATCGACACGCGGACGGAACGGCGGTTGAGAGGGTCGCACGAGGTCGGCGTCAACAGCACGCCGTCGATACCGAGGGCCGCAGCGGCACGGAAGATTGAGCCGATGTTGGTGGTGTCGCACACGCCGTCGATGACGGCTACACGAGTGGCCTGCGCGTTGCAGATGTCGGATACCGTCGGAAGCACCGGTTGCCGCATGGCGCACAGCACGCCCCGCGTAAGGCGGTAGCCTGTGATGGCCTCCAATACGCGTCGGCAGCCGGTATAGACGGGCATGTCGGCCGGACAGCGGGCCAGCACCGATGCCGCATCGCCGTCGAGGTGGCGTTCCTCAGCCAGCAACGCCAGCGGCTCGAGCCCGGCATTGAGAGCCACATGGATGACCTTGGGACTTTCGGCGATAAATACCGCCTTTCCGCCGACAGCCTCCGGCCCTTGCCGCAGCTGCGCCTCCGTAAGCGACACAAAAGGCGCCACGCGAGGGTCGGAAACATCGGTAATTTCAATTACGTTCATGAGTCTATGCATGTAGGGATGCACCCCGCCGCATCCGCGACACCGGCATTGTCAATCAGCCGATTGGCGGATGCACCGGGGTGCATCCCTACTATTTTTACAGATGATATTCAGTTATCACACGCACCACCTTAGCGGATGATGACTTTCTTGACTGTGTTACCGCGGCGCATGATGACGATGCCGGTGGCGGTTTCGGGGTCGAGGCGGCGGCCGTCGGTCGAGTAATATTCTACGGGAGCGTTCTCGTCATCGGGGTCGGCTATGATTTCGTCGACAGCGGAGGAACGGGTGACGGCTACGCGCATGTTCTTGATTTCCCATGTACCGGCAACAGAGGTTGTCGATGTGTAGTGGAAGATGACATTAATCTTGTGGCCCAGATACTTGCTGAGGTCGATGTTGCCCGACGAATTGAAATTCCAGTCCTTGCCTGCGGGCCATGTAACCTGGCTGTTGATGACCTCCGGCGTGCCGCCGTCGCAGCTTATTTCGACAAACAGGTAGTCAGCGGGGGCACTGACGAAATTAGCGGCGTGGTCGAAGGTCAGCGTGGCCGACAGGCAGCCGCTAAGGTTGATTTCGGGAGTTACAAGGCTGGCATCTGCCTCATTTTTGACATTGTCGATAAAGGCCGTTCCCTTCCATCCGTATTTCTTATCGAGGGTCCAGATGCCGCTCGTGCCGGTCGAAGTGCAGCCACCGCCGTCGTTGTTGAGGAAGGTCTCGTTGAAGATTACATCAGGGATGGGCTGGTCAGGGTCGACAGGCGTGACCTGGCCGGCCTTTACAGTGGTCTTGAGGTTAAGCGGAGTGATTATCGAGTCACCCCACACGTAGTGCATGAGGTTGGGGAAGTCGACGAAGGGGTTGCGGTTGCCCTGGATACCGGCGACAGCCTGGTTGCGGTCAATCTCCATCTGGTCGACGGGGTCACCCTCGGCCCATTCGATATAGAGGTCCGAAGCCCATTTCTGCAGCGTGGGATAAGCACCCTGCTGGAGGCTGTTGAGTGCCTGGCCTGTCCAGGTGAAATTCTGATATGCCGTGGCCATGTACATGTAACCGCGGGCAAACTCGCCCTTCCATTTGTCGGCGGGCTCCCATAGCTGAGTGCCGTTGGCGCCGGTGCCGACCTTGGTGCAGCCGTTGTTGGTCTTGACGTTGGTGACGACGCCCATGCCGTAGTTCGACTTGGACGAGTTGATTGACTGCTCGCAGGGCATCAGGTTGTAAAGGTCCTTGTAGGCGTTGTTGGACGAGCCGCCCCACCACGATTTGGGGAACGAGTGCTCGATGTTCATGCCGCTAACGCTGGAGCCGCGGTTGCCGAAGTAGCGGACGTCGTTGCTGTAACGGTCGACAACCTGACGCCGGCTGCCGTCCATGATGTAGTCGGTGACATAGAAACCCCACCATGTGTGCTCGTTGCCCGAGCCGTACGAGAGCATGCTGACGTTGTTGGATACGAGGTTATGGATGGCAGTCTTGAGCTCTTCGCCGCACTTGCCGTCCAGGGTCTGGTAATAGCCCATAGGGATGTCGGCGCGAGCCGTCTGCACAGCTGCCGCCAGCACCATCATCGAGAGTAAAATCTTCTTATAAACCATGGTACAGTTTTCAGGTTTTTAATTTGTGTTTATTATTGTGTTTATTACTTTCGTATTATAATTGCCGCAACAACTGCCGCAACCATCGATACATCGGACCGCAAAATCCGATTCCGCAAGCCGGCAAAAGATTAGCCTACAAAGTTAACAACTTTTCCGACAACCACAAAAATAATTTTAGCCACATGTCACCCATCCGTAAAAAGAGTTTCGAAAGAGTTTGGGAAAGAGGTGGATTTATTCGGCCTCCCACAACAGGATTACCCTTATTCTCTCCTATTCTAATCGTTTTTAATTATTACAAGATTTGGGACGAGCTTAAATATGGCGAATTCGCCATATTATCATATTAATAGAGGACTTGGGTCACACCCCCTTATAACGGTAAATCAGTAGTCGAAACATAGTTAGACAATGCCGTTTGGGGTCCGTGACGGCGGTCAGGAAATCCGGGACCAGTCGGCGGTGCGGGCGGTGGTGAGGCGGAGTGTGTGGGCGAAGACGCGGTTTTCGGGGCGCGAGAGGTCGGGGTCGGCGTCGAGGAGGCGCTCGGCGGCCTGGCGGGCCATCTGGATGATTTCGCCGTCGCGGGCAAGGGAGGCGATGCGGAGGTCGAAGGCTATGCCGCTCTGCTGCGTGCCCTCGATGTCGCCGGGTCCGCGCATCTTCATGTCCTCCTCGGCTATGACGAAGCCGTCGGTGGTGTGCGTCATCAGTTCGAGGCGGCGGCGCGTGTCGGCGCCGATTTTGTGCTTGGTCATCAGGATGCAGTAGCTTTTGTCGGCACCACGGCCCACACGTCCGCGCAGCTGATGAAGCTGCGAGAGGCCGAAGCGCTCGGCATTCTCTATCACCATCACCGTGGCGTTGGGAACATTGACGCCCACCTCGATGACCGTCGTGGCGACGAGGATGCGGGCGCGTCCGCTGACAAAGTCCTCCATCTGACGGTCCTTGGCCTCCGGCTTCATGCGCCCGTGCACAAAGGCAATCTTGTAATATTGGCCGAAGACCTCGCGGATGGCCTCGTGGCCCTTCTCCAGCGAACGCAGGTCCAGCTTGGCGTTCTCGTCGATGAGCGGATGCACGATGTAGACCTGACGTCCCGCGCGCAGCTCGCGGCCGAGGGCACGGTACATGTCGTAACGGTTCTCCTCGTAGCGCAGGACGGTCTCGACAGGCTTGCGGCCCGGCGGCAGTTCGTTGATGACGCTGACGTCGAGGTCGCCATAGACAGTCATCGCCAGCGTGCGCGGGATGGGCGTCGCCGTCATCACCAGCACATGCGGCGGCAGTTCGGCCTTTTTCCACAGCCGGGCACGCTGGGCCACGCCGAAACGGTGCTGTTCGTCGATGACGGCCATGCCGAGGTTGCGGAACTGCACTGTATCCTCGATGAGGGCATGAGTGCCTACTAAAAGCTGGACCGAGCCGTCGAGCAGCCCGGCATGAATTTCCTCACGCTCCTTTTTCTTAGTCGACCCGGTAAGCAGCCGCACGTTGATGCCCAGGCGCGCCACCATGCCGCGCAGACTCTCGTAATGCTGCGTGGCCAGGATTTCGGTAGGTGCCATCAGGCAGGCCTGGGCGCCGTTGTCGATGGCAAGGAGCATGGCCATCAGCGCCACTATCGTCTTGCCCGAGCCGACGTCGCCCTGTACGAGGCGGTTCATCTGACGTCCCGAGACCACATCATCGTGGATTTCGTGCATCACGCGTTTCTGCGCTCCTGTAAGGTCGAAAGGCAACACCTCGCGGTAGAAACGGTTGAAAAACGTGCCCACGCGCTTCATCACATACCCCTGGCTCTGCTGCTTGCGGCGCCGGGCCATGCGCTGGATGTCGGTCTGAATGAAGAACAACTCCTCGAATTTCAGACGCACACGGGCCGCCTGCAGCCGTGCATTGTCAGTGGGCGTATGCACCGTCACGAGCGCCTCGCGCAACGGCATCAGGCGGTAATCGGCCCGCGTCGACGGCGGCAACGTCTCGGTCAGGTTGGGACACAGTTCCAGAACCTTCTGAATCCATCCGTGGAGGGTACGCGAGGTTATGCCGGCGTTGCGCAGCTTCTCGGTCAGCGGATAGACGCCGCGGAGGCCCTGCATGGCTCCCGCGCTGCCGGGGATGTCGACCTCGGGGTGCGACAGCGACCACTTGCGCATCGGCTCAAAGAACGTCGGCTTGCCGAAAAGGATGTACTCTGACCCGACGTGGTAGGCCTTCTGAATTGCACTGACCGAGCGGAACCACAACACCTCTATCACCCCCGTGCCGTCGCTGAACAGGCCCACAAGGCGCTTCTTGGCGCCCTCGCCGGCGACGGTCATCGACACGAAGCGTCCTTTCAGCTGCACAGCAGGCATGTCGCCCTGAAGGTCGGCTATGCGGTAGATGCTGCTGCGGTCGACATAATGGCTTGGGAAATGCCGCAAAAGGTCGTAGGCCGAAGCGATGCCGAGCTCTTTTTTCAGGAGCTTGGCCCGGTTCGGCCCGATGCCTTTTATAAATTGTACGTCGTAGTCTCTGAGCGAGTTCAAATTACAAAACAGTGAATGGCCGGTCAGTTTTGGTAGTACCGGCGCATGAGCAGTTCGGCGGTCTCTATGTCGCCGGGATTGGTAATCTTGATGTTGGACGGATTGCCCTCGACCAGCGTGATTTTGTGGCCGAGAGCCTCCACCACCGAGGCATCGTCGGTGAAAGCGGAGCTGAAAGGCTGACCGTAAGCCTCGCAGAGGAGTTGCGCGTCAAAGGCCTGGGGCGTCTGCACCGACACGAAATTCGAGCGGTCGACCGAGTGCGACAGCCCTTTGCCGTCGAGGTGGCGCAGCGAGTCAGTGACAGCGACGACGGGGATGACGGCGCCGACAAGGCGGGCCGAGTCGACGAGCATCTCCACCATACGTTTGTCCACCAGGGGACGGGCGCCGTCGTGGACAAGGATAATCTCCTTCTCGCCGTAAGGGCTGTCGAGCAGTACGGCGTTGCGCACGCTCTCCCACCGCGTCGCACCGCCGGGGGTAACGTCGGGACTCTGGTAGCCGTACTGGCGACATAGCTCCTTCCAGTACACCATCATCGACGAGGCCAGCACGACGGTGATTTTGGCTCCGGGAAGTGCGCGGCGCATGCCGTCTATGGTGTGCATCAGCAGCGGGCGGCCCGCCATAAGGCAGAACTGCTTGGGCAGTTTGCCGCCAAAGCGCGAGCCGGTGCCCGCCGCAAGGATTATTATGTTTATTCGGGGTGTATTCGACATTTTTTTACCAGGCAAACATGGGATAGGCCTCCATCATGGCGTTGACGGCGGTGCGCACGTCAACGATGACGTCGGGGTTCTCGGGGTCGGAGAGGACGCGGTCAATCATCTCGGCGATGACGGGCATTTTGTCCTCCCTGACGCCGCGGGTGGTGATGGCGGGGGTGCCGAGACGTATGCCGCTGGTCTGGAAGGGCGAGCGGGAGTCGAAGGGCACCATATTCTTGTTGGCGGTGATGTCGGCCTCGACAAGGACCTTCTCGGCCACCTTGCCGGTGAGGTCGGGGAACTTGGTGCGGAGGTCGAGCAGGATTGTGTGATTGTCTGTGCCGCCGCTGACCACCTTGTAGCCGCGCTTCATCAGCTCGTCGGCGAGGGTGCGGGCGTTGAGCACCACCTGTTTCTGGTATTCGGCGAACGAGGGCTGCAGAGCCTCGCCGAAGGCCACGGCCTTGGCGGCGATGACGTGCTCGAGCGGGCCGCCCTGAACGCCCGGGAAGACGGCGGAGTCGAGCAGCTGCGACATCATCTTTGTCACGCCCTTGGGTGTCTTCTTGCCCCAGGGGTTCTCGAAATCCTTACCCATCAGGATGATGCCTCCGCGGGGACCACGCAGGGTCTTATGCGTGGTGGAGGTAACGATGTGTGCGTATTTGACCGGATTGTCGAGCAGACCGGCGGCGATGAGGCCGGCGGGATGTGCCATGTCTACCATGAGGATGGCGCCGATTTCGTCGGCGAGACGGCGCATGCGGGCATAGTCCCACTCGCGGCTGTAGGCGCTGGCGCCGCCGATGATGAGGCGGGGACGCTCGCGGCGCGCCACCTCCTCCATGTGGTCGTAGTCGACACGGCCGGTCTCAGCGTCGACATTATATTCAAGGGCGTGGAAGACGAGGCCCGAGAAGTTGACGGGGCTGCCGTGGCTGAGGTGACCGCCGTGGCTGAGGTTCATGCCCATAAACTTATCGCCGGGCTGCAGACAGGCCATAAAGACGGCCATGTTGGCCTGGGCGCCCGAGTGGGGCTGCACGTTGGCGTATTCGGCGCCGAAAAGCTGTTTGACACGGGTGCGGGCAAGCTCCTCCACCTCGTCGACAACCTGGCAGCCGCCGTAGTAGCGGTGGCCGGGATAGCCCTCGGCGTACTTGTTGGTGAGGCACGAGCCCATGGCGCGCATGACATCGTCGGAGACGAAGTTCTCGCTGGCTATCAGTTCAATACCTTTCTTCTGGCGCTGGTGCTCCAGCTCGATGAGGTCGAATATGGCTTTATCTTTCTGCATAACGTATGATAGTTTATGGTATTAGTATTTCGTTTATTTCAGTTAGAGCATTTCTGATTTGGCGGCCGAATGTTAAAATTCAAAATTTTTCGCGGCCGCATTGCATATCGCAAAGGTACGAAAACAGCGGGAATAACAAAACTCCATGGGCAAAATTTTAACATGTCCGCGCGTCGCGGCGTTTGTACGGCCAATAAAAATTGCATACCTTTGAACATCGAAAATCAATCCTAAATCCATCGTTGCGGAATTCGAATGAGTTCCGCGCAGATACAAACTTAATAATGAACAGGAAAGGCAAGCTGTACTTCCGCTACGGCACCATGGGCTCGGCAAAGACGGCCCTGCTGCTGACCACAGCATATAACTTCGAGGAACGTAAAGTGGGCTACATCTGCCTGAAACCCGTTGTAGACACACGCGAGCAGCGCAACGTAATACGCTCGCGCATAGGCATCGAGCGCCGCTGCGAATGGATTTACTCCGAAACTGACCTGTTCCGCTTCGCCCGCAAGCTCTTCACCCGCGAAGGCAAGATTCTCGACTGGATGCTCATCGACGAGGCACAGTTCCTCTCGGCCGACCAGGTCGACCAGCTCTCGCGCATCGTGGACGAGTTCGGCGTCAACGTCATCTGCTACGGCCTGCGCACCGACTTCACCAGCCACCTCTTCGAGGGCTCGAAGCGTCTCTTTGAAATCGCCGACACCATCGACGAGATAAAGAGCACCTGCAACTGCGGCAACAAGACCATTATCAACGCCCGCCTCGACTCCGCCGGCAACTTTGTCAACGAGGGCGCCCAGGTGGAAATAGGCGGCGACGAGCTGTATGTGGCCGTCTGCCGCAAATGCTGGCGCAACAAGCGCATCGAGCAGGCCACGCGCCATACGCTGCCTCTCGAGTTCATCGACGACGAGCCCGACACGGACATTACGCACGCCTGAGCTAACAATAACCCCATCCCATACGTTTACAACAAAAGCAAGTCCCGAATTTTCCCAATTGCTCTGTTCTGATTTCGAGACCTGCGCCCTTATATATACCCGCTCCATACATAAATAGCTCTAACATAAAACTGTATTTACAAACTAACATCCAGCTATGGACCTGGTTTTCCTTGGCTTAGTAGTATTTCTGTTTCTGCTTGCCATCTTCGACCTCACCGTCGGTGTCAGCAATGACGCCGTAAATTTCCTGTCGTCGGCTATCGGCGCCCGAGCCGCTTCGTTCAAGACCGTCATCGGCGTCGCCGCAATCGGCGTCTTCATCGGCGCCATCATGAGCAACGGCATGATGGACATCGCGCGCCACGGCATGTTCCGTCCCGAAAATCTGTCGTTCTACGACATTATAGCCATCTTTATGGCGGTGATGGTGACCGACATCATTCTTCTGGACATCTTCAACTCGCTGGGAATGCCCACGTCGACAACAGTTTCGCTGGTGTTCGAGCTCCTCGGTGCTACCTTCATCATCGCCCTCTTCAAGATTGCCGGTCCGGAAAACACCGTCGGCATGGGCGACCTGCTCAACGCCGAAAAGGCACTGTCGGTGATTATCGGCATCTTCCTGTCGGTGGCGATAGCCTTCTTCTTCGGCACGGTGGTGCAGTTCCTTACGCGTCTGATATTCACCTTTGAATACAAGAGCAAACTCAAATGGAAAGTCGGCCTTTTCGGTGGCATAGCCTGCACGTCCATCGTCTATTTCATGCTGCTCAAGGGCATCAAGGACCTGACGATAATGACGCCTGAGCTACAGACCTGGACTGACACCCACACATGGCTCATCCTCGGCAGTTCGCTGCTGTTCTTCACCCTGCTGTCGCAACTGCTTTACGTCCTGCATGTCAATGTCTTCAAGATGATTGTGCTGTTGGGCACATTCTCGCTGGCTATGGCCTTTGCCGGCAACGACCTCGTCAACTTCGTGGGCGTACCCATCACGTCGCTGGAGTCATATCAGGACTTTGTGGCCGCCGGCGGCGGTGATCCCCACGCACACATGATGGGAGCCCTCAACGGCCCGGCCGATACGCCGTTCTATTTCCTCCTCGGGGCCGGCGGCATAATGGTTGTGGCGCTGGCGACATCGCGCAAGGCACGACAGGTGACACAGACGGCCGTAGGCCTGAGCGCACAGTCGCAGGGCGACGAGATGTTCGGCTCGTCGCGCCTCGGCCGCAAGCTGGTGCGCGCCGCCATCAACGCCAACAGCTGGGTGGACAAACGCACTCCGCAGAGCGTCCGCGACTGGGTTGAACGCCGCATGAATTCGGAAATCACGCAGGAGGAGAACGGCGCCGCCTTCGACCTTGTGCGTGCCTCGGTAAACCTCATGCTCGCCGCCATCCTCATCGCCGTGGGCACATCGCTGCGTCTGCCGCTGTCGACTACTTTCGTCACCTTCATGGTGGCCATGGGCACGTCGCTGGCCGACCGCGCATGGGGCCGCGAGAGCGCCGTCTTCCGTGTCACGGGCGTGATTTCGGTAATCGGCGGCTGGATTATCACCGCCGCGCTGGCCTTCATAGGCGCCGGCCTGGTGGCAACGCTGATGCACCTCGGCGGCATCCCCGTCATGATTGCCGGCGGCGTACTGGCGATAGTTCTGCTGATACGCAGCAACATACGCTTCCGCCGCAAACGCGCCGAAGCCGAGCACGACACACTCTTCCAGACCATACTCTCCTCCAGCGACCCGCAGGAGGTGTGGAAGCTGATGATGGTTTACATCAACGAGAAACAAAAGGAGTTCCTGACTTTCTCGGCCGAATGTTTTGACAAGGTCGCCCGCGGCTTCATGGAAGACAGCTCGCGACTGCTGTCATCAAGCGATAAAGCGCTTTCGGGCGAGAAACAGGTCATCAAGACCGAACGCCGCCGCATGACGCTGTGCATGCGCCATGCCGACCCCGGCACGGCCATCGAGAAGAGTACATGGTTCCACCTTGCCAACAACATGGCCATGTCGATGACCTACAGCCTCAAGCACATCAACGAGGTATGCAGGGAACACGTCGACAACAACTTTCGCCCCCTGCCCCCTGCCCTCGGCGAGTCGCTGGGCAAGATCTGTGATGAGATAAAATCGGTCCTCGGCGACGCCGCCCTCACCGACCCCGCCGATGCCGAAGCCATCGACCGCCTGCGCAGCCGCTGCAGCTTCATCAAGGATCGACTGTCTTACATGGCCCGCAACGTCTACGCCCTGCTGCAGAGCGGCGACGCCGGCAACATGGCCGTCTACTACGTGTGTCTGAACGTCCTCCAGGAGACCCAGGAGTTCATAACCTCGCTGCGCAAGCTGCTGCGCGCCTCCGGCAAGCTCAACCTCAAACCCTCGCAGTACCGAAGTTTCTCCACCAACCAGCAGCCGCTGTGAGGGTGTGTAAAAATAGCCTGAATGCAGGGACATGCCTTTGGCATGTTGGGCCAGTCTGCTGTTTTTCAGGCTTAACATCGCAAAGCGATGTCCCTACATCATTAAAATCGCACATTCTGGCACGCCGCTAAACACAGCTCATTTCTATTTTATTAACACCTCATTACTGCGGCGGCTCTAAACCTTTCGAGCCGCCGTCCGTCATATATGGTGATACAATTTAATTCACAATATGCACAATCTCAAAAAAATACTCATACTCCCCCTCCTCTTCTGCCTTGCCCTGGCCGCAAACGCCTCGGGCAACGCATCCTCAAAGTCCTTTGCCAACGAGAGCCTGCACTACAAGGTGATGTACAAATGGGGCCTCATCAACAAGCAGGCCGGCACCGCCACACTCACCCTCAAGGGCACGTCTGAACGGTACAAGCTGCTGCTGACGGCGGCTTCGGCGCCCTGGGCCGACCACATCTACCGCGTCCGCGACACCCTCAGCGGCGAGATAAGCCGCGTGGACCTGCGCCCCCATGTCTACACCAAGCGCGCCCACGAAAAGAACGAGCGCAAGCTCGACCAGGTGCATTTCAAATACGACAACGGCCTGGTAACCGGCCACTGTACACGCGTGAAATGGGACAAGAAAGGCCGCAAGGTCCGCGACGAGAAGCGCGAGCTGCAGTCAAACGGCACCACCGTAGACATGCTCAGCTCGTTCTTCTACATGCGCGCCCTCCCCTACGAGACCTGGAAATCGGGACATAGCCACACCATCACTATCTTCTCCGGCAAAGAGAAAGAGACGCTGACGATAAAATACATGGGTGTCACCGAGGTCGAGGTCAACCGCAAGAAACACAAGGCTTATCACATCCGCTTTGTCTTCACCGGCAAAGGCGGCAAAAAAACTTCCGATGACATGGACGCCTGGATAAGCACCTCCGCCAACCGCATCCCCTTACGCCTCGAAGGCAAGCTCCCTGTCGGCAAAGTCCAGTGCATCCTCGCCAACTGACACCCTATGGAGCAGATTGCCATTATCATACCCGTTTATAAAACGGGCCTGGACGCTTACGAGCGGATTTCGCTCGACCGCACCAACGAGGTACTCGGGAAACACGACATCTTTGTCGTTCACCCAGAGGGCCTTGACACCGGCTTTCTATCGGAGGCATATCCCAATCTTAAGTTCCGGGCTTTCAAACCGGATTTTTTCAAAGGGATAATGGGCTATAACCGGCTTATGCTTTCCGAGGACTTATATTCCGCCTTCAGCAATTACGAGTACATCCTTATCTGCCAGTCGGATGCTTATATTTTCAGGGACGAGCTGAAGGAATGGTGCGAGGCCGGATACGACTATGTGGGAGCGCCCTGGCTGCGCCGCCCGCTGTACGATTTGCCCGTCATGAAACAGTTCATGGACCTTTCGCACCACATAAGTCAAAAAAAAGGACAGAAATCGAAGCAGGACCTGTACGACAAAATCGGCAACGGCGGCCTGTCACTCCGAAAGGTGAAATCACATCTTGATGTCATTCACCGTCAAGCGGATACTATAGCGAAATACCTTGACCGCGAGAAGAAAAACCATCTCTACAACGAAGATGTCTTCTGGGCCACCGAGCCTGAGAATTTCCATTACCCGACGGTCGAAAAAGCCCTCGCATTCTCCTTCGACAAATACCCCTCCTACTGCTACCGTCTCACCGGCAACCGCCTCCCCATGGGCTGCCACGCCTGGTGGAAACGCAAAATGCGCCCCTTCTGGCAAAGACTGAGCCCTGACATGTTCCCGGCCGGCGAGAAGTAGCCTTATAACACATTCATCGCGCCCGCAAAGTCCTGATATGGGAATTTGCGGGCGCGATGTTATGTTCTATTATGGGTGCCGTCAGTTTTTGGCTACCGTCTCGGGCAGGTCGACGTGGGTGAAGTGGTCTGGGGTGTGGAGGCAGAGGACTTTGACCTCTGCGTCACCGAGGACGGCTTTCATGTCATCGCGGAGGCTGCTCAGCTCTTTCTTATCGTCACCGCGGAAATGCATGGGAACGTAGTATTCGGCGCGGATGGTGCTGACGATGAAGCGGAAACCGTCGAGGCCGTCACGGCCCGAGCGGCGGTCGATACCGGCGAAGACAACGTCGACGCGGGGATATTCGGAGGCGATGCGGCGGACGTCGGTCTCGAATTCGGCGCGGTCATGCTCGTCCTCACGGCGCAGGCGCGGGTCGCGTATCATCTCGTCAATCTTGTAGGCCGTGCGGTGGATGTCACCCTCGATGTCGGGCAGAGGCTGCATGTTGCCGGTGTGCAGATATGTCTCGCCTTCAGCGGTTGTGACGACATAAGCCACGCCGCCGGCGTTGCATTTGAAGGCCTGGATGCGCAGACCGTAGACGTCATTGACGATGTCGCCGCCGGACATGCCCTGAATGGGGTCCTTGACATCGGCACCGCGCAGTTCGATGTCGTTGGAGAGGATGTAGGCGCGGCGATGGTTCTGACCGAGGTTAAAGATGCGGTGGTTGAAATTTTCGCGGCAGCTGACCAGGAAAGCCACAGGCTTTTCGGGGTTGCGTTCGAGAGCTTTGATTATTGTGCGACCGGGGTCGTGCGAGGGGTCGAAAACGATGATGTTGTCGCGGGTCTCGACGAGGAAGCCGTCGTTGCTGAGATAGGAAATTCGTGCCATAGTATTATTGAGTTAAATTCTTTAGAGTCCTTAAAGTCCTTAAGGTCTTCAGGGACCTTAAAGCCTTAACCCACCGTCACCGTCTGGCCGTCGTAGGCGATTTCCACTCCTGCGGGGAGGGTGGCGCTGACATCGGCGTGACGCCCCATCTGATGGGAGAGATGAGTCAGCAGGGTCCTTCGGGGACCTGTCTGCTTTATAACGTCCAAGGCCTGCCGTAGGTTCATGTGCGACAGGTGTTCCTCGTGCCTGAGGGCGTTTATCACCAACGTGTCCACACCGCGCAGAGCCTCGACTGTTTCGGGCGGCATCACCTTACAGTCGGTGACGTAGGCAAGCGGGCCGAAACGGAAGCCGATGATGGGCAGCTTGGCGTGCATGACACGCAGGGGCACGATGACGTCGCCGTTCACCTCGAACGGGTCGAGCGTCGTAAGTTCATGAATGTTGAAGGTCGGCACGCCGGGATATAAGTGCTTGGCGAAACAGTACGGCACTCGGTTGCGCAGGTCCTCGGCCACGTTGGGCTCGCACCACACCGGAAACGAATCGGGATGGCAGTACGGCCGCAGGTCGTCGATGCCGCCTACATGGTCGTAGTGGCTGTGCGTGATAAGCAGACCGTCAAGGTGCGGCGAGCCCTGCAGGAGTATCTGCTGGCGGAAATCCGGGCCGCAGTCGATGAGGAACCGGTTGCCGCGTGGCGTGGTCACCAGCGCCGACGCCCTCAGCCGCTTGTCGCGCGGGTCGTCGGAGGTACATGTCGTACACCGGCAACCAATCTGCGGAACGCCCGTCGACGTTCCCGAACCAAGTATCGTAATCGTGTATGGCATAACGAATTCCTTTACATTCTGAAAGCAGTGAGGCGGCCGTCGTCAAAGCGGAGATACATGCCGTTGTCGTATTTCCACAGTTCCACCATGCCGCCTGTCGACGGCACCTGGGTGTACTCGTCGGGGGCGCCGAGGGCAAGACGGCACTCCTCGCGCGTCATGTCCTCGCGCACTTTCGAGTGTCTGATGAGGTCCCAGACCTTGTCGGTGATGGTGGGATAGCGGCGACGCGGGTCGTCAAATGCGAAGAGCGTGGCGAAGTTGCGCGTGGCCGTACGCCCCGAACCACAGGTCATCATCAGACTCTCCGTCTTGCCGTCGCTGTTGCGGAAGAGGACGCGCAGGGGCCGCAGATCGTCGCCGGGCAATACGTCGAGCACCGTCACCGGCATGTAACGCAGACCCGTAGTATCGCGGCCCGCGGCATCCTGGCGACGCGAGACGAGGATGTAATATCTGTTGCCGGCAAGCAGGCCGCGCATATTGTCGACCAGCGAGTGCTCGACGGTGAAGGGGATATCTAACGACTTGCGGCGCAGGAAATCGGCGTAGGGCACGCTGCTGCGGTAAATCAGCGGGGTGCCGTCGGGAGCATGCAGGACAATCTGTGTCTCACGCTCGCCGGTGATGCCGGTAACGGCGCAGACCGAGTCGAGAACGATGTCCTTTCCGGCAAGTCCGCCGGCATAGCCGCCGGTGCGCAGCGGCTGGAAAACCAGGCCGATGCGGTCATCGGTGACACGCCATTCCTTGCCGGGCTTCCACTCTGCCACGGGCTGACCTGCCACGTCGGCGGTATACGCCTCCTCCGGCGTCTGCGTGGCATGTCTTTTCTTTACGTCTTTGGCCGTAATCTTGGGCGTGCTCTCCACACCGGTGAAGCACGACACAAGCGCCGGCGACATCAGCGCGCACAGCACCGCGACAACAAAATTCCTTATATTATATGACATTGATTTAACGGGTCCTAAACATTTCAGCCTACAAATGTACGGTTTATGCGCGAAACGGACAAACTTGGTTAAAATTCATTAAAGCAATGCGCCGTTTGTTTGGAATTTAGTAATTTTCGCCTCAAATTTGAGTGACACAATCCTCCGAGTATGAAAAAAACATTCCGAATCCTTACAATCCTCAGCCTGATGACATTAACGACAATGGCGGCGGCATGCTCGTCAGCCGTAAAAAATACCGAAACGCCCCGCGAGGACGCCGTGGTGATAGCACCCCGCCCCACTCCCGTAACCGGAATGCGCGGCAACGGCGCGAGCTACCTGCCCAAAGCCATAATCTACAAGACCAACGGCGATTACAACAACCTTGTTCCAGTCAACCTCAACCCCGACGGCACCCTGCTGAGCTACCCCGACCCAACCGACGTGGGCGAGTTCAGCACACCCCTGCCCCTCGCCGACGGCTGGCTCCTCGACCGCCGCGGCGGCATCGGCACCGGCACCCGCTTCACCCGCTGGACCTACCCGCAATACCACGCACTGCCGCAAGTCCCCTCCCCTCAGGAACTTTTGCAAAACCTCGTCCCCGAAGCCCGCGTCACCGAAGCCTACCGCCTCCCCATCAACGCCCACCCCGCCGACACCGCCGCATGCAACGCCCTCATCCGCAACGGCCTCCCCAACTGCACCAAACTACTGTAATCATCAGGTACAAAGGCTCATCCATATTGCCCTCATAGTTCGTAAATATCATTTTTCTTTACAAAGAAAATAAATGACCTATTTTCTTTCTTTGAAAAGAAAACTTTTCATAACTTTGTGGAAATTATAAAGAGATGGAACGAATATATGAGATATCCACACGACTGACAGAGTCGCTTGAAGCACCCCTTCACCGTTACTTATACGACACCATCGTATGGAGCGACCGACTAATCATGATTAAGGGTGCACGAGGAGTTGGTAAAACCACCATGATGAAACAGAGATGCAAAGAAAATGGTGAGCGTGGAGTATATGCCTCTCTGGATCAGCTCTTCTTTAATGACCACACTATTGTGGAACTTGCCGATTACCACTATAAGCATGGCGGAACTCACCTTTATCTCGACGAGGTGCATCTGTATCCCCGACCAAACTGGGAACAGGAACTAAAAAATATTTATGACAGTTACCCCGGTCTGCATGTCGTTTTTACAGGATCGTCATTGCTCCAGCTCAACAGCAAAGTTGCAGACTTGTCACGTCGAGTTGCCGTATATGAACTGAGAGGTCTTTCTTTCAGGGAATATCTGAATTTTACCGGGAATTACGGACTAACACCTGTCAGCCTACATGATATTCTCGGAAATCATCGCGCCCTGGCCGCCGGAATATCATCGTCTATACGCGTTATAGGCGAATTTGAAAAATACCTTAAGATGGGTTATTATCCATTCTTTATGGACAGTTCGGAATTTACCTATGCACAGAGGGTGGAAAGACTCGTATTGTCGGTTATTGACATTGATATACCCGCAGTGACTGCTATTGAGTATGAAACTCAGTTAAAACTAAAAAAACTTCTTGTAATTCTTGCCGAGCAGGTACCTTTTGTACCGAATATGACGAACCTCTCAAGAGATGTCGAAGTAACCCGGAACCAGTTGATGAAATTCTTCACTCTGCTTAGCGAAGGTGCGATTCTCCGTACTCTGATGGATGCGACGACACAGCCTAAACGGGCATCAAAACCCGAAAAAATACTCTTTGACAACCCTTCGGTAATGCAGGCACTTGGAATTCTCAGCAAAGCAGGAACGGTGAGGGAAAGCTATGTGGCGTCGATGCTTAGCTATACCGGCAAGCTGTTTGCAGCCAAAGAGGGGGACTTTCTCCTTGACCGCACCTATCTGTTTGAAGTTGGCGGTAAGGGGAAAGGATTCTCTCAAATTGCCGACAAGCCCAACAGCTATGTCATAGCCGACAATATTGAGACCGGTTTTGGAAACAAAATTCCAATGTGGCTGTTAGGCTTCCTCTATTAATTCAATCTCTCTATAATTCGAGGCTTATTCTCAGCAAAGTTCGAGGTAGAGGCCTTTGGCGCGGATGAGGCCGCGGTCTGTGAGGGTACGGACGTTTTCGGCCAGTTCCGCTGCGTCTATGCAGAGGACTTGGGCTACCGTGGAAGCAGGCAGACGGCCGGCACGAAGGAGGCGCAGGATAGCTGTGGGAATGTCATCTATCACTCTGTCGGCGGGTTCAATGACTTTCCTTGCCCTTTGTCCATCCCGTACGGCGCGGGCACGGCAGACATCGCAACGGGCACAGTCGGGAACGTCGGTTTCGCCGAAATAATTAAGGAGAATGACGGAGCGGCATTTATCGGTTGTGTATGCAAAGTCTGCCACGGCTTTTAGTCGCATCTCCATCAGGCGGCGACGCTGCTCGTATATTTCGGGGCCGAGGGTGACGTGACGCGTCTCCTCGCGGCCGGTGACGTAGAGTATGTAGGGGACAGCCTTGCGGGGGATGTAGTGCAGGATGTTCTTACGGCCAAGCGAGAGCATAATGTCGTAGATGGACTCCTCGGGAAGTCCGGCGATGCGGGCAATCTCGCTCTCGCTGACAAAAGCATACTCGCTGAACAGACCTGTATAGGTGCGCAGGACTGCCATCAGCACGGCGTCCTCCTCCTGCGTCAGGCGCTCGGCGTACAGCTCGTCGCGGCGGCACAGCATCATCAGGCGGGCACGCGTGGGCGCCTCGTCCTGAAACTCGATATACGCTCCCTGGGTGAGCAGCGCCAGCGCTCCGCGCGTCAGGCGTTCCTGCAGGCCGTACGTCTCGCAGAAACGCCTGAGGTCGAACTCGAAAACTTTGTTGTAACCGCCTCCTACAGGCACCTCAAGGAAGGCGCCGAGGAGCTCGTAGACTTTCTGCACGAAATCGAGAGGCGGAAAGGCCTCGTGGAGGCGTCGGGTCAGCATGCCGCGGTCGCGCATGGTGACGATGAGGACGGCGAACGACGGCTTGCCGTCGCGGCCGGCACGTCCCGCCTCCTGGTAATATTCCTCAAGCGAGGGAGGCAGGTCGACATGAATGACAGTGCGCACATCGGGCTTGTCGATACCCATGCCGAAGGCGTTGGTGGCGACAATAACCCTTATGCGCCCCGATTTCCATTCCTCCTGGCGCGTCGCCTTGACCTCCGGGTCGAGGCCGGCATGGTAAAAGGTGGCGCTGATGTCGGAGCCTTGCAGCAACTCGGCTATCTCGCGCGTTTTTTTGCGCGACCGCACATAGACAATAGCGGTACCGGAAGTGGCGCGGAGCACCTGAAGCAACTTGTCGGTCTTATTCTCGGTGACGCGCACGACATAGCTGAGGTTTGGGCGGTCGAAGCTGAGGGCGAAGACATTGCTGTCCGGCCTGAACCGCAACTGACGGGCGATGTCCTCACGGACAAGCGGCGTGGCGCTGGCGGTAAGGGCGAGTATGGGGACATCGGGGCCGAGGATTCCGCGCAGCTCGCCGATACGCAGGTAAGACGGGCGGAAATCATATCCCCACTGCGAGATGCAGTGCGCTTCGTCGACGGTAATCAGCGAGACGTTCCAGCCCCGCAGCTCGCGCATGAAGTTCTCGGAGCGCAGGCGCTCGGGCGACACATACAGCATACGCGTCTTGCCCAGGCGACACTTGTCGTAGACCAGCCGTGTCTCGCGCCGCGTCATTCCCATGGTCAGGCAGACGGCGCGGATGCCGCGCTCGCGCAGATTGTCCACCTGGTCCTTCATCAGCGAAATCAGCGGCGTGATGACGATGGTAAGCCCGTCCAGCAACAGCGCCGGCACCTGAAACGTCAGAGACTTGCCGCCGCCCGTCGGCAGCAGTCCCAAAGTATCGTGCCCCGCCAGCACCGAGTCGATAATCTCGCGCTGACGGGGTCGGAAACTGTCATATCCCCAGTATTCCCTGAGGACAGATTCGGGGTCTTTCACAGGCAAAGGTCTAATTCGGGTTTTTCAAATATAATCCGTGTGGTGGCAAAATGTGGAATTTCATGATGTAGGGACATCGCTTTGCGATGTTAAACCTGAAAACCAACGGATTGGTCCGACATGCCAAAGGCATATCCCTACATTCAGGCTATTTTGACACAGTCCCTTATTTGTCGTGCAGGTGGATTTGCTTCACCATCAGCTGCAGCGTCGAGCCCGCGTTACGGTGCTTGTTCTCCTCGATGGTGTAGCAGATGTCGAAGGGCTTGCCGGCGTGGATGTGGTCGAAATACTTGGCCATGTTGAAGGCTATGCCGTTGAAGACCTTGCCGCTGGTATCGTCGACCAGCTCGAGCTTGATGTGCTCCAGGTTCTTGCCCACGAGCTTGCCCGTGCCGAAGTCCTTGACATTGCGGGTGCAGAAGACCGGCTTCTGGTTGCCCGGGCCGAACGGATTGAACAGGCGCAGCATCGACACGAACTCCGGCGTAATCTGCGCGAAATTGATGATGGCGTCGATGTCGAGCTGGGGCGTGAGCTGGCTGGGGAGGATGTTGGCGGCGACATACTCCTCGAAGCGGCGGGTGAACTCGGGGATGTTCTCCTCCTTCATCGACAGGCCGACGGCGTAGGTGTGTCCGCCGAAGTTCTCCAGCAGGTCGCGGGCCGAGTCAACGGCGCGGTAGACGTCGAAGCCCTGCACCGAGCGGCTTGAGCCGGTGGCCAGGCCGTTGCTTAGCGTCAGCACCACCGACGGCTTGTAGTACAGCTCGGTGAGGCGGCTCGCCACGATGCCGATGATGCCCTTGTGCCAGTCCTTGTTATAGATTACGATAGACTTTTTGTCCGACTCGCTCTCGCCGCGGCGGTCGAGGATGGCGTTGGCCTCCTCGGTGATGCGCTTGTCCAGTTCCTTGCGGTCTTTGTTGTACTGGTCGATGGCAAGAGCCTTCTCGTTGGCCTCCTTTACGTCGCGGGCTGTAAGCAGCTCCACGGCCTCGCCGCCGCTCTGCATGCGGCCGCTGGCGTTGATGCGGGGCCCGATCTTGAAGATGACGTCCGAGATGCTGATTTCCTTGCCGCCGAGTCCGCAGATGCGGATGATGGCGCGCAGACCCATGTTGGGGTTGCTGTTTAGGCGCTTGAGGCCGTGGTAAGCCATGACACGGTTCTCGTCCACCATGGGCACGATGTCGGCGGCGATGGAGACGGCGACAAGGTCGAGCATGCTCTCAAGCTCGGCCGTGCCGATGCCGTTGCTGATGCTGAACGCCTGCATGAGTTTGTAGCCCACGCCGCAGCCGCTGAGGTGCGGGCACGGATATGTGCTGCCCTCCATCTTGGGATTGAGGATGGCGACTGCCGGGGGCAGCTCGTCATCGGGCACATGGTGGTCGCAGATGATGAAATCAATGCCCTTCTCGCGGGCATACTTGATTTCCTCGATGGCCTTGATGCCGCAGTCGAGAATGATGATGAGTTTCACGCCACGTTCGTCGGACTCGTCAATCACGGCTTTTGAGATGCCGTAGCCGTCGTCGTAACGCGTCGGGATGTAATACTCGATTTCCGAGTAAAAATTCTGCAGGTACCTGTATACCAGCGACACCGCCGTGGTTCCGTCCACGTCGTAGTCGCCGTATACCATGATACGCTCCTTAGACCCCATGGCCCGGTTGAGCCTGTCAACCGCCTTGTCCATATCGGGCATCAGAAACGGATCGTGGAGATCGCGCAGCGAGGGATGAAAAAACTTTTCAGCCTCGGCCACTGAGCCTATGCCGCGCTGTACCAACAGTTCGCTTATGGGGGCGACGTTGGCAAAGCGGCGGGCAAGCTCCGTTTCCAGCTTCTGTTCTTCGGCGGTAAGGGGTAGATAGTTCCATCTACTTGTCATTTATGTTGTTTTTTATTTTTTCAGCTCAGGCGGAAACGCCGGACCTCAGGGGAAAGAGGCCGAAAGGGCGATTCCGGGATGGCGGCAACACCGCCGTTTATATGTCCCGCTGTAGCGTTGGCGCGTCTACATACGGCAATGTCCGACTTTCCGGGCCAAAACCCTGTCAGACAAACGACTATTCAGTGACAACGTCGCCGCAGCACGCGGTTATGTGAGGAGAGAGGAGGCACGGCCCTTCGCCGGCCCCGGACATTGTCGTTGCAAAATTACAAAATTCCGACCGTATTCGCTCTCTTTACCCGAAATATTTATAGTTAAATTTTGCATTGTTTTTAGTTAAAAATTATTGCATTAGCATCAGGCCCTTATATGACTATTTGCCTGTATTTCGTCAAAAAGATTTGCCGACTTTGCAACCTGTGTCAGATTTTTTTGTTTATCTTTGCAAAGTTAAGGCGCAGAAACTGATATCCGCGTCTGCAAACATTACATAACAACAACTTAAAATCCTCTTAACCCTCTACTTATGAATTATTTGCGCAACATCGTTTTCCCGCTTATCATTGCGGTCGGCCTGCTGGCCCTGGGTCTGTGCATTCGCAGCGGATTCAGCACAATCGCCTCCAAGGAACGTTATGTGGACGTGCGCGGCCTGGCCGAGCGCACCGTCAAGGCCAACCAGGTGACCTGGCCGGTGTCGTACACCATCACCGGCGATGACCTGCCCGCCCTATATCAGGAGTGTACCAACAAAAACAAAATCGTGCTGGACTTCCTGACCTCCAACGGCATACCGACAAGCGAAATCTCGGTCAACCCGCCCAGCGTCGACGACGTATCTGCCAACGCCTGGAACAACACCGCACGCTTCAAATACTCCATTACGTCGACGATGACGGTACTCACCACCCAGGTCGACAAGGTGCGCGAACTGCTCAACCGCCAGGGCGAGCTGCTCAATCAGGGCATCGCCTTCGCCAACCTCAACATCAACTACTCGTACACCGACCTCAACAAAATCAAGCCCGAGATGATTGTCGAGGCCACCAAGAACGCACGCGAGGCCGCCGCCCAGTTCGCCAAGGACTCGGAGTCGAAGCTCGGAAAAATCAAGACGGCCACTCAGGGCTATTTCTCGATTGAAGACGCCGACGAGTCAACTCCGTATATCAAAAACATCCGCGTGGTGACCAACGTCACCTACTACCTCGAGGACTGACGGCTCGTGATCCGGCACGCTGACAAAATATTCAGGTCGGGACGCCTGCCTCTGGCAGGCGTGCTGATTATATTTGCTGTGTTGCTTGCCGTGCGCATAAATGGAATTGCCACGCGCTCACAGCTGCACCCCGATGAGATTTTCTCAGTGATGCTGGCACAGCGCAACCCGGCATACTACACGCCTCTGCCAGACAGCGCTGCCCTCACCGGCGCCGAAATCAAGACCATGCTGGTGAACAATAATCCACTGGGCACGGATTTGAACGGACTTTATCATGTAAATCACGACGACCCTCACGCCAGTCTCTACTATATGGCGCTGAGGGTCGCCCTCTCCGGTCTCGACTCCTTCGACGCCGGAGAGGTAGCTCTGCGCGGAGGCCTGCTCAATCTGCTTTTCTTCGCCGTGGCCTTCTTCGCCCTCTGGCGCACGGGGCGCATACTGTTCGGCGACCTGAAGAGCGGCAGTCTTGTAACCCTGGCCGTTATGGCTCTGGCCTTCGGCTCAAAGGCATCGGTAGAGAACACACTCTTTGTGCGCGAATACCAGATGGCAGAGATGTTTATCTGCCTGACGGGCTGGGCTTCGGCCGTGATTTGCCGCAACATCGGCCAAAGACGTGCCGTGACCGCGCCGACATGGACGGCCTACACCCTCGCCGTCGCCGGAGCGGCCTCGACGGGCTACCTCAACGCCTTTTTCGTGGCTCTGCTGTCTGTTCCGATGCTGTGGCTGGCCATAGCGCACAAAAACGGCCGGGCAGCCGTAGCCGTCGTGCTTGCGCCATTAATGGCTGTCGCCGTCGCTTTTGCCGCTTATCAGGGATATTTCAACTTTTTGCTGCACTCCAACGTCCATACCGGACGCGCCTTCGAGGACTTCTCCAATGTCCCTGATATCGTATTTGTCAAAGCCTTGTATCGTGACGTTCTGACCCTTCCCGGGGCAATTTTACTCGGTGCGATGTTTCTGTTGGCGCTGATTGGCCGCGAGAGGGCAGAAATGATAAAGGGAAACCGGCAGTGGTGGATTCCGCTGTGCGCGATAGCGGCGATGGTGCTGGTGGAATACGCGTCAGTGCTGCGCGAGGAACGCTATATCTTCCCATATCTGTCATCGGCAGCTCTGCTCGCCGGTGTGATTATCAGCGGAATAGACATCCGGCTACGCAATGCCTGCGCCGTAGTCCTCGGGCTCTACATGCTTGTGATGTGCCCGTTCAATGCCCCAGAGATGAGATACGGCTGGGGTTACATCCGCAACGAGCTCAAGGACGGCGCCATACTCTATCGTCTAAATCCCAACGAGTTGCCCCAGATTGCCCCGGTACTCAACGACACTGTATCCTACCGACTGACCGCCGACACGGGCCGGTTCGCGGCGTCGGATACATTGCCCGTCGTATCGCATGTGAAACCGCCGCTGGACACAATTGCAAAAAAACAGCATCTTACCGGGCCTATGTACATCTACCGCAGGTAAGCATTGCGGGGATGCCGGAGATTATTTTGGATGTTCTGGATACATTTTGTGGGAATTTTGCAACAGATTTGTGAAAATTTGTGCATTTTTCATTCAATTTATTTAACTTTGCGGCTCAACCCCTAATTTTTATAACCTAATCCGCGATTTTATAACCTAATCCTGCGCCTTTGGCGCTTTCACTGCCGCGAGAGCGGACAATACCATTACTCCATGAAGAAACTGCTGAATACATTGTTGATATCACTGGCGTTCGGCTCACTTTCCGCAAATGCCGCCACCCTCAAAGAGGGCTTCGAGGCCAATACGACAGGAAATTACACCACTACCTCGGTGCAGGGCGACGCCTGCACATGGACGCTCAGCAACGCCGGTGTTTATGCTGAAAATCCGTACGCCGGGGCTAACTCGCTGCGCTTTGGCAATAATGCAAATTCGTCAGTCACAATGGCCTCGAACAAGTCCGGCGGCGCAGGCACAGTGTCGTTCTACGCCCGCGAGTGGTCGGCAGCCGACGGCGAGGTCACTATCGCCGTCCAGTATTCCACCAACAGCGGCTCGACATGGACAACCGCCGGCAAGGTTACCCTCACCACTACCACATACGCCAAGAAGAGCGTGTCGGTGAACAAGACAGGCAACGTGCGTATCCGCCTGCTGCAGACCGAGGGTAAACGCGCCCTAATCGATGACATTTCCATTCCGGACTACTCCGGAGGCTCTACAACCACCGCTTCGCTGACATCGCCCGCCGCCGGTTCAACCGTGGATTTCGGCACCGTCACCGTCAGCAAGAACAAGACAAACACTGTTGTCGTCAAAGGTGCCAATCTGACCTCTGCAGTCACCGTAACCGTCTCGGGTACAGGCTTCCGTGTCGGCGCCACCACACTGTCGGCTGCCAAAGTCAACTCCACCGCCGGCGCCCAGCTGCAGGTGATGTTCAAGGAGGCTTCGGACGGCACTTACACCGGCACCCTCACACTCAAGACCGGCAGTCTCACCCGCAAGGTCTCGCTCAAGGCCCGCATAGCTGACGCCGGACAGACGGCGACACCTACCGATGACGGAACGGGGTCGGGTTCGGGCTCCGGAAGCGGCTCGGGCAGCGGCACCGGGTCGGGCTCGGCACAGACCGGCGCGACCAACAGCAACATCCCCGCCAACTATTACAAGGCCGCCGAAGGCAAGTGCGGCAAGGAGCTGCTGACAGCCCTGGCCGGCATCGTCGGCACACACAAGTCTGTTTCGTACTCCGGCCTGTGGACAGCCTATCAGCAGACCGACACCAAGCCCAACGGCAAAATCTGGGACATGTACACCACCAAGGAGTTCACCTACAAGACCGACCAGTGCGGCAACTACACCGGCATCGGCGTATGCTATAACCGCGAGCACTCGTTCCCCAAGTCATGGTTCAAGGACGCCACGCCCATGTACACCGACCTCTTCCATGTCTATCCCACCGACGGCTACGTCAACAACCAGCGCGGCAACTACCCCTTCGGCGAGTGCGCCAACGGCACTTACATAGCTACAAAGAACGGCGTCTCTGCAAAGGGCAAGCTGGGCAAGAGCACCCTCAGCGGCTATACCGGCACGGTATGGGAGCCGGATGACGAATACAAGGGCGACTTCGCCCGCAGCTACCTATACATGGCCGCCGCATACAACAGCAAAATCGCCGGTTGGACCTCGGACATGCTCGACAAGACATCGTACCCGGCCTTCTCGACCTGGGCCATCGACATGCTGCTGCGCTGGAACGCCCTCGACCCCGTGTCCACAAAGGAGACGGCACGTCAGGAGGCCGTCTACGCCAAGCAGAACAACCGCAACCCGTTCATCGACTATCCCGACCTTGCCGACTACATCTGGGGCAGCAAGAAAACCACGCCCTGGAGTGCCTCGGCAGCTCCGGCCTCGCGCATAACGCAGCCCGCCGACGGCTCGACGCTGAACTTCGGCACGGTCGCCACCGGCGCCACCAACGAAAAAATCGTGGCCGTCAAGGGCGCCTCCATCAAGGATAACGTCTCTGTATCGGTCACCGGCAACGGCTTCGAGGCCTCGGCCGAATGGCTCGACGCCTCGCAGGTCAACACCGGCGGCTCGTCTGCAGCCAAGGCCCGCGCCCTCGCCACCGCAGCCGATGAGGAGGACAGCGACGGCGCCCTGCTCAAGATAACCTTTACCGTCCCCGAACAAAGCGACTACAAGGGCACACTCGTGCTCACTACCGGCAACATCGTCAACACCGTCACCCTCGAGGGCAAGGCCCTGGACGGCCTGCCCGCAGCGGAGGCCGAGAATGTCGAGGCCACGAGCTTCACCGCCCGCTGGGTCAACGTCGGCGACGAGCTGGACGGCGACTGCTACCGCCTCGACGTTACCGAGGGCGGCGTCAGCATCAGCGGCTACCCGCGCAATGTCGCCGCCGGTGACCTGACCTACAATGTCGACGGCCTGGAGCCCGAGCACACATACAAATATACCCTCACCAACGCATCCACCGTCAGCAATACCGTCACCGTCACCACGCCCAAGGCCAAGCCCGCGCTGACCTACCAAGTCGAAGACTATGACGTGGCTCTGGAGACGG
This sequence comes from Muribaculaceae bacterium, assembly GCA_051871645.1. GTDB lineage: Bacteria > Bacteroidota > Bacteroidia > Bacteroidales > Muribaculaceae > CAG-873. Next base: position 64,916 of record JBJEDC010000092.1, on the reverse strand, counting down.
CTACCGGCACTCCCTCGCAATCGATTGGCTTCGACGTATTCGTCGAAAACTACGTCGGCGACATCACCTTCACCGTCAATTCCCCCTTCGAAATTTCAGCCGACAACGCGGTCTGGGGACGTCAGGCCGTCGTCAACTCGGAGGCCGGACAGCTTTACCTGCGCCTGGGCAGCTGTCAGATTGCCGGCGAATACCTCACGCCACTGCGCGCCACCGCCGGTGACTACACCGAGGACCCGCTCACCGCCTACGGCCTCGTCACCTCGACAGGCGGCACTTCGGCCCCCTACCTCATCGAGGACTTCGAGGCCAGCGCCAAAGACATGAACGCATACGCCAGCAAGACCTACAACGGCACGGCATGTACATGGACGCTCGACAACGCGCTGCTGCAGGCCGCCCTGACAAGCCACTCGCCATTCTACGACGGCTCCTACTCGCTGCGCATCGGCCCGGCCTCAAGCCCCGTCAACGTCACCATGCTCGAGGACGTCATCGCCCCCAACAGCCGGGTCAGCTTCTACGCCGCAAAATGGAATGCCAAGGAGGCTGCAATGACACTCAACGTCGACTTCTCGGACGACGGCGGCAAGACATGGGCAACCAAACACACCGTCGTCATCGACAAGGAAGCCGCCACCCCCGCCGACTACACCCTTGTCAACGTCGACCTCAAAAACTCTCAGGCCGGGCGCATCCGCATCCGCAAGGACGCCAACGCCGGAGGCCGCGGTTTCATCGACAACATCGCCGCAAGGCCCGGCACCTCCACCGGCGTCACCGACGCCCGTACTGCCTCGTGGACCGTCACCTCACCTGCTCCCGGCACCCTCTCCGTCACCGTCCCCGAGCCCGCCGAAGTCACCGTTTACGGTGTCGACGGCACCACCTACTACTCCTCCCGCGTCGAAGGCACCCTGACCCTCACCCTCCCCGTCGGCCAGCTCTACCTCATCACCTCTCCTGACCACCATCCCCGCCGCATCATCCTGTGACAAATGATTTATAAATTAAGTTAACGGAAATCCCCGGACTTTAGAATTCGGGGATTTTTCTTTATCTTTGCAACGATACGAGCTTTAAGAAAAGCAAAATATAACAAACTAAAAGATACATAACTATGAAGAAATTCACCCTTATGCTCGCGGCCATCATCACCGCCGCCATGACTTTAGGCGCCGCCGCCCAGACTCCCGAGAAAGCCGTCTGCAAGAAAGTATGCACTGAGAAAGTATGCCCCAAGACTCCCTGCAAGGACGCAAAAGTCTGCACTCCCGCCAACTGCAAGGATTGCAAAGCATGCACTCCCGCCTGTGCCCAGGCCAACTGCAAAGACTGCAAGGCTAACTGTAAGGCCTGCAAAAAGCCCTGCGTAAAAGCCAACTGCACAAAAGCCAACTGCACCAAGGCCTGCCCCGCCGACAGCTGCAAAAAGGTCTGCACCCCCGCCAACTGCAAGGACTGTAAAGCCTGCACTCCCGCCTGCGCACAGGCCAATTGCAAAGACTGCAAGACCAACTGCAAAGACTGCAAGACCAACTGCAAAGACTGCGCCAAGCCCTGCGTAAAGGACAAATGCACCAAAGGCCACAAGCGCAACCACAAGCTCCACGGCAAAAAATAATTTGCATCTATACCGCACAAAAAACCTCGACAGTGCCTAAAACTGTCGAGGTTTTTGTTTTCTCAAAGTCCGCTATACTCTACAGCTTATACGTCAGCATAAGATGGACGCCCAGCTGATTGCTATTGACGATAGGCTGATTGGTTACGGCATTTCCAACCGTGATTCTCACATTGGAGTAATTTGTTTGCCTTGTGTAGAAATCAACGCCGCCAGAGAGATAGAGACGCTTCCACAGGCGATAACTGGCTGTTATTTCCAGGTGGTTGAAAGATGCTCGGGAGGCATTGCCCTGGACGTTCACCGGCTTGCCTTCGGGCGTCATCGTCCAGTCATTGTCGGCGTCATATCCTTGCCATGTATATATCCGGTAGAACTGATTGGCAATTTTTACCGACAGCCTGTCATCCGCCAGCGCCCAGTTCAGCCCGGCCTTGACCGAGAAGCCTGAGCCCCAGTTGTAGTTGCGGTGATAATCACGGTAGAAGTCGGTCAGCACTCCGGCGAGAAGGATGCCGTTGAGATGCACATATCCGTCAAAGGACATCAGTCCGGAAGACGGTATATACCGGAACATGGCTCCGCCACCCACCGATGCCGGCGTTCCCAGTTTATACGGCACCGAGCACGGGAAAAGATAGCTTTCCCTTTCAGGCCTGATGGTATCGGAATCGAAAAAGTCGAAATGTTGGTAAAGACCGACATTTATTTTCATATTCTCCTTATCCACAACCTCTTTTGACAGCAGACGGCCTATAATCTCGGCACGACTCAGGACAGGCTGCGATTTTATGCCCTGAAGCTCAAGCAGAAACGAGAAATAGTCATACGGCGCTTTTGTCTTTTCGGCAAATCTGTCGCCATATTCGATATTAACCTCCGCGACGGCTCCGGCACGGCTCCCGTCATCACCTTTGACAAGTGACAGATAACGGCCTCCCAACGAAAGCTCGACACTGATAGGCGGAATACCAAATCTGCGGCCTGACGTCTCCCGCTTCTTCCACGCCGCTCCGGTGACGATGCGGTTGATACCTTTCATGGGGTCGACCAGAAACGCCGCCAGCTCGCGTCCGAAGCGCTCCCCGCCCGTGCTGCGGTCATCGAGAATGAAATCCGAGGTGCGGTAAAGCACCTCGCCAAGCGCGGCACCTCCTATCGGGGTGGCGATGATATCGTTGGTCGAAGGATATTCCTTTTCCATGAACATCTCCCACATGGCGCTGCCGCCGATGGCAAAAAGCTCGGACTGCCAGAAATTGAAACCATTGCTGCGGCCCGCATTAAAAAAGATAGAGCCATTGTAAGGATGGTCAAACATATTGGTATGCAGATGGTCATCGTCCCATTCAAACCCATGTTTGAAATTCTCTTTGATGCTATTCCATGAAATATAGGCATAATGTCCCTTCTGCACATACCGGTCGAAAGCCCACAGCCCGAGATTGAAGCCAACGGTCTCGGCCCCGGCTCTCCAGAACGCCTTGCGCTCATGTATCCGCACATCCGCACTGTCTGGCGCCACCGGCTCCGACACAATATGCCTGTACGGCACCTCCTGCGCATGGCCGCCGGCCACCGCCGCCATCAAAGCCAACACCGATAAAATATACCTGAATTTTAGCATCTTATCTGTTCATATTTCACTTGCTATGTTAATAAAAAAGATGACGATGAGGGTCAGCGGCTGCCGACGGTGGACTGGTCGGCGGAGGCGTCGGCGTTGATGAGCTTTTGGGCGTCGCGTTTCTGACGGCCCCACTGGAGGTTGTAGGCGATGGAGATGTAGGGCATGCGGAAGTTGAGGCGGACGTGCTGCTCGTTGGTGTTCCAGCGGCTCAGCGACTGCGAGCCATTGTCATATTTGCCGAAGGGCATGAGCATGCCGGCGCCGAACTGCCATTTTTTGTAATTGTACGACAGGTCGATGACGGAGAAGCTCTCGCCCCATGTGATTTTCTCGCCGAAGAGGTCGCGCTGCGAGCGCTGGTACTGGCATGTCAGCACAAAGCCCCAGTGCATGAGCTGTGCGGCGACGTTACCGCTCCAGGCGCTGTTCGTATGAGTGTAGCCGGTGCCGCGCATGCGCTCGGCGCGGAACTGCAGGGTACCGCTCAGCACGAGCCAGTCGGGGATGACATCAATCTGCGGAGCAAGCCAGAAGGTGAGGTTCTTTAGTCCCTTGCTGTTCTCGTAAGTGGAGACGAGCTTGTCACCCTCCCAGAACATGTAGGGCGCGATGGCGTTGGGCGAGGTGAAAGCTCGGACACCGAAGGTGCCGTATACACGTTTGAACAGTCTGTAGCTGTAGTGGAAGGTCAGCATGTACGAGTTGGAGGTCTTGAGGCTGGGGTTGCCGATGCTCCACTGGAAACCGTCGAGCTGCTGGGGCGCCACATTGGTCTGGGCGAGCGTAGGCGCGGACTGCCAGGTGGAGAAATTGAGTCGTAGCTGATGATTATCGTTGATGCGGTATGAGACGGAGGCCCGGGGTCGGAAATTCCATGAGTTGCTGCCCTGGTCGCTCTCGCGGAAGCGGAAGTCAGTATATTGGGCGCCCACGCCGGCGGTGAAGCTGAACTTCTTGACGCGCTGGAAATATTCGGCAAAGACGTAAGCCCTGTCCTGACGCTGGTGGAAGACCTCGCCGCCGAGATTGAGGTACTCCGAGCGGTTGCGGTTGGCGGTATACGATGCTCCGGCGGTGAAGCGCGAGTTTGTCCACCTCTTTATATAGTCGGCCTCCAGGCCATACGCCTGGTTGCGGTCCTTGACGTAGGTATGGATATCGGTGATGTAGTCGGTGGCGTCGGGGTACTGCTCAAGGTAGTCGGAATAGGAATGTCCGTCATACAGCGAGGCGCTGAAATCGACAACAAGGGTTTGCTTGTGAGCGAAATGCTGCTCGAGATAAGCCGAGAACGAGGGCGTGGTGCCGAGGCTTCCGCGTCCGTCGGTGAGCTTGATGTCGCGCTCGCCGTTGCTGAGATTGAGCAGGCCGTTGAACACCCCTTTATCAGAGAAAGTGCGGTGGGCACGCAGCTGCACGAAGAATACCGTCGTGTCCGGCTTGATATAGTTGTACGACGCCCATACCGACCCGTTGGAGCCGTCGATGCTTCCGCCGAGAGGTTTCTCGTTTCGGGTCAGCGACGTGCCGTCGGGATAGGTGAATGTCTCGGTATATTCGCGGTGCACGTCGATGTCTTCAGACAATTTGTAATACGCGCCCACGTTCCACTGCGAGCGGCCGATATTGAACTTGGCGTCGGCGCGGTAATCACCCCATTTCTCGCTGACGGCCTGACGGCCCTCGGTCATCAGCGAGCCGCCGAGCGTCGGGTTGGCGACGATGACGTTGAGGACATAGCTGGCGCCGCCATATCTTAGCCCGGGGTCGTCAATCCACTCGACACGCTTGATTGTCTCGGGCAGGATGTTCTTGACCTCTTCGACCGTTGCCTTGCGTCCGTTTATGCGCACCTGCACGGCCTGTCCGCTGGCCGTAATCTTGCCCATGACATCACTGACATTGAGGGTCGGAATCATCAGGTTGGTAAGCAGCTGCATGCCGTTCTTGGAGTTCTCGACGGCGCTTTTCGACGGATGGTAGACATCCATGTCGGCCTTGCGGATAACTTTCGGCGCCTCGATCACCACCTCGTGCAGTTCCTCTGCCAGCGTATCGGGTTGCTCAGTCCGGGCGTATGCCGCAGCCGAGCCGAGCACCACCCCAATCAGAGTCAAAGAAGCCTTCATTTTAATCTTTTCGGTTTATTAAATATCGTGAGATTTTACTGTCATCTCTTATCAGACGCAAAAGTACCCACTTTTGTGACAACAAATCTCAACAAATGTTGAAAAATTCAATTTTAACCGAAAATTTTATTTGGTATACCTGATAAAAATGCATTATGGGCGTTTTTATTTGGTATGATTAATAAAATCGCTCATAGGGGCCTTTTATATGGTAAATATCACATTTTGTCAGTGGTTTAACGTTTGTAAATCGGGGATTTAGGAAACTTTAATGACTTTTAGGGGTTGGAGGGCGGGAATTATGGGCCGGGGGACGTTAAGGTACTGTAGCGTAAAAAGAAAGAGAAACGAATACCCACATCCCCAATGGCCTTTGGGGTGAGCAGTGATGCTGTCCCCCTCGGGCTCAAAGTAAATAGTTGAAACGTGAGGGGGCAACCGGAAGCGATTTTCGATTGCCCCTTTTTGTGGATTGATGGCTGTTATCCCAGAAAATGGCCGGCAATGGCGTAGATAAGGATTGCGATGACGGTAAGCAGGAAAACGCCGACGGGAATGGCGGTGGCGGTATTGCCGCGGAAGTTGCCGACTTTGAAGAGACGGACGGTGATGAACCAGCACAGGAGGGCGCTGAGCGTGCCCACGACGGCTCCGAAGAAGAGGTCGCCGGGATAATGAACGCCGAGATACATGCGCGAATAGCATGTAAGCAGGCACCAGACTATCAGCATCTGTGTCAGGCGGCTGCGCGGGCCGCAAAGCATGAAGAACCATACCGTCAGCGCCACACTGTTGGCGGCGTGACACGAAGGGAAGCCATAGAGACCGCCCCGGTAGCCGTTGACGACATGCACAAGGCCGCCGATTTCGGCATTATGACTCGGGCGCAGACGCTCGAATATAGGGCGCAGAATTGTCGCGCATGTCTGGTCCGCAATGGATATCGTCGTTACTATCGCGAACAGAATGAGCACGGCGGAGGTCAGTCCCTGCCTTTTCCACAAGAACCACAGAAGCGACAGGTACATAGGCCCCCATATCAGTTTGCTGCTGTACGCCATCATAAACGCGTCAGGGATGACGCCGTGATTTGCGTTTACGGCAAGCAGAGCCTGCATGTCGAGGTTATTGAGGAATTCTATCATCGCGCGTCAAGATTATCGTAGGTTATCTGCACAAAAGCCTTGGCCCGGCGCACCGCCGGGTTGCTGTCGTCGGTCTTTCCCGACACATTCACTACTGCCGGTGCAGTCTTGGGGTTGGTCAGCAGGCAGTACCAGTCGGGCTCGCTCATCCATGCGTACTGACCACCGGGGCGAGCGCTGAGCATGTTGCGGCTGTGGGGGAAAACCGAGTTGTCAAGCCCCATAAGAGCCAGGATGGTAGGCGCTATGCCGCTCTGTGAGCCGGGCACGGCAACAGCGACCGGTGCGCCCTCCACCGCTCCGCCGGTGATGACCAACGGAACATGATGCCGCGCCAGCGGGTCTGTGAGACCTTCGGGATAGGTGCCGTAATGGTCGCCGGTGATTACCACCAGCGCATTGTCCCAGCGCCCCGACTTGCGCAGGCCGTCAAGGAAGACGCCTAAGCACGAATCGGCGTACGCTATAGAGTTGGCCCGTTTGTTTTCCAGGCGGTTGAAAGGCACCTCAAACGGCTCATGCGAACTCGAGGTCTGCACGACTGCAAAAAGCGGTTTACCGTTCTTGTCGGACTTGGCGACATCCTCGAGGACACGGGCAAAAACAAACTCGTCGGGGACACCCCACTTGCCGGTATTGTACGATGCCGGGAAATCTTTCTCCGAGACAAGTTTCTCATAGCCGGTGGCATGCAGATAGCCGCCCTGGTTGGCGAAGTTTATGTCACCGCCGTAATAATAAGTCGGGGAATATCCGGCCTTTGCCAGTTCGCGGGCCAGCGACGGCAGATTTTCGAACTTTCGGGTGTACTTGAACACCGACGTCGTGGGCAACGACGGATAGCCGCTCAGGATAGTTGCCAGGGCTCGGTCGGTGCGGAAAGACTCGGCATAGAAATTGGTGAAGCTGACGCCCTGACGCGCCGCCTCGTCAAGTTTCGGAGCTATGTTCTCGCCGCCCGACGACGGCATGACATGAGCAGAGAAGCTCTCGAGCACAACGAGATAAAAATCAGGCTTCGGGGCTTTCAAGGCGATGATGCAACTGTCGGGACCCTCGGGACGCGCGAATACCGGGTGCAAAATTTCCCGGGCCTCGGCATCACTGTAAAAGTTGAACTCCTTGCCGAGCCTGTCGGCATGGGTCAGCGAGTACATCAGCGTGAAAAAGGGATTCTGAGCGGCGCGGTTGAGGTTCATGTCGCCGCAGAAATAGACACGTCCGGGATTCATAGTGCTCACCCCCACCCCACCGCGTATGGGGATAATCATCGCCGCGGCAACAAGGACAAGGACAACGGTGTTGACAATCTTTGCTTTGCGGGAATTTTCAGCCTGCCCATTGAGTAACAGCCTGAACGTCAGACGCAGGAGCAGGAACATTCCACAGCAGAGCGCCACCGTCGCCAGAACTCCCAGCACGACCTGCCACCAGGGGACGCTGGCAAGAGCAAGCCGCGGCGAGGAAGTGAAATGGAAGATTGGTGTCGACTCAAAACGAAAGCCCCAGTATGGGAACAGCATCGCGTCGACAGCTGCCGTCACCGACACCGCTGCTGCGACAAACCACGAATAGCATGCCAGCAGTTTCCGCCATCCCTTCCAACGTACCCACTGCGCCGTTATCAGTCCGAGGAGCAGCGGCGAGACCAGGTAGGCGCTCACCGAGATGTCCATTGACAGGCCGGCGACGACAATCCGCGGCGCCATTGCCATGTCTGCAAGAGTGTACGCCGGTTCGACCAGCAGAAACAGCAACTTCAAAGCCACGAAGACAGCCAGCAGCATCGCCCAGTAGGCAGCGAAAAACAGCAAGGACTTCTTCATGGCTTCAAATACACGAAACTACGTTGCAATCTTTTACTGAGCCTCGTCCATCTTCACGACCTTGATGGAGCCGAGAGTGCGGTTCTTGACCTTGGGGTCGCCTTTCAGGTATATTTTACCTGAGCCGAGTCCCTTGACATTCAGGTCATTCAATACCCAGCAGTCCACCGAGCCGGTGCCACCGATAATAATCTGAGCACTCTGTACCTTGAGGCTTCCGCCCTGGATGGTACCGGCACCGACGTTGCGAAGTTTCTCAACGCTTGCCTCGCCCTCGAGGACGATGCTGCCGTTGCCGGTGTCTATTTTGGCATTTACCGTGCCGACGTGCAGGCCCCTGGCCACGATTCGGCCGTTACCTACCACACGCAGCGAGATTTCAGCTCCGGGAGCGGGACTGTTGACAAAAACGGTTGAGTCGCCCGAGTTTTCGACGCTGCTGAGGAACTTGGAGTATACACGAATTGTCGGCAGGCGGAAGCGCAACGTCTCCGGGTCTGCCGTCTCAATCTTAAGAGTTTCCTTATCAATGGTAAAAAGCATGTCCGAGGCGGCGCGGGGGTCACATTCAAAGACTATGTATCCGGCCGAGTCGGCGTTGGCGAAATACTCGACATTAATATCGTCGTTGACACGGATTTTGGCAAAATCGCCCTTGTTGAATGCGAAACGCTGGGTTTCAACGCTGTTCTGTGCGCCGGCGCAGCCCACTGCGGCCACGACAACGGCCAGTATCATCAGTAACTTTTTCATAGTTGCAATTATTTTTAGCTATTGTTTTCTGACTGCCCGGTATCGCCAAAGGACTCACCGGTGTCGAGGTGTCGCTGAATGTCATCGAGTATCTCCATCAGCTCGGCCAGGGTATTGGCGCGCAGCATGGCGATGCGGGTTGGCCTGAAGTCTGGAATGCCCTTGAAAAGCGGCGAGGCGGCAAGATGACGACGGATGTGGAGGATGCCACGGTATTCGTCGATGCGGTCCACACTTTCTGTTATCTGCCTGCGTATCAGCGTGAATGCCTCGGCAAGCGGGAGAGGCCGCCATGAGCCGTCCGGCGAGTCAATGCACTGGCGCATGTACCGGAAAATCCAGGGAGCGCCGAAAGCCGCACGGCCTACCATGACACCGTCCACGCCGTAGCGGTCGAAAGCCTCGCGCGCCAGCTCCGGAGTGGTGATGTCGCCGTTGCCGATGAGCGGGATGCGCAGGCGCGGATTTTCCTTGACGCACGCTATCGCCTCCCAGTCGGCCTGCCCCGTGTACATCTGCGCGCGCGTGCGCCCGTGTACGGTGAGAGCCGCTATGCCGCAATCCTGAAGCTGTTCGGCAAGGGTGGTGATGATTTTGCTGTTGCTGTCCCATCCAAGACGCGTCTTGGCGGTGACAGGGACGCTGACGGCGTTTACGACGGCACGGGTGATTTCGAGCATACGCGGGACATCGCGCAGCAAGCCCGCTCCGGCACCCTTTCCGGCCACCTTCTTGACCGGGCAGCCGAAGTTTATGTCGATGATGTCGGGATGCGCCTGCTCGACAATCCTGGCGGCCTCGGCCATGGTATCGGGGTCACGGCCATAGATCTGTATTGCCGTAGGCCGCTCGCCGGGATTGATTTCGAGCTTGCGTGTCGTGGACGCGATATTGCGGACCAGGGCATCGGCGCTGACAAATTCCGAATACGTCATGTCGGCGCCCATTTCCTTACATATCAAGCGGAAGGAGGCGTCGGTGACGTCCTCCATCGGTGCCAGCATCAGCGGGCGCTCGCCCAGGTCTATATCGCCTATTCTCATCCTCGGAGAGTGTGGATGGTCACTTCATTGCCTTTGCAACAGCAGCATCCAGCTCGGCCGGATTCTCGACACGAGCGGCCACGTCGCCCTGGCCGTTGAAGACGAACGAGACGGGAGCGCCGTTGACTGGGTCGGCCATATAAGTGGTCAGCACCTTGCTGTCATCGGTGAGGGGAGCCCAGACGGTCGTCCAGGGCATGTTGACGGCCGAACGGCGCCAAGCGTGCTCGTCCGTGTCGTAGCCAATCTGGTAAATCTGAAGGCCTGCGCCCTTGTATTTCTCGTACACCTCGTTGAGAGCCAGAGTATTTGTCTGCGAGCCCTCGCCGTCGTAGCGGGTGAGGTTGAGGATGGTCACGCCGCCGCGGCCTACAATCTTGTCGAAGTCCTGCAGATTGCCGTTGGCATCGTAATATTTGATTTCCACATCGGGACGTCCCTTGACGGTGGCGGCCACGCTGACGGGATTACCGTAGACGCCGAGTGCCTTGCGGCCGTTCTCCCAGCGGCTCTTCAGCATACCGAAGCGCGGGTCGTTGGGGCGCAGGCGCGAGTAGTTGTTGACGGCATTGGCGAGCACGCGCAGGTCAGCCCTGTTATCGGTACCGAAGACCGGACGGTCGCCGATTTCCTTGCCCACAATGTAGTACGACAGCAGGCAGGTCGAATCCTGATTGACCATCAGACTCAACTGACGCTTAAGCAGACCGTAAGCGGGGTCGTTGACCGTGCCGCCGTTGTCGACGAAGGCAGCCACGAGCGAGTCGGCCGTGACAAAGCCGGCGGCGGCTTTGTTGCCGGAAAGGACGTAACCGCGGTCAAAACCATTCTTATTGGCCGACACCTCGACGGTTTCGATGGAGTCAACGGGGAAATAGATGTACTTTTCGCCCAGACGCAGACGATAAATCGAAGGCGTGGCAGCGGCCGCCTCAGAGGCATATTCAAATTTGCCGTCCTTGAGAGCCATGGACTCGACGAGGTGCCAGTTGTCGGCGACGGACTCCTCGAGGAAGAGGGTGTCAGTCTCGGTTGCGCCCTTTACCGTGCCCTGCACCTTCCAGCCGTCGGTCTTAGAGCACGCGGTCAGAGCCAGCACAGTGGCGGCACAAATTATAACTTTGCTTTTCATTGCTTGTGATTGGTTTTCAGCGGTTAATACCGCTTATTCGAAATTTGCGGCGATGGCGTCGGCTATGCGGCGCATCTCATCGTCGGGAAGCGTGAGCTTGGGCTTGCGGAAGTCCATGTCGGCCTCGCTGTTGAGAGGCACGAGGTGGATGTGAGCGTGAGGCACTTCAAGGCCTATCACGCACACGCCGATGCGCTTGCACGGCACAGCCTTCTCAAGAGCCTTGGCCACACGGCGGGCAAACATGGTGAGGCCGGCGTATGTTTCGGCATCAAGGTTGAAGATATAGCTCTCCTCTTTCTTGGGTATAACCAGCACATGGCCGGGAGCCACGGGATTGATGTCGAGGAAAGCGAAATATTTGTCGTCCTCGGCAACCTTGTACGAAGGTATCTCGCCGGCGGCGATGCGCGAAAAAATTGTAGGCATAACGGTTTGTTTTTAGAGTTCGGGGTCGCGAGTGGCTCGATATACCCGAGCATCCCGAGATTCTCGAAAATCTCGGATATCTTGAAGAACTCGGGGTTCCCGAATTAATAAATTCTTAAATTGAAATCTCGACAATCTCGAACTTCATCAGGCCCGAGGGAACGCGGATTTCCACGATGTCACCCTTCTTGTGACCGAGGAGGCCCTGGGCGATGGGGGTCGACGAGGCGATTTTCTTCTCCTTGAGGTTGGCCTCGGAGTCGGCGACGATGGTATACTCCATAGTCATGCCGTTGGCCACATTCTTGATTTTTACGCGGTTAAGTATCTGCACTTCTTCGGTGTTGAGCTTCTTTTCGTCGATGATGCGGGCGTTGGCGACAAGGTCCTTGAGCTGCGAGATTTTCATCTCGAGCATACCCTGGGCCTCCTTGGCGGCGTCGTATTCCGAGTTCTCCGAAAGGTCACCTTTGTCGCGTGCCTCGGCTATGGCTGCCGAGATTTCGGGGCGTTTTACCGATTCGAGGTAGGCTATTTCCTCCATTTTTTTGTTGTAGCCTTCTTTTGTCATGTATGTAATAGCCATGATATTAATGATTTGTCAGTGTGTGTATTAGAACTGAGTTATTTGATGAATTAGATAAAAAATGAAGCGCCGGCATCGCTCAGGCTTTGCCGAACACCATAAAATTAAGGGTCCCGGTTGGGATATGCCCTTACGAGACTCCGTAAAACAGGAATTTGTTCGAAGGCAAAGGTAGCAACTTTAATTCTGTCGCCGCCATTGCATCCGTTAAAAAAAATTAAAACGCAAAAATCTTGCCGGTTTCCATACCGGGTTAAAGGCCGGAGACGGCTTACAAAGTACACTCGAGACAACCGTACAGGTCCAATGGTTGTTATTATTTATAAATGTGTATCGCGGTGATTTTATAACGCTATTTCGGTTTAATTTGTTATCTTTGCAGTGAATATGGAACAAAGAAAACAAACAGTTTCGGTTATTATTCCCGTGCGCAACCGCGTTGCCCTGGTGATGGGTACCCTGCGTTCGGTGATGACCCAGTCGCGGCAGCCCGATGCCGTTATCGTTGTTGACAATGCCTCGACCGACGAAACGTCCGAGGCTATAAAGCTTGCCTTCCGCAACTGGTCGGTACCCGTGGGACACAAAAAGCCGCGCCTGGTGCTCGTTACTGAGGAAAAACTCGGTCAGGGCGCCGCACGTAACCGCGGCCTGCGGGAGGCCGACACCGACTGGGTGCTCTTCTTCGACTCGGATGACGAAATGCTGCCCAACCACATCAACCGCGCCATGACGGTAGCCGAGCAGAACCCCGACGCCGAAATCGTAGGCTGGAACGTCATCAGCGAAGACCCTTCGGGCAAGCGCAAACTCCTGGCATTCTATAGCGCCGACGCTCAGTTCCACAATCTCTTCCACGGTTCCATGGCCACTCAGCGATACATGGCCCGCACCGAACTTTTCCATAAAGTCGGCGGCTGGGCTGAAGACATGCCTGTCTGGGAAGACATCGAACTGGGTTCACGCCTTCTCAATCAGTCTCCCCTCATCGTCAAGATAGCAGGCTGGCCTACGGTTGTACAGCATAATTTCGGCAATTCGGTCAGCGGTCCCAATTTCTCGTCACGCATCGGCAAATACGGCCCGTCGCTCGAGGGCATCAAGCGTCAGTTGCCCGAACGTAAGAGCCATTGGATTGCCTTGAAGGAGGTCATTCTCGCCGCCGACATCTATCGCGAGGGCAATCGCGAATCCGCCGAAAAGATTTACCACCAGGCTATTGCCAAAACACCATCGGCCTATCACCGCCTGCTCCTGAGCATGGCCTACACCTACCGCCGACTTGGCGGCAAAGGCGCCGCCCAGATTTTACGCCCTCTCATCTGATTATTTCAAAATCATACAGTTATTACAGTCTGTGCGTGACAGCATAGACCGCCCCTTCCAACATGTGCCCGAAGGCCGGCAGCGTGCGCTGCGGAAGTCTATAGGCCAGTCGCACCATACGCGCCACGCCGGTCAGCGGATACATCGTCTGCAGGACGGCGCCACGCGAGCGCAAAACACCCGGCCGTTGATGGCGAAAACCTGTGCTGAGATGCGGATGATTGTAGGTGATTGTTGGAAAATATTTGATGTGTAACCCCTTGCAAAGAATTCGATATACGAACAGGTCATCTTCACCCGAGTGGAGATATGGAGCATTGATGCCCATGCGCGACGAAAAACGCACACCGGTCGCCATCAGTGCCTCGCGGCGAAACACAAGTTCATATATCAGCGCATAATGATAAGGTGAAGCATGAGCCTTAAGCATGAAAGACTTGGCGGGATATGCACGCATTTTGTCCTGTGGCTGGAAACAGGCGCCGTCAAGGTCCGGGTTTTCAGCCATGGTTTTTATCATCGTCTCAATCCATTCCGCTTTGAGCGTCAGGTCGTTGTCAGCGAACATCACGAGGGATGCCGTAGCCCGGTCAAGCAGTGCATTGCGGTTGGCCGACGAGCCTGTGCCATCAATGAAGCGGGTATCGATGTCGGCACGGCTACCCAAAGACTCGGGAATGGGAACGGGCTTGGACTGACAGCTCACGAGATAGCGCACGCCAGGCACCTCCGGCAGGCGCATCTCCTCGACGCGCCGCAGGCCGTCCGCGCCGTGCGTGGTCACAAGTATCTCGAGAATGGGGCTGTCCATGGCCGCTAAATTTGCCGGGGCCGCTCAGCCCTGCTGCGACAGGCGGGCGTGCATCTCCTCAGCGGCGCGGCGTCCGTCGCCCATGGCGAGGATGACGGTAGCGCCACCGCGGACGATGTCGCCGCCGGCATATACCGTGGCTATTGAGCTCTGCAGATGCTCGTCGACGGCGATAGTGCCGCGACCGGTGATGTCCAGGCCGTTGAAGCTGTTGGGGATAAGAGGATTGGGCGAAACGCCGACGCTCACGATTACCTCGTCGACAGGAACCGTCACCTGACCCTCTTCTCCCGGAACGGGCACGGGGCTGCGGCGTCCGCTGGCATCGGGCTCGCCGAGGGTCATGCGGCGGAGGACCATGGCCTTGACCTGTCCCTTCTCGTCGCCGATGTAGGCTTCGGGGTTGTGCAGCGTCATGAATTCGACGCCCTCCTGCTTTGCGTGATGCACCTCCTCGAGACGGGCAGGCATCTCGGCCTCGCTGCGGCGGTAGACAATCATCGCCTTCTCGGCGCCGTTGCGCAGGGCAGTGCGCACCGAGTCCATGGCGGTATTGCCGCCGCCGATGACGGCGACGCGCTTCCCATGCCGCACGGGGGTAGCGTAGCCGGGACGGCCGGCGCCCATGAGGTTGATGCGCGTGAGATATTCATTGGACGACATCACGCCGATAAGGTTCTCGCCGGGGATGCCCATGAAGCGGGGCAGACCGGCGCCGGAGGCCACGAAGATGCCGTCGTAACCCTCGTTTAGCAGGTCATCGTAGCCAAGGGTCTTGCCTATCACTACATCGCTCACGAAGTGTACGCCGTTGCGTCGCATGGCCTCAATCTCGCGGTCGACAACGTCGTTGGGCAGGCGGAATTCGGGAATACCGTACTTGAGCACGCCGCCAATCTGGTGCAGAGCCTCGTAGACGGTGACGTCATAACCCAGTGCGGCCATCGTGCCGGCAAATGACAGTCCGGCGGGGCCGGAACCCGCTACGGCGATGCGGCGGCCGTTGGAGGCGGGCCGCTCCTGCGTGGCAAAGGCCTCATCCGAACCGTGGTCGGCGGCGAAACGCTCGAGCCAGCCTATGGCAACGGCGGGCTTCTTCATCTTCACATACAGGCACTGGCTCTCGCACTGACGCTCCTGCGGGCATACGCGTCCGCAGACGGCGGGGAGGGTGCTGGTCATGCGCAGAACTCGGGCGGCGTCGCCGTTATGGCCGCGCTGTATGTTCTTGACAAATGCGGGGATGTTGATGCTCACGGGACAGCCCTTCATGCAGCCGGGGTCAGGGCAGTCAAGGCAGCGAGTGGCCTCGGTGACGGCCTGCTCGGGCGTGAGGCCTTGCTGGACCTCCTCGTTGCAGGTGATGCGGTAGGCCGGGTCGAGCTCGGGCATAGTGGCGCGGGGAATGGCCGTGCGCTCTCGGGCGCTGAGGGCCTCGCGCAAGTCGACGCGCCAACGGGCGTCGCGGGCGGTGATATCTTTTTCTTCCATTGCGGTTCTGATTTTTCAGTTGTACGAGCGCAAACGCATCATCATCTCGTCAAAGTCCACCTGATGGGCGTCGAACTCGGGACCGTCCACGCAGACAAAGCGGGTCTTGCCGCCTACGGTTACGCGGCAGGCGCCGCACATGCCAGTGCCGTCGACCATGATGGTATTTAGCGAGCACATGGTGGGCACATTATATTTCTTGGTCAGCAGCGACACAAACTTCATCATGATTGCCGGGCCGATGGTGACAGCCATGTCGACATGCTCGCGCAGGATGACCTGCTCGACGCCCTGCGTCACCAGGCCTTTCTGGCCGTACGAGCCGTCATCGGTCATGATAATCAGCTCGTCGGAGTATTCGCGCACCTGGTCCTCAAGGATAATCAGGCCCTTGGTACGCGCCGCCAGCACGCTGATCACGCGATTTCCGGCCTCTTTCATGGCCTTGATGATAGGCAGCAGCGGAGCCACGCCCACGCCGCCGCCACAGCATACCACGGTGCCGAATCTGGCGATGTGCGTCGCCTGGCCGAGGGGACCCACGACATCGGTAAGGCAGTCGCCTGGCTCAAGGGCGCAGATGGCGGTTGTGCTCTCGCCCACGGCCTGCACGACAAGCGTTATGGTGCCGCGCTCGACATCCGAGTCGGCGATGGTGAGGGGGATGCGCTCGCCCTTGTCGCCGCAACGCACAATCACGAAGTGACCCGCACGGCGAGAGCGGGCGATGAGGGGCGCCTCGACCTCAAGACGCACGACCTTGGGGCTGAAGTATTCTTTTTCTAATATCTTGAACATTGCAGTATGATTGGTTCGGGTTAATCCGTCAGTCGACGGTGAGGTGCATGGGCACGAGGTTCATCAGGTGGTTGCGGATCTCGGGCCAGGGAATATACAAGCGCTTGTCACCGGCGATGAGAGTGACGGGACGCTCGTTGAGGTCGGCGCGACAGTAGATGCGGCCCGACTTCTTTTCCTTGAACAGGATTATCTGCAGATTGGCGGCCATGGGCACCACCTGCCAGTCGCGCCAGTTTGCGCCGACGGTGTCGAAATAGTTGGTGAGGTAGCGACACCCGGGGATACGCATCAGCGACAGCAGCGGCATCAGCGTCTCGGCGTGTCCGAAACGTAGGTCGACGACGGCGGGGTTCTGGCCTGCCAGTGCCTGCTCAGCCCTGGTGATGATGTCCAGCAGAAGCTGTCCGGCGATGTCGGCGGGAACGCTTCCGTCCTGCACTGTCGAGGCCGTGCGCTGCAGGTACTGGCGCAGGTTGAAGCAGCTCCACAGGGCGTTTGCCTCGGCTTCGTTAAAATATTTGCTCATCTGCGAGGGCATCTCCATAGCCTGTAGTCCTGCCAGGACGTAGTATTCGGTGATGGCCAGGTCGCGGGCGGCGTCGGTGTCGCCGAAGGGGAAATCACGGCCGAGGACACGGGTGATGGCGGTGACGGGACAATGCTGTCTGAAATATTCGCCGTACGGCTCTTTCCAGTATCCGGCGTTGCGCCAGTCCTTGTACTCGTCAAAGTCGAAGGGGCGCATCAGCGTGGAGTTCATGCGACCCGTGGAGGTGATGAACTCGAGTTTGTTGTTGAGGCGGTCGAGTTGGTGGACGAAGCTGTACATCGACATCATCGCGCGGGGCGAATACGACGAGATGGCGTTGATGGTGCCGTTGGTGAACAGCTCGGGATAGCAACCCAGCATGCGCGAGGCTATGGCGCGCTGCTCGCTCATGCCCAGCGAGTCGAGGGCGCCCCAGCGGTTGGTGCTTACGCTTATCACCTGTCCGCAGAGCTTCAGCAGGTCGCGGCCCAGCGGAGTGATGGTGCCCACGCTGTCGGCGCGCAGAAGTGCGTCACGCATCTTCAGCGTATTGGCTGCCGAGGCCGGATAGCGCGCGCCGTGGCGTCCTACATGGCTCAGGTAGACGGGGACGAGGCTGTCGGGGGTCTGCACGTTGCGCACGTCGGTAGGATACGGGGTTAGTGAGCCCTCGCACTGCGCCATGCTGTATTCGGTGGCCGTCGGGTCGGCGGCAAAAGCGGTGGCCATGCTTACGGCGACCATGAGCAGGGCGGCTGTGATGACGCGGAATTTCATATCTGTAGTCGGTTTTGTCGGTTGAAGTTTTGTTGCTAACTTTGTAAATACAACAATTGCATTTACAACTGCCAAAATTACAAAAATATGAGCAAAGAACAAAAGGAAGGCGCCGACAGCATAAAAATCACCGCCGGGCAGAAGGCCGAGGCCCTGCGTCACTATCAGCTCGGGCGCAGCCTGTGGCAGCAAGGCCGCCGCGGCGAGGCCATGACCGAATACAACATTTCCCTGTCGCTCGACCCGGGGTCTCCGGCCAAGGCGGCGCTGGAGATGGCCAACGACATCATGGACTTTTTTGACAGGGACTTGTATAATCCGTGACGAGCTTTGATGTTTTGAATGTGAAGGATGTGTAGGATGTTGTTTTGGGCAGGCACAAAAAAAAATTACCCGTCGTCACGACGAATAATCTTCTTACCTTAAATCTAATACCATGAAAAACTGTTGCAAAGGTATACGTTTTATGTTTTAAAACATAATTTTTGACCGAGAAAATGTTTGTGATTAACAATATTTAACTTTTAAGGGCGGGGGTTGGCTATATCGGGCCCTTTTCCCGGTATATTTTCACCTTTAATAATGTGCTTTCCTTTTCAAGAGTGCGATTTCTTTTTTAACTTTGCAGAGAAGAAAAAAGCCGACATGTCGGTTCCCTTCTGACGCGGCACTGCCTGCCTCCCGACATCCGCTCTGTTTGTAAACCACGAAAACATTATCACAACAACATGAACCACTATAAGAATTTTGCTCTGGCAGCACTCGCCATTGCTGCTTCCGCTATCCCCGCTTCCGCCGAGGATATCAGCTCGCCCGACGGCAACGTCACCGTAAACTTCAGCGTCGACCCTGACGGCAGACCCGTCTACTCGGTTGCCTACAAAGGCAAGGCAGTCATCAACCCCGGCACCCTCGGCCTCGAGCTCACCGGCAAGCCCGACCTGACGGACGGCTTCAAGGTCAAGAACGTCAGCACCTCCACGTCCGACGAGACCTGGCAGCCCGTCTGGGGCGAGAACCGCGACATCCGCAACCACTACAACGAGATGCTGGTCGAGCTTGAGCAGCCCGCCACCGACCGCCTGATGAATCTGCGCTTCCGCGTCTACGATGACGGCGTGGGCTTCCGCTACGAGTTCCCCGAGCAGAAGGCCATGCCCTACTTCGTGGTAAAGAAAGAGAACACGCAGTTCGCCATGACCGGCGACCACACCGCCTGGTGGATTCCCGGCGACTACGACACCCAGGAGTACGACTACATCGAGAGCCGCCTCAGCGAAATCCGTCCGCACGTCGAGAAAAACATCAACACGAACATCTCCAGCACCATCTTCTCGCCCACGGGTGTGCAGACCTCCATACAGATGAAGACAGATGACGGCCTGTACATCAACCTCCACGAGGCCGCCCTGGTGGACTATTCGTGCATGCACCTCGAGCTTGACGAGCCCACCCTCACCTTCACCAGCCACCTTACCCCGGACGCGCAGGGCAACATGGCGCACATGCAGACGCCCTGCAAAACTCCCTGGCGCACCGTCATGGTCAGCGACGACGCCCGCGACATGCTTGCCTCAAACCTCATCCTCAACCTCAACGACCCCTGCAAGTACGAGGACACGTCGTGGATCAAGCCCGTCAAGTACATGGGCGTATGGTGGGAGATGATTGCCGGCAACAAGCCCTGGTCGTACACCGACGAGTACCCCTCGGTCCGCCTCGGCGTCACCGACTACGCCAAGGCAAAGCCACACGGCAAGCACCCCGCCAACAACGAAAACGTCAGGCGCTACATCGACTTCGCCGCCGAGCACGGCTTCGACCAGCTCCTCGTCGAGGGCTGGAACATCGGCTGGGAAGACTGGTCGGGCAACTCCAAGGACTATGTCTTCGACTTCGTCACCCCCTACCCCGACTTTGACATCGACATGCTCAACAAATACGCCAACTCAAAGGGCATCAAGCTGATGATGCACCACGAGACCTCGGCGAGCGCCCGCAACTACGAGCGCCACATGCCCGCCGCCTTCGCCCTCATGGACAAATACGGCTACAACGCCGTCAAGACGGGCTATGTCGGCTCCATCATCCCCCGCGGCGAATACCACTACGGCCAGTGGATGAACAACCACTACCTCTACAACGTCACCGAGGCCGCCAAACACCACATCATGGTCAACGCCCACGAGGCCGTGCGTCCCACCGGTCTCTGCCGCACCTACCCCAACCTCATCGGCAACGAGAGCGCCCGCGGCACCGAGTACGAGGCCTTCGCCGGCAACAAGCCCTCGCATACCACCGTGCTTCCCTTCACGCGACTGCAGGGCGGCCCGATGGACTACACCCCCGGCATCTTCGTCATGGACATCAGCAAGCTCAACCCCGCCAGCAAGGTTCACGCCAACACCACCCTGGCCCGTCAGCTGGCCCTCTACGTCACCATGTACAGCCCCCTGCAGATGGCCGCCGACCTGCCCGAGCACTACGCGCAGTTCCTCGACGCCTTCCAGTTCATCAAGGACGTCGCCCTCGACTGGGACGAGAGCCGCTACCTCGAGGCCGAGCCCGGCCGGTACATCGTCGCCGCCCGCAAGGCCAAAGGCACCGACAACTGGTTTGTAGGCTGCACCTCCGGCGAGAACGGCCACAGCTCGACCGTCCGCCTCGACTTCCTCGACAAGGACAAGAAGTACATCGCCACCGTCTATGAGGATGCCCCCGACGCCCACTACCGCACCAACCCGCAGGCCTATCGCATCCGCCGCGGCATCGTCGACGCCCGCACCGCCCTGCGCCTCAAGGCCGCTCCCGGCGGTGGCTACGCCATCTCCATCTTCCCCGCAACCAACAAGGCCCAGCTGAAGGGTCTCAAAAAACTGAAATAATCTTGAAACACGTATCTCATCTTTTACGCGGGGTTGTATGCCTCGTCTCACTTATTGCGGCTTTTGCCGCAGGGGCGGTCACGCCCTCGGGCACTCTGCCCCTGCTCACCATCGAAACCGAAAACCGCGTTCCCGTTCCGGCCAAGACCGAGCCTTACGCCATGGCCACCTACACCCTCGCCGCCAACGGCACCGAAGGCGTCGAGGACATGAGCGGCCAGACCGAAATCCGCGGCCGCGGCAACTACACCTGGTGGGGCTTTGAAAAGAAGCCTTACCGCCTCAAGCTCACCAAAAAGGCCGCCCTCATGGGCATGAAGAAGAGCAAGCACTTCACCCTGCTCGCCCATGCCGATGACGACCTGGGCTTTATGCGCGAGCCTATGGGCTTCTGGCTCTCCAGACGCCTCGGCCTGGCATGGACGCCCGACATGAAGCCCGTCGAGGTCGTCCTCAACGGCGACTACATCGGCCTGTACTTTCTTGTCGAGCAAATCCGCGTCGACAAGGACCGCGTCAACGTCTTCGACCAGGAGGACGAAGCCGAGACCTCCGGCACCTCGTCGGACATCTCCGGCGGCTGGCTCTGCGAGATTGACAACTACGACGAGGACCCGTCCGAGCAGATTAAGTTCAAGGAGAGCAACGGCGCCGACATCCGCGTCACCCACAAGAGCCCCGAGGCCGTGACCCCTGAGCAGGAGGCGTGGCTGACGGCCCAGATGAAAGCCATCGACAAGGCTTTCTATCAGCAGGACCCTGCCAATAAGGACTGGCAGAAGCTGGTCGACATCCGCTCGCTGGCCACGTTCTACGTCATCCAGGAGCTGATGGACGGCGCCGAGTCGTTCCACGGCAGCTGCTATCTGCACCGCGACCGCGGCGCCGACAAAAAGTGGGTGTGGGGTCCCGTCTGGGACTTCGGCAACACCTACAACCGTACCGGCCACGACCGGCTGATTTATGAAAACGCCCCTTACGGCCAGACATGGATTGAGCAGATTGTCAAGTTCACCGACTTCCAGGACGCCTACAGGGAAATCTTCCGCAATTTCGTCACGGGTGACCTCGACGACCTCTGCGCCTACCTCGACGGCTTTGCCGCGGAAATTGGCGAGGCAGCCGTGAAAGACCACGAGCGCTGGGCCGACAAGGGCTACGGCACCGACAACGTCAAAGGCAAGACCGAGACCATCAAGGGCTACCTGAAATCGCGCGTGGCCATGCTGTCGAAACGCTGGGGCATGAGCTCGCTTCCCGGCATGCCCTCGGGCATCTACGTGCGCGGCGTCCACAGCGGCTGGGCCGCCGACGCCGACTGCGAGCTGCGCACGACAGCCATCCCGGGTGTCTACGAGCTTACCGACATCGACCTCAGGGAGTGCTTCAAAATTGCCGACAAGGACTGGGGCGTCAACAACTGGGGCGGCGCCACTAAAGACATCCGCATGACGCTCGACCGGGACCAGCCCATGATTGCCGGCTACCAGTCGCAGAACATCTTCTTCGACGGCCACGTGGCCCGGGTAGTCTTCAAAATCGACGACAGCGGCAACACCGCCACCGTCCGCCTCAACAGCACCTACGCCGGAGTTGACGGCATCACCGATGGCACGACGGCTTTCTTCACCGTCGTCGGCGGCGTCCTCACCGCCCTCGGCGCCCCCGTCACCGTCTATACCGTCGCCGGCACAACCATCGCCGTCAACGTCACCGCCGCAACTCTCGCCCCCGGCCTCTACATCGTCCGCCAGGGCACCCGCACCGCAAAAATATCCGTCCGATAAGCATTTACCTCCATAAAAAACCGGTGGCTGAAAATATCCAGTCACCGGTTTTTTATGGAGGTAAAATATTATTTCAGCATTACCTTGGTGGACTTGCCGCCCTGGACGCGGATGTACAGACCGGAGGCCGGATTGTCGACACGGACGCCCTGGAGGTTGTAGTAGACGGCCTCGCCGATGACATCAGCCTCGATGCTGTCGACGCCGGTGCTGGGCTTGGCGCCGTTCCATGTCAAAAAGCAGGTGATTTCGACAGGGTCGGCATTGGCACCCGAGATGGTCAGCACGGGTTTGAGGTAGCCCGTGCGTACAACGGTGGGGGTGTAGCGTACCATAAACGCGCCGCCTTCCGCGCCCAGAACGGACGGGGTGACTGTCATCTCGTTGTCGGTGTCGCCGCTGACGGTGGCAGTGATGTTGCCGGTGACGTTTGTGGCAGTGACGGTGATTTTGCCCTCGCGGTAGCCCCGGCTCATAAAATCATTCTGGTTTTCGTTGCAGGTGAGCCATAACTGGGAGGCGGGGTCGGTAGTGATTGACCCCGGGGTGTCGTCACCGCCGGTATTGGGCTCGGTGCCGTCCCAGGTGACATTGAAGGTCAGACTGACGGGGTCGGCATTGGCGGCCGAAATGGTCAGGACCGGCTTGGCATAAGCCGTGCCGCGGTTGACCGCGGGAGTGTAGCGCACGGTGAATGTGCCGCCTTCCGGGCCTAACTTGGCGGGAGTGACGGTCATCTCGCTGTCCGTGTCGCCTGAGAAGGATGCCGTGATGTCGCCGGTGATATCTTTGGCGGTGACGGTGACTGTAGTCTCGCGGTAGCCCTGACTCATGAAATCGTCATTGGCGGCCCGGCAGGTCAGCCAGGTGGTGCCGGCTGTTGCCTCGATGGTGCCTCTGGTGACGGGAGGAGTGTCGCCGCCCTCCAGGGTACCGGTGTAGCTGCCGCTCAGGGGAATCATGATGTCGGAGGTGTTGGGAGACGAGACGCGCAGGAATGCGCTGTAGCTGCGTTTGTAGCGGTCGGGAGTGAAGCTGACGCTGAAGACGTGCTGAGTAGTGGAGGCGCCCCCCGAAATCTTGCTGACGCTGAAACTCTGGCCGTCGGCACCGACTATAGCGGCGGTGATGCCGCGCACATAAACGTTGTTGCTGACGGTGACGGTCTGGCTGGCAGCCTCGCCTGCGCTGGTGAGTGACAGACTCGATTTGTCGGCAGCCGTTGTGTGACCGCCAATAGTGTATGCGTAACCCTGGCCGTCGCCGGCTGTG
Source organism: Muribaculaceae bacterium (assembly GCA_051871645.1). Taxonomy (GTDB): domain Bacteria; phylum Bacteroidota; class Bacteroidia; order Bacteroidales; family Muribaculaceae; genus CAG-873. Next base: position 40,940 of record JBJEDC010000092.1, on the reverse strand, counting down.
CCGCCGTTGGTCTTCTGGCGAAACGAGAAAAGGTTGAATTTACGAGCTCCGCTGACGCCCGTGACAATTCCTATCAATGCCGACGGACGGCCGTTGACGTCGCGATGTACCTTGAAGCTCTCCGGCTCGCCGGAAATTGTCGAGGTCGAACATATCGGCGATGCCAGCACGGCGGTGCGGTAAAGCTGCTGCTCGGTGCGCCAGTTGAAATAATTGACGACTACCACGCCCTTGCCGTCGGTGACCTTTACTCCGGCATTGCTCGAACTCGTATTGCCGCAACCCTCATAGTGGTAGATATAGTCACCACTGATGGTAAAGCCCTGGTCGTCCCAGGTACGGAAGCCCTGGTCGTTGTTGGCAAGATATGCGCGCGACGAACCCGACATCTTGTTTACGCCGTCGCGCACACCGATTTTCCAGACCTTGATGGGCTTGACCGTAGAAGGATTGTTGAATGCGTCATCGAGGTCGAAGATAGCGTAGTAATAGTAGTTGCCCTTGCGGCTTGCCACGCACAGCAGACGGTTGTCGTTGTCGATGGCGGGATATTTGTAGCCTGCGCCGTCGGTGTTCCAGCTGTTGTTGAGGTACTTGATGGTCGAATTGTAGCCTTCGCGGGTATCGAGGGCCGTTCCGGCGCTCCAGGGTATGAAGCCGATTTTGCGGGCGGCGGTGCCGCCGTCGGTACCTTCCACTCCGGTAACGACGTAGAGCTTGCCGTTGAAATTGGTCACAGCCATGTTGGAGCCATGGCCGTTGTGCGACAGGTACATCTGTGTCTCCGTGCCACCCATTGCAACGCGGGTGACGATATGGGCCGCGCTGGTCCAGTCTATACCCGGGAATTTCGATTTAAGCGAGGTTGCCGATGTGGTTTTTTCCTGGATGAAGTAGCAGTCGCCCGTGGCGTCGTCGACGTCCATGCTCTGGACTACTGTTGCGATAGAACTGCCTCCGGTGACACTGCTGTTGAAATACCAGCCCTTGAGGCCTCCGGCACCGCCGGTGGGAGTGGCCCGGCCGTAGAGGACATTTCCGTTGGCATCCTTCTCGCCGTAGTAACCGAAGGTGGACCCGTCACCTGAAGGCAGGCGGAAAAGCTCCTGGCTGCCGGCGAAGTAGCGCGAGCCCTTGGTGGTGTAAGTCACCCAGGCAGGACGGATGAAGCCCATGCACATCTCCGAGTTGTCGTACTTGTTCCAGCGCCAGTCGGTGGTCATCGTGGTGGTGTTGTCCTGGTTGGCGTAGACGATGTAGTTGTATGTGCCGTCGGTCTGCGTCTTGTTCTTGAAGGTGTTGTACATTATCGCCAGCCTGGCGTTCTGCGGCTGGTAGACAGTCTCGTTGCTGTCGCCCGAGAAGACGCGGATGAGGGCGTATTTCGAACTCTGTCCCTTGCAGCCGTCGAAGACATTGTTGTGTACGCGTCCGTTGGCGCTCTGCCCGGTGCTTTTCGAGGCTCCGACGTAGTAGAGGCGGATGCAGAACTCGCCGGTGGCTGTGCCGCTCTTGCGCAGTCCGGCGCCGACATTCTTGAAGAGGTTCTGCGAAATGTCATAGTCGCCCTGGGTGTTGTAGAGGTTCACCGACGAGCCGCCCGAAATAAACTGATTGTCCTGGATGCGTGTGCCGGCGGCGGCACCGAGGTTGGTGCCCGAGCCGCATACGGTCACGCAGGCCGGCTGGTTGTCGGCGTCGGCACCGTTGAAGAAGTTATGCGAGATTTCGACGTTGCTGTAACGTTCGATTGCGGCCCACACAGTGGGGTCCTTTTGGTCGGCTACCGACGACGAGGGACGGAAGGGCGTGCCCAGACGCACAATCGAAGTAGTGTTATTGAGCGAGGTAGCTTCGGCCTTGTTGTATATAAAGGTAAAGCCGTCGATGCGGCTTGCCTCGCCGCGCTGGGCGTCACTGACAACCTGTCCGGCGCCGGTGAAGCGGAAGCCGTTGATGACGCAGCCCGAGGCCTTGACGGTGATGGCTCCGGTGACGTTGGTCTCGGCGGACGTGTTGCGCTTGCCCGACCAGCCGTCGCACCAGGCGTTGGCGCCGACAAGAATCAGGTTTTTCTTGCTGACGGTGAATGCGCCGACATTGCCCGCGCTGAAATAAATGACGTCGCCCTCGGCAGCAGCCGCCAGAGCTGCGTTGACGTCGGTGAAGGCCGTCGACCCCTTGGTGAAGGTAATGCTGCGGAAGGTGACATTACCCGAGGCCGCTTCAGGTCCCACGAACAGGCGTGCAGCCCACGCCTGCCCGCTCCCGAGGAGGGCTGCCAGCGCCAGCACGCTGCCGGCAATAAGATTTTTCTTCATAAGATATGTGACTTTTAAGGTTATATACGGTTTTGCGGGGGCCTCGGCTAAGGTGACCGGGGCTCCCGGGAAGCGGGAAGCGGAAGCACGCCGAAAGGCAGATTGCATTGATGCAGGGACATCGCTTTGCGATGTCAGGCCCGAAAATCAATTGGCCGGTTCAACATGCCAAAGGCATGTCCCTACATTCAGGCACTTTTGACGTACTCTGTTCCTGTATGCAAAAGTAAACGATTTACCGCTAACCGCCAAAATTTCGACGGTTTATCCGCATTTTTTGTTTCAACTTTATTTTCCCTTGCGGACGAGGGCGGCGAAGATCCAGAGGGCCAGGCCGGTGACGAGGAGGCCGATGAGGGTGTTGATGACGAAGTGGAGCCAGGTGGTGCCCCCGATGCCGTATTGGCCGCTGAAACCGCCGCCGACAAAGGCGATGACGCCTATGCAGGCCGCACAGGCGGCGGCGCGGGGCCCGGGCAGACGGCGTCCCACAGCCATGCCGCAGATGAGGCCGCCGAGAACCCATACGAACCCTTCCCAGAAGAGCACGGATTCGACTGTTGATGCCAGGGGAAGCATAGCTCAGAAGGTCAAGAGGTTAAGTACGGGCGCGATGCAGCCGTTGACGTCGGTGTCGCCGAGGAAGAAGGCCCAGGAGAGCCAGAACATCAGCAGAGCTATCAGTATCACCACTCCGGCTACAAGCCACGGGTTGGCGCGGCGGTGGCGGCGTTCGCGGGTTTCGAATTCACGGGGTTCGTTGCTCATAATGTGAGATTTTTGAGGAGTCAGTAAAGAGGCCTTTGCGGCCATTGTTTCGTTTGATTTATAACATCTGCGCCCTGCATTTTGTTGACCAAGCAAAAATGATTAATTTTGCCATTGAAAAGGCAAAGCCTCAATCATAACACCGAAACACCAACCAACACCTATACTGATATGGCACTTTTTGACCGCCTGACACAGCGCGCCCGCGAAAACCGCCAGCGCATAGTATTGCCCGAGGGCACCGAGCCCCGCACCCTCAAGGCCGCCGACCAGATTCTGGCCGAGGGCCTCGCCGACATCATCCTCATCGGCAGCGAATTAGAAATCAAACGCATGGCCGCCGAGCTCAACCTGGCCCACATCATCCAGGCCACCATCGTCGACCCGTGCGACGAGGCCGTCATCGACCGCTACGCTCCCCTGTTGCTCGAGCTGCGCCGCAGCAAGGGCATGACCGAGACCGAGAGCCGCCTCACCACCGCCAACCCGCTCTACCTGGGCTGCCTGATGGTAAAGGCCGGCGACGCCGACGGACAGGTTGCCGGAGCCATGAACACCACCGCCAACGTCCTCCGCGCCGCCTTCCAGGTCATCAAGACCCGTCCCGGCATCAAGGTCGTCAGCGGCGCTTTCGTGATGCTCCTCCCCAAGGGTAGCCACTACGGCACCGACGGACTCCTCGTATTCGCCGACTGCGCCGTCCTGCCCGACCCCACCGCAGCCGAGCTGGCACAGATTGCCATCGAGTCGGCACAGACCGCCCGCGACATCGCCGGCATCGAGCCCCGCGTGGCCATGCTCAGCTTCAGCACCAAGGGCAGCGCCCGCCACGAGCGCGTCGACAAGGTCATCGAAGCCGGACAGCTGGCACATGAGATGGAGCCCTCGCTCATGCTCGACTACGAGCTGCAGGCCGACGCCGCAATCGTCCCCGGCGTGGCATCGTCAAAAGCCCCCAACAGTCCGCTTAACGGCCGCGCCAACGTCCTCGTCTTCCCCAGCCTCGAGGTCGGCAACATCGCCTACAAGCTTGTCCAGCGCCTCGGCGGCATCGAAGCCGTCGGTCCCGTCCTCCAGGGTCTCGCCGCCCCCGTCAACGACCTCAGCCGCGGCGCCTACCCCCAGGACATCTACAAAACCATCATCATCACCTGCAACCAGGCCATCGGCGCCAAAGAACTCGCCGCCAGATAAAAACCGGTTTGCCCCTGTAGGGACATCGCTTTGCGATGTCAGGACCGACACCCGGCCTACATGTTCCCTTCCCGACGTGCCAAAGGCACGTCCCTACATCCCCCGCATCCAAAACATCCCAAACATACCCCGTTTCCTATGAAAATTCTCGTTCTCAACTGCGGAAGCAGCTCCGTAAAATACAAGCTCATCGACACTGACGGCGAGGTTGTCCTCGCCGAGGGCGGCGTCGAAAAAGTCGGCATCGACGGCACCTTCATCAAGTTCAAGCTCGAAGACGGCACCAAGCAGGTGCGCGAGCTCGGCAAGACCGACCACAAGGGTTCCATCGAGGCCATCCTCAACGTCCTCACCGACCCCGAGGTCGGCTGCATCACCTCCTACTCCGAAATCGAGGCCGTAGGCCACCGCGTCGTCCACGGCGGCGAGAAGTTCAGCAAGAGCGTCCTCATCACACCCGAAGTCGAGGAGATGGTCAAGGAGTGCTACGACCTGGCTCCCCTCCACAACCCCGCCAACATCACCGGCATCGACGCCATGAAGGCCCTGCTCCCCGGCGTCCCCCAGGTGGGCGTCTTCGACACCGCCTTCCACCAGACCATGCCCGCCCGCAGCTTCCTCTATCCCCTGCCCTACAAGTATTACACCGAGGACCATGTGCGCCGCTACGGCTTCCACGGCACCAGCCACCGCTACGTCAGCCAGCGCGTCTGCGAAATCCTCGGCGTCGACATCCGCGACCGGAAAATCATCACCTGCCACGTCGGCAACGGCGGCTCCATTACGGCCGTCGACGGCGGCAAGAGCGTCGACACGTCCATGGGCCTCACCCCCACCGAGGGCCTGATGATGGGCACGCGCGTCGGCGACGTCGACCCGGGCGCAATCACCTTCCTGATGAAGAAGCACAACCTCAGCGCCGATGACGTGCAGAAAATCATCAACAAGGAGAGCGGCATGCTCGGCCTCAGCGGCGTCTCCAGCGACATGCGCGAAATCGAGGCCGCCGTCAACGCCGGCAACGAGCGTGCCGTCACCGGCCTCGAGGTCTATGTGCAGCGTATCACCAAGTACATCGGTGCCTACGCTGCCGAGATGGGCGGTGTCGACATCATCGTCTTCACCGGAGGCGTCGGCGAGAACCAGACGGGCCTGCGCCTCGACGTCTGCCTGCCCCTCAAGTTCATGGGCGTGGAAATCGACCCCGCCGTCAACGAGCGCACCCGCGGCACCGAGACCGTCATCTCCACCCCCGCCTCGCGTGTCAAAGTCGTTGTCGTACCCACCGACGAGGAGCTGGTCATCGCCCGCGACACCCGCGACATCGTCACCGCCCTCGGCAAGTAAAACCTATCAGCAAGCATTTTAACCAAGGATGTGTGTCGAAATGCCGGTTTCCGGTGATGTAGGGACATCGCTTTGCGATGTTTGGCCTGGAAATCAGATAACCGGTCCTACATGCCACAGGCATGTCCCTACATTCAGTCTCTTTTGACACACACCGCCCTAATACCCAATAAATATGAAAAAACTTATTCTTGCCCTCGCCGCCTGCACGGCAGCGTCGGCAGCCATGGCCCAGGCCGACAGCACGGCCACTGACTCCATCAAGGGCTTCAGGTTCACCGACGTCAGAGTCATCCCCACAACCTCGGTGAAAGACCAGAACAAATCAGGCACATGCTGGGCCTTCAGCGGCACGTCGTTCCTCGAGGACGAGGTGCGCCGTCTCGGCGGCGACTCGCTGGACCTCAGCGAGATGTTCACAGTACGTCACTGCTACGATGACAAGGCCGACCGCTATGTGCGCATGTACGGCGAGTGCAACTTCGCCCAGGGCGGCGGACTGCTCGACGTCGGCTACGTCCTCAAGAAATACGGCATGGTGCCCGAGGACGCATACCCCGGCCTCAACTACGGCGAGCCCAAGCACGACCATTACGAGATGGCCTCCGTCATGGAGAACATGCTCAAGGCCGTAGTCAAGAAGCCGTCCAAGAAGGTCAGCACGGCCTGGAAGCGCGCCCTCGACGGCGTCCTCGACGCCTATCTCGGCCCGCTTCCCGCCAATTTCACCTACAAGGGCAAGAAATACACCCCCGAGACCTTTGCCGCCAGCCTGCCCGTCAACCCGGACGACTATGTGGCCCTGACATCGTTCACCCACCATCCTTTCTATGAGTCGTTCATCCTCGAGGTGCCCGACAACTGGGTCTACGGCCAGTATATGAACGTGCCCCTGGAGGACCTCAAGGCCATCGCCGACAACGCTGTAGAGAACGGCTTCCCCATCAACTGGGCCGCCGACGTCAGCGAGGGCGGTTTCAAGTGGAATAAGGGCGTGGCCCTCATGCCCAAGGGCAAGAGCCAGGGCGACATGAACGGCACCGAGCTGGCCCGCTGGGTCAAACTCAGCGACAAGGACCGCGCCGCCGACAAATACAACTTCGACGGCCCCGTCGAGGAGGAGGAAATCACCCAGGAGTCGCGCCAGCAGGGCTTCGACAGCCAAGAGACCACCGACGACCACGGCATGGAGATCGTAGGCTACGCCACCGACCAGAACGGCAAGCGCTACTACAAGGTCAAGAACTCGTGGGACACCAACCAGGTCTACGACGGCTTCCTGTACGTCTCCGAGCCCTATTTCGAGGCCAAGACCGTATCCATGATGGTCCACAAGGACGCCATCCCCAAGGCCATCGCCAAAAAAATCGGCCTGAAGTAAAGACAAAAGCCGATCCCGGGTTGTTATAAGATGTTGTTATAAGATTATAACCCGGCTAAACACTGATTTAATGCGTAAAATCGTACTTTTTGCGGCCATTGCCACGGTGGCGGTGGCCGCTTTCACCTCCTGCAAGGTGTCGGAGAAAAACTACCGGAAGGCGTACGAGCAGGCCGTCTCCGGCGACTCGACGCGCACCCAACTCATCAACACCGTCTACGGCGAGCAGCGCCGCAAGGTCGACGCCGGATACATGGTCAACGGCACCGACACGCTGCAGACGCAGACGCTGAGCTGCCATGTGGCACCCGACCAGGCCGCCACGCCCGACTCGCTGCACCGCTACAACGTCTGCGTGGCCTCCTTCAAGCAGCGCTTCAACGCCAACAGCCTGCGCGGACGCCTCGAGCAGAGCGGCTACCCCGGCGCCATGGTGTTACATACTACCGAGCCGTTCTACTACGTCGTCGCCCTCAGCACCAACGACGCGGGCACCGCCGCCGCCACCCTGCAGCGCTTCCTCACCGCCCCCCCCTTCCGCCTCTCCCAGCAGCCGTTCATGCTGATACCGCGGAGCTACAAATAAAGAGGCGGCAAACCGATTTCCCGATATTCGGAAATGCAGGGACATGCCTTTGGCATGTTGAACCTGCGGGCATGCAGGACCAACATCGCAAAGCGATGTCCCTACATTGGCTGAGTAAACTCCAATTCACTAACCCTCCCCCACACACAAAAGCACCTTGCGCTGTTGCGCAAGGTGCTTTTGTGTGTGGGGTGTCCCGGGCCGTTATCAGTCCTTCTTGACTACGCGGCGCTCTTTGATGCGGGCCTTCTTGCCGGTGAGGGCGCGGAGGTAGTAGAGCTTGGCGCGACGTACCTTACCGTACTTGTTGACGGTGATGGAGTCGATAAACGGAGACTCGATGGGGAAGATACGCTCAACACCGATGTTGTCGGACATCTTGCGGACGGTGAAACGCTTTTTGGCGCCTTCGCCGGAGATGCGGATTACAACACCGCGGTACTGCTGGATACGCTCTTTGTTACCCTCTTTGATGCGATAGGCTACGGTGATGGTGTCGCCGGGGCCGAAATCGGGATGCTGCTTGCCGGAAGCAAAAGCTTCTTCGGCAATCTTCATTAAGTCCATTTTACTGTGACGGTTAAAATGTTAGCACTGACGCAACTTCAACGGGCCACTTGTCCCGCCAGCGGTTACGCATATCGGTGCAAAGGTACAAAAACTTTACGAAACAGCAAAACCCCGCGGCTTATTCGCGATAAAAAAACCACCATGAAAAAAACTCCGCGAAAAAAAACCGCCACGTCCGGGTGGGGCGCGGCGGCGGGGAGGGGATTTTTCAGATTAGGGATTTTTCATGACTAAGGCCGGAGGCTTAGTGCTTGATCCAGTGGAGGGCGGCGTGGCCGTTGACGCTCAGCATGTAGTTGCCCTGGGGAAGGTGGCTGATGTTGAGGGTCTGGCTGTGCTCGCCGTTGCCGTCGGCGTGCATCACCTTGGCGCCGGTCATGCTCAGGATGACAATCGAGCGTATTGCCTCGGGCGAGTCGACGGTGATGTCGTTCCGGGCAGGCACGGGATGTATACGCACCTTGCCGCTGCCGTCAGCCGAGATGTCGTCGACACCGGTCGGTTTACCTTCCACTACACGGTCGGCGACAATGGCGGCGTCCTTGCTGATGTAGGGGTTGGTGGCGGCGTAGTGTGCCACGGCACGGTATTCAAAGTCGCCGGGGTTGTCGTTCTCACCGAAAATCGAGTAAGCCACGACAGGCTCCGTGGCCGTCGCATGAGCCTTGCGCTTGTCGGAGAAGTCGCCGGTAGGTTCGCCGTAACCACCGAATCTGTACTGACCGGGGATGTTGTCCTCTGCCAGGAAGTTTCTGTATTCCGGAGCGCCCGTATACCACGGGCTCGAGGTGTTGTAATCGTTGTCATCCGACATCAGCCACATCTTATCGTCGTAGAAGACACGCAGTCTGGGAACTCTCTCCCACTGGTCAGTGCCCTTACGTCTTCTTTCGATGGTGAAGTTGTCGACAGGCTCCTTGAACACATTGAGGTCGGCGCGGTTGAAGTCGAAGTCGACACGCCAGATCTTTGCTGAACCCGTATTACGGTAGTAATTCACCGTCAGCGGGTTGATGGAAGCGGGAAAGTCCACGTTGGCCTGAACCGAAGCCCATTCGCCGTCTATGTACTGGTTGGTGTTGTAGCGCTTGTAGACGGGCTGAACCTGCAGGGTGTATACCTGGCTGTCGAGATGCTTCTCGCCCTTGACATTCTGGTAATAGCTCTTGGGGAACTCGAAGATTTTGTTGTTCGAGCCGTCACGTGCAGGCTCCCAGTCGCCGCTCAGCAGCTCGTTCATGTTTTTGTCGAGCAGCTTGTAACGGTAATGGTCAAGCGTGTAGTCGGTGCGGTTGTTCCACTCGTAGTCCTTGATCTGACCCTGGTCGGTGACCGTGGGACGGTCCCAGTTGCCGGCGGCCTCGAAATGGGTGATCTTGGTGTGGTTATCGTCGTAGCATATCTTGAGTTCAAGCTCGGGAGTTACGGGCGGGAAATCCTGATAGCTGTAGAGGCGATACTTGGCCATACGGAAGCCGGGCACGTACTGGTAGATGTACATGCAGTTTTCTTCCTTGCTCTCTTCCACGCCAAACCACATGCTGTTGGCGTTCTTGGCCTCGATGCCGGTCAAGTCCGTCTGGGTATAGGAAATCATGGGGATGAGGTCGGTGAAATCAGCGTCGGTGTAGGGCGATGTAGCGGTAGGACGCTGGGGCATGTCGATGCGGAAGTGTCCGATGTTGTTGGACGAGTTGGACGAGGGGTGCAGCAGGAACATCTCACCGTTGTAGGTGAAGGTGATGCCGCCGGCGGTGTGAGCCTCCGCCTCGCTCATAATCTGAGTGTACTGCTTGGTGTCGTCGTTATAGTAGTAATAGCCTATTGAGCGGAGCTCGAGGATGAAGTCCCTGGGACGGCCGGTCACGGGGAAGGCATAGTTCTCGGGCGCCGCAATCAGGCCGTTGGCATCGCGCTCGGGGCAGAGGTGCTGAGGCAGCTCGATATACTCCTCACTCTGGCTGTAGCCGCCGCTCCAGTACTGGCGCAGCACGCCCGGCATGTTGCACATAGTGATAAAGACGTAGCCGCCTGTGCCGCCGATGTTGCCGTTGGCGCTGACGTAGTGCACACGAACGTTCTGGTGGTTGACTGCGTTGTCCGACGAGGGATTGGCATGGTCGAGATGTTTAGTATACTCGGTGTTGACAAAATTCGAGCCGGTCTCGTGGTAACCCAGCCATGAGCCTGCGGTATGCGATATGTCGTAATATGCATGCCACATCTTGTTGGTGTTGGTATACCACCAGCGCTGCTCGTCGGTGCCGTTGGTCCTTTCGCGTGTCACAAGGTTGACCCAGTTTCCGTCGCCGTCATCGGCGGCAACCCACTGGCTCTCCATGTGGTTGAGGTTGAAGAGTTTTTTGGGACGGTTGTTCCAGTCGGACAGCGCCAGCGGGTCGTCGGCGTCGAAGCGGAATACACCGCCCTGGCAACCGTCAAAGTTTGCATTCCACTGGATGTATCCGTCGGGCATGTTGGCCGATGTACCGGCAACCTCATACTTGTCAGTGAGCTGGGCTATGTACCAGTAGCCGTTGCGGTACGAGCCATGACGGTACAGGCCGCCTTTGGCGCCCCACTGGCTTTCGCCCATGCCGAAGTTGCGCAAACCCTTTGTCGAACCGGAGATGCAGTCGACATTGGTGAACTTGCTGTCTGTCTTGGGGATGATGGCGTTGGATGTGTTGAGGCCGGCGGCGTTGGCCTGGGCTTCGGTAACGATGGGATAATTGTAGACCTCCTCGATGCCGTACTGGGTGTAGGCCAGCTCGCGCTTGATGGGCTGGATGAGCGAGGCGGGCTCGGAGGTGAGCTCGGTGCCGTCGGGATAGTGGACGGTGACAGTCCATGTGTGCTGACCGTCGGGTACAAGCATGTCGATGGTAGAGGTGTAGTCTGCCTTGTCGACAATCACCACGCCGTCACGCTCGATGCGGTAGTAGTCGGGCTTGTCGGTGTCCTTGTCGTAGCTCCATGCCAGGCGTACGCTGTTGCGGCCCTGGTAGTTGACCAGCTCGGTGATGACAGGAGCGACATGGTTCTTGCTGTTAGGTGTAATCTGTGCCGACTCCTTGCCGACGATGTAGTCGCTGACCTCGCTGTTCTGCAGTTTGAGGCGTTTCTGCATCAGGGCGTCTACGCGGAACTTGCACTGGCGGATGCCGGCGTCGGCCATCTTGTACTCGAAACGGTCGGCGGGGAAGATACCGTCCTTGTCGCCGGGGCACTTTATCTGCTCGGCCTTGTCGCCGACGATGCGGTAAAGCTTATAGCCGTATGCGTCACCGTTCTGAGGGGCGTTCCATGTGATGGTTACAGGCTGCTGGCCGTTGTTCCATCCCATCTCGACGTTGGTCCATATCGCATCCTTGCCGTCTTTTTCGTAGTCGGTATGGCCGACACGCAGGACATTGGACTCGCGGGCCTGCACACCATTATAATAAGGTATGACCTGGATGGTGTTGACGATGTCGTTGGCCTCGGTGTCGCGGCCGTACATGGCCAGGTTGACATGATAGGGGTTGTCCCGGCTGTGGTCCCAGATGCGGGAGTTGTCGCCGTATACACTGCCGTTGAGCAGGACGGTATAGCCCGTGGGGCTCTGGCCGGCGTCGTCGGTCATGTCATCCCAGTAGATGTCGGCGGTCTGCTGATTCTTGCCCGACCAGTAAACGCTCTTGAGCTGCACATTCACGCCCTTGGGCTGGAAGTCGACGATACGCTGGTCGTAGGGCGCGGGCGTCCATGTCTCGGCCTTGCCGCCCCAGCTTTCGGGCAGCTGGTAGGCGCACATACCGGCGTTGCCGATATACTGGCCGTTGTCGAGGGCCTTGCGGCTGTTGTCGCCGGTGATGTAGATGTTGTTGGCATAGTCGAAGGCGATGTCGCGTGTGGACGAACCTACCTCGGGATAAAAATCGCCAATCCAGTCGTAATTGGCGACACCACCGTTCTTACCGTTTACTCGCCAGAGACAAATCTGACCGTTTGAGCCGGAAGCGGCGAAGAGGGTGCGGTCGGCATTGTAAGCCACGGCGCCGCCATCGACATTCTCCCAGCCTGCCAAAGGTCTTGTGATTGAACCACCCGTTGTCACATGCAGATAAATCGGATAGGTTTTATCATTAGTGTTTCCTCGTGCATTGCCGAGCATCATGCCGTTGCCGTCCGGGTCAAAGGCGACACTCAGTGTCTGCGTGTCGATATGACCCATCTGGGTAGTGCCTAAGTTTATCGTCTGCGAACTTCCCGAGTTGGGCCAGTAAAGCTGGAGGTTAGGTTCGCCGCCCTTATCATAAGGATAAATATCGTACCATCCGCCATAGTTTGTCGGGTCGGCCTGAGTATAAACCATGTGGTGAGGGCCGAAGGCGGCGATGCGCAGGTCGTTGCCCTTGCCTATGACGTCGAGGCCGGTGACAGGCCATGATGTGGAGAGCACGCGGTTGGCGTAGCCGTTGAGCGAGGCGCCGTTGGCCGAGTTGTCGGTGAACTCGTATACGCCGCGGCGGCCGTCGTTGGACGTCGCTGTCGCGGCGAAGAGTCGACCGTCCTCCGAGTAGCGTACCTTGCTCCACGCACCCAACTGGTCATAGCCGCTGTCGTCCCAGTCGCGGGCGCCGTTGAAGCCCCAGGTGCCGTTGAGGTCGGGGTTGGGGATGGGCTGCATCTGCGGGGTGAAGGGATAGAGCATGGCGCCGCGTCCGTGGCCGTCGTTGGTGGACGATACAAAGCCCGAATACGGGCAGTTGTGGCTCTCGGCAACGACGATGCGGCCGAAGGTGGGCGAGTCGGTGCAGTTGTTGACGGTGACGCCGGTGGCGTTGAAGAACTTGGCGTGCCAGTTGCTTGTCCATGCAGGCGGTATGTCGTCCTTGATGAGGGAGGGCGACGAAACTGTCGCAGCCGTTCTTGCCTGGATGGTGAAATAAGCGTCGCCACGCTCGCGCACGTTGCTGAGGTCTACGGTGACCTCGTTGCGCTGTTTGGTGGTGCCGTCCACGGTGGCGACCTCCTTGCCGTTGATATAAACGTGGATTTTAACCCAGGATGTGGTGCCGTTGAGCTGATAGGACACCTTGGGGCTGAGCATGTTCGACTTGTCTATGCGGATGTTGTAGGCAAAGACGTTTTTCTGACACAGAGTCATCGACTCCCAGTTGGCGTTGAAGTTGTCGTTGTTGTCGCCGCTGCCGGGGTCCACGGTAGGCTTGTTGCCGTTGCTCCACGGGTCGGAAGCGGGGTTGCTGAGACCCTGGTTGCCGTTGTAGCTGACCTCAGCCGAGCTGGTCATAAAGTCGTAGAAACCCTGGAGGTGTCCGTTGACCCAGTTGGCGAAGCCGGCTTTGTCGCGGCTATTGATCATGTTGTTCTCCGAGACGTTGTCGACGAAGAGGCCCTCGGTGAGGATTGCGGGAATGTAGCTGGCGCCGGTGATGACGGTCCAGCCGTTCTGCTTGACGCCGCGGTTGGTGGTGCCGAGTTTGCTGACGAGCTGGTTCTGCACGTATTGAGCCAGCTGAGGCGAGCGGTTGGCCCAGTAATACCAGGTCTCGGTGCCGTAGGCTTCGCCGTTGAAGGCGTTGAGGTGCACCGAGCAGAAAATCCACGGGTCGTAGTTGATGGACATCTGACGGCGCGGGCTAAGATCAACCGTGGTGTTGGACTCACGGGTGAGGCGCACATTGTCGTTGACGGCGCCGTGGTTGCGCAGCCAGTCGCGCATGGCCAGCGAGGCGTCGAGCACCAGGTCATGCTCGTAGCGGTAGCCGCTGCGGCCGGCGCCGGGGTCGGTGCCGCCGTGGCCGGGGTCGAGCATAATCTTGACCGTAGAGTTGCCCCATCCGGCATGTGCGGGCGCCACGGCGGCGAGGGTCGCCGTAGCTGCCAGTAATATTTTAAATAAATTCATAGGTAGTTAATTTTCAGTCGGTTCAAGGGTTACTTAAGGTCGGCGGTGAAAATCTGACCGGACTTGTAGTCGGAGAAGACGAGGTGCTTTCCGTCGGGCGACACTGCGGGACACATCTCTATGCGGTCGGGACTGTCGGTAAGAGCCTTGGCGCTGCCGTCGAGGTTGAGCAGGTACAGTTCGCCGCCGGTGTAGTCGTGGCCGTCGTCGGTGGTGCGCTCGACGATGAGCTGGCTGTCGTTGGCCCAGGCGGGGGCGAAGCCTTTGCCTACGGTGCGCAGGCCGGTGCCGTCGAGGTTGATGACGCGGGTCTCGGACTTCTCGTCGCAGAAGGCGACGCGCTTGCCGTCGGGGCTGAGTACGGGCAGGAAGGCGTAGCCGTCGTAGATGCTGGTGCGGTTGCCCTCGGCGTCGATGACATAAAGGTGGTCGTTGTCGGTGTCGAAGCTGACGATGTAGCTGTCGCCCACGGTGCTGACCTTGCCGTTGAGCGAGCGTGCCTTGGCGCGGCTCTTGGAGGTGGCGGGGACAAAGTCCTTGAGACGAATTTCCTTAGCGGGGCGGATGACACCCTTGCCGAGGGTGACGGAGGCACGGCCGGTGGCGTCGTAGCGCCAGGCGGGGAGGCGCATCTCCACCTGCTCGTCGCCGAGGCGCTCGACGGAGCCGTCGGCTACATCAATGACCTCGAGCTGATGTACGCGGGGGGCACCCGAGGGGTGGTCCTTGACAAGGCGTGTGGTGCGGGCGACGATGCGGGCGCCGTCGGCGCTCCACTGGTAGCCCACGCCGGCACCGAGCCGGTCGGTGAGGCAGCGTTTCCTGCTGCCGTCGCTGTTCATCACGTACAGGCCGGTATAACCGAGCTGTGTGTACGCGATCTGCTTGCCGTCGGGCGAGAACCGGGGCTTCTCGAACTTCTGGTCCTTGGAGTCGGTGACGGCACGGATGTTGGACAGCGTGCCCTTGAGGGGCTGCTGCGCCATTGTCGTCCCGGCCACCAGGGCAGCGGCCGCAAGCATCAGAGCTTGTTTGAAACTATGCATGAGTATTTAACTGATTGGTTTGTAGATGTTTGTTTTCTGTTTAAGGTAATGGATGTATAATGAAGCGGATTTTGTCTGTAAGGCGGTGTTACCGCTTTTTAATTAGGCGTTTAGTAAATAATTTTCAGGTTTTACGGGTGGAGCGGAGCCGGGAGCCCGGAAGGGACAGGACGGCGCGCTCATATTGGCACAAAATTACAAATATTTATCAATGCGTACAAAAATTTCATCACTTTTAACCAAAACGGCGTTTTTCCCACACATTAGAACCCGCCCCGCCCTCCCCGCCGAAAAAATGACAGCGAAAGGAGGGGGCCTTATCACCGATTGTATGACAGTCGCGATAAAAAAATTTCGAGGAGGGCCACGCACCTCCGAGAAATAAACAAACATCCGAGAAATAACCTGTTTGCCGCTCTTTCGCACATTATTATATAGGGCGGGGGTATGTTGAAAAGATTTTGGGGAAAGCGGGGGTTATTCAACAAATTTTTGTAACTTTGCAGTGAATTTAACAATGACCTCCTTCATGGAACCAATACACGGGCTCATCACACCCGCAGAATATCAGGCCGACGCACAGGACTAACCCCCTTGAGCGTAGGCTTTTTTTGCGCCCTGTGCCAACACCCCCGCACCCCGGCTCTACCCCCCGGTCGCTCCATACAGGACGATGACACGACAGACCATCACGACAACCCTATAAAACCCTATTTATAACTAATCCTTTTTCAGCAATGAGAAGAATTCTTTCAGCACTAATGATGCTTTGCATCTCGGCTGCGGTCCTCACGGCCCAGGCCCGCGAATGCAAAGGCGTCGTTGTCGACGAGGAAGGCGAGCCCATCCCCGGCGCCAGCGTCGTTGTCACCAACGGCAAAGCCCTCGGTGTCACCGACATCGACGGCACGTTTAAAGTAAACGCGCCCAACAATGCCAAGACGCTGACCTTCAGCTTCGTCGGCTATGAACCGAGCACAGCCGGCGTCAGCGACGACATGGGCACCATCACCCTCAAGCCCAAGGCCGAGACCCTGAACGACGTCGTCGTCACCCAGTCGCTGGCCCGCACGCGCCAGACCCCCGTGGCCCTGTCGCAGATCAACCAGATTGACATCGACCTGAAGCTCGGCGCACAGGAGTTCCCCGAAATCCTGAAGACCACCCCCGGCGTATGGGCAACCAAGGACGGCGGCGGCTTCGGCGACGCCAAGATCAACATGCGCGGCTTCAAGAGCGAGAACCTCAACGTGATGATCAACGGTATACCTATCAACGACATGGAAGGCGGCCGAGTATACTGGAGCAACTGGGCCGGCCTCAGCGACGTGGCCTCGAACATCCAGACCCAGCGCGGCCTCGGCGCAGCAGTGCTGTCGGCACCGTCGGTAGGCGGAACCATCAACGTCACCACCGCCTCCACCGACGTCAAGCGCGGCGGTTCGGTATGGTACGGCCTCGGCAACGACGGCCTCAACCAGATCGGCATGAAAGTCTCCACCGGCCTGATGAAGAACGGCTGGGCCGTAACCCTGATGGGTTCGCGCCGCTGGGGCGACGGATACATCCAGGGCACCTGGTTCAACTCGTACAACTACTTCATCAACGTATCCAAGAAGTTCAACGAAAGCCATCAGCTGAGCCTGACCGCCTTCGGCGCTCCCCAGGTACACAGCCAGCGCAGCAACATGAACGGCCTGACCATCATGGGCTACCAGACCGTCGCCCGCAACTACATGGACAACGAGAGCCCCTACCGCTACAACCCCACCTGGGGTTATGACCTCAACGGACAGCCCCGCAACTCCAACGTCAACAAGTATCACAAGCCTCAGATCTCCCTGGCCCATATCTGGAAGATCAACGACAAGTCCAACCTGTCCACCACCCTGTACATGTCGCTGGCATCCGGCGGCGGTTACGCCGGCCAGGGCCGTACAAGCGCATGGCGCAGCGCCTGGTACGGCGCCAACAACGGCGAAATCACCACTGAGTTCCGCAACCCCGACGGCACCTTCGCCTACGACCAGGTCCAGCTGATGAACGCCGCCTCGGAGACCGGCTCGAACATGATTATGAGCGAGAGCAACAACTCGCACAAGTGGTTCGGCCTCATCTCGACCTACTCCAACAAGTTCTGGGACAACAAGCTGTCGTTCCTCGCCGGTATCGACATGCGCTACTACATCGGCAAGCACAACAACAAGATTATCGACCTCTATGACGGCGAGTACTACATCGACGATGTCAACCGCGGCACCGTAGACCCCGCCAACAACGCCACCCACAACAAGAATGACGAGGCCTGGGTAAACCAGAAACTCGGCGTGGGCGACGTAGTCTACCGCGACTTTGACGGCCGCACCAACCAGGAGGGCGTATACGTCCAGGGCGAGCTCTCGCTCCTCGACAAGAAACTGACCCTCGTCCTCACCGGCGCCCTCAGCAACACCGGCTACCAGCGCGTCGACCACTTCTACTATGACGAGGCTCACTCGAAGTCCAAGACCTACAACTTCCTGGGCGGAACAACCAAGTTCGGCGCCAACTACAACATCGACCGCCACAACAACGTCTTCGCCAACGTCGGCTACATCAGCCGCGCTCCCTTCTTCTCGAACGGTGTGTTCCTCTCCGTCGCCACCAGCAACGCCGCCAACCCCGACCCGCTGAACGAGAAAGCATTCTCGGCCGAAATCGGCTACGGCTTCTCCTCGCGCATGTTCTCGGCCACCCTCAACGGCTACTACACCAAGTGGCTTGACAAGACCACAACCCGCTCGGGCACAATCGGCCAGGGCCCCGAACGCTACTACATGAACATGGGCGGTGTCGACGCCCGCCACATGGGTATCGAGTTCAACTGCACCTTCGTTCCCGTCAAGGGCATCGAGCTCACCGGTATGTTCTCGTACGGCGACTACATCTGGGACTCGAACGCCGTAGGCTACTATTACAACGAAAACGGCCAGCCTCTTGCCAACACCACCACCGGCGCCATCGCCTCCGGCATCATGGCCGAGGACCACGTGCACGGCACCCTGATGCAGAAAGGCCGCAAGGTAGGCGGCTCGGCACAGACCACCGCCGCCATCGGCGCCACCTTCCGTCCCTTCAAGGGCTTCCGCATCGGCTGCGACTGGACCGTCGCCGACCGTCTCTACAGCGACTACACCGTCTCGGCTCCCGCCGCCGGCGGCACCGTCACCGTGGCCGACCCCTGGCGCGCACCCTGGGGCAACCAATTCGACCTCAACGCCTCGTACAAGTTCGAGATCGGCGGCGTAGAGGCTGTCCTCTCCGGCAACCTCCAGAACCTTTTCAACTACAACTACGTTGTTGACGCATACACCAGCTCGAGTGTGAACGGCACATGGGATAACGCCTTCCGCGTATTCTACAACTTCGGCCGCACCTACACGATGAAACTCCGCGTAAACTTCTAAGTTCTCAGTCTACACCATCATCCAAAAAGATATATTTATGAACACCAAGATATTTTTCAGTCTGATGGCTGCGGCTGCTGTTTCGGCAACCCTCAACGGCTGTGACGACAACGCCTGGAACGACAAGCTCGACGGCTTCAAGGACCAGGATAGCGAGACCGTAACACAGATCGAGACCATCGACTACACGATGACCGACGCCGACTACGCTTCGATATCATCGAACAGCACCAACCAGGCTCTGGCCGGCGAAGAACTCAAAAACGCCCTCGCCAACGTGGGCAAGCAGAAATGCTTCAGCGAGCAGATTCCCGCCGAGGACTACGCTCCCGCCGTCCTGGCCGCGAAATACTACTACCTCGACAACGGCTCGGCCGTCAACCTCACCTTCCGTCAGTCGTCAGGCCTCCCCGCCTACCTCGCCGACGCAGCAGCAGCCGAACTCTACACCGTCACCGAGGACGACTACAAGAGCTCCGTCTGGGAGAGCGACGAGGACTTTGTCAACGGCTTCGCTCCCATGAAACCCGCCTCTCGCTACCTGGCACGCATCCTCGCCGCCAATGTCTCGGATGACGCCAAGTACTGCATCGTCAGCTACAACGAGTCCAACCAGAACCCCGTCTTCGGCAACGTCGGCGGTGACACTCCCCAGCCCGAGCCCTGGAAGCCCGGCAACACCATCGGCCAGGCCGCCCTCGACGCCGCAATCGACTGCCAGGCTGTCGTCACCGGCATCTGCGCCCAGGGTTACATCGTAACCGACAACTCCGGCTCAATCCTCGTCTACATGGGCTCGTCCTTCGACGCCTCCAGCGTACAGCTCGGCCAGCAGATGAACATCAGCGGCACCATCGGCGCCTACAACAAGGGTCTGCAGATTACCGGCGCTACCGCCTCCGTCGAGGTTGTCGGCACTCAGGCTGTCACCTATCCCACTCCCGAGGTCGTAAACGGCGCCAAGCTTGACGAACTGGGTGCACGCACCGACAACGAGCTTGCCAAGTACGTCTCCATGACCGGCAAGGTTGTCGTTTCAGGCAACAACATCAACATCGAGGTCGAGGGCGCCGCAACCACCAAGGGTTCGGTTTACCAGGGCACTCCAGCCCAGAAGGCTCTCTTCACCGACGGCGAGACAGTTACCGTCACCGGCTGGTTCATCGCCATCGCCGGCGGTAACCGCTACGCCAACATGGTAGTGACAAGTGTCAACGGCAAGCCCGTCGCCGCCGCCCGCCACCGCGCCGCAGCCGTCGAGGTTCCCATGACCGCCCACAACGCCGTATACGCCTACGAAAGCGGCCGCTGGACCGTGGCTTCGGACTTCGTCGTCCTCCAGCCCGGCGACTATGCCGAACTCGGCCAGAGCTACCAGAACCTCACCAATGCCAACAAACTCCTGCCCATCTACCTGAAGCAGAAATTCCCCTACGCTTCCGCCGAGGCCGTCAAGAACATCCTCTACCTTTACTACAACTCGTCCAGCAAGGAGACTTACTACGTATGCGACCAGTACATCTACAACGGCAGCGAGTGGACTCTCAACGACGGTATCGAGACTGTTACCCGCCAGTTCGTCAAGAACAACGGCAAATGGATGTTCGACCCCTCGGTTGTCATCACCCTGCCTTCAGGACGCAACCAGGCTTTCTCGGCAACATATTACCAGGCCTGCGTTGACTGGGTCTTCGAGAACATCTGCAAACCCCTGGGCGACACATCAATCACCAGCGGTCTGTACTACGTCTCCAAGTACGGCAACAACGACTACTACTCGGGTGCCTCGGCATACCAGAACAACGTCGACATCCGCGGCGCCTCGGCCCGCGAGCAATATGCAGACGGCTTCAAGGACATGACCGACGAGCAGATTTCGGAGCTCATCAAGAAGCGCTTCTTCGAGGAGGTCTTCCTGGCCGTCATCGAGCAGATTCACTCTGACGTCGAGCCCATCCCCGGCCTCGATTTCACCTATACCTTCAACTTCTACGCCTACAACGGCTCGACCATCCCCTGCCAGGCTGTCTATAAGGTAGTCGGCAAGGGCAAGTTCGAACCCGTCAAGTGCACCTGGGGCGTTGAATAATCCCTGAACCACGGAAGCGGCGCCACATGCCGCACACCGATAGCCGCAAAGGCCGTGTCCACAACCGGGCACGGCCTTTTTACGTTTTACGTTTCCAATTTTAAAAACTTTTGCTAAATTTGTAAGCTGAAACAAGTGCGGGCTCCTGAAGGTGTGTCCGGAATGTAGGGACGTGCCTTTGGCACGTTAAGAGGGTAAACTGAATGACGGACTGACATCGCAAAGCGATGTCCCTACATTGGCCTGGTTCAACATCCTCTCACCGCATCAAACTTAACAACACGACTTATGAAAAAACTCATACATATTGTGGCGATTGCCATTGCGGCGGCATGGACGCTGTCGCTGGCGGCGCAGACCGCGCCCGCCGACCCCAACCTGCTGGTGACGATGCCTTCGCCGCCCGACAGGCTGACGACACTGTCGCAGCGATGCAACTACATCATCGACAATTACTGGAAAACATTCAACCCCAAAAGTTCCTTCTCGTCGCAGGAGCGCCTCAACCACACCCTGGGCACCTTCTTCGGCTTCGTACCCTACGCCACCGCCGATACGGTGTTCATGTCGATTGACCATCTGCTGCAGCAGGTGGCCAAGGCCAAGCCGCAGAACCTCCTCGACCTGGCACGCATGGCCGAGGGATGGACTTACAGCGACACCGCCGAGGTGCGCAGCGACGAACTCTACTTCCCCTTCGTCGAGGCCGTCGCCCTCAACAAAAAGGTCAAGGGCGCCGAGAAAGAGCGCTTCGTCTATCAGTACCGGCAGTTGCTGGGCAGCCGTCTGAGCCAGCCCGCGCCCGACTTTGAGATGACGCTGCGCGACGGCTCCAGGAAGAAATTCTCGGAGGTGACGCCCCGCCACGTCATCCTGCTCTTCTACGACCCCGACTGCGACGACTGCCGCGCCGCCAAGACGCGCCTCGACGCCGACTTCACCATCAGCACCCTCATCAAGCGCCGTCAGGCCGCCGTGGTGGCCGTGTACACCGGCGATGACCCGAACTGGGCCGAGGCGTCGAAAGACCTGCCCGAAACATGGGTTGTCGGACACGCCCCCGAAGCCGAGACTTTGTACACGATGACGGCTCAGCCCGAAATCTACTACATCCTCGGCGACACGCGCGAAATCCAGGCCAAGGACCTGTCGGCGACGGAGCTTATCGAAGCCTTCCGCCAGACCTTTACACGCCGCACACAGAAACAGCAGGAGCAGCAGGCCGAGTAAACACAATAATGTGACCCGATGAAGATTGCTGCACTGATATCCGGAGGCGTGGACAGCGCCGTGGCCGTACACCGGCTCGTCGAGCAGGGGCACGACGTGCACCTGTTCTACATCCGCATCGCCATGGACGTCAACGACGGCTCCAACGACTGCTCGGCCGAGGAAGACATCGACATCTGCCGCCTCATCGCGCGCCGCTACGGGCTGCCCTTCGAGGTGGTGTCGCTGCACGACGAATACTGGGAGAATGTCATGGAGTACGCCCTGCGCACCGTGCGCCGCGGCCTCACGCCCAACCCGGACATGATGTGCAACAAAATCATCAAGTTCGGCTTCTTCGAGCAGCGCTGGGGACACGAGTTCGACCTCACCGCCACCGGCCACTACGCGACCACCGTCACCGACCCCGACGGCACCAAATGGCTGGCCACGGCGGTAGACCCGGTGAAGGACCAGACGGACTTCCTGGCGCAGATATCGTACGACCAGCTGCGTCACCTCACCTTCCCCATCGGCGACATACCCAAAGCCGAGGTGCGCGAGATAGCAGTGCGCGAGCACATGCCCAACGCGCTGCGCAAGGACTCGCAGGGCATCTGCTTCCTCGGCAAGATCAACTACAACGACTTCATCCGCCGCCACCTGGGCGAGCGACCCGGACCCATCGTCGAAATCGAGACCGGACGCAAGTTGGGCGAGCACCGCGGATACTGGTTCCACACCATCGGACAGCGCAAGGGCCTCGGCCTCAGCGGCGGCCCGTGGTTTGTGGTGCGCAAGAACATCCACGACAACGTGGTGTATGTCTCGCGCGGCTACGACACCGAAAAACAGTATGGCCGCACCCTGCACCTCAGCGAGATGCACTTCATCACCCGCGACATCTGGCAGGACAGCCCCTGCCGCTCCATACCCGTGACCTTCAAGAACCGCCACACGCCGCAGTTCACCGAGGCCACGCTGACACGTCTCGACGACCAGCTCGACGGCTCGGGACGTCCCGAATACGTACTGCACAGCGCCGAACGCGTGCAGGGCATAGCCCCCGGACAGTTCGGCGTAATCTATACTTCCGACCGCCGCATCTGCCTCGGCTCGGGCCTTATCACCGGCCGTGCCGTCACCGGCATCGCCGAAACTTAATTTTTAATTTTAAATTTTTAATTTTCAATTTTCCAAGTGCCTGACCGCATAAAACTCCGTGTAATGGGTCTCTCGTACTCGCCGATGCAGAGCGGCGCATTCGCCCTGCTGCTGGCAGTCGACGGCGACTCGCCCGTGCGCATCCCCGTGGTAATAGGCGCGCCCGAGGCGCAGTCCATCGCCGCTACCCTCGAGGGCGTCAGCTCGCCGAGACCCATGACCCACGACCTCTTCGTCACCTTCGCCCGCTCGTTCGGGATAAAGCTCACCGAGGTGTTCATCTACAAGTTCGAGGACGGCATCTACTCCTCCGAGATGACCTTCACCGACGGCGAGCGCCAGGTTGTCCTCGACGCCCGCACCAGCGACGCCGTGTCCATAGCCATGCGCTCGGGCGCCCCCGTCTACACCACTCAGGCCATCGTCGACGAGTGCGGCATCGTCCTTGAGGAAATAAATCAGGAGAGCGGCGACGGTGACTCTGCCGACGAGCCGGACGATGACGACATGCTCATGGCCCCCGAAACGGACACCGAAGACGTCGACCTGCCAGACGACGAGGAGGAAAAGCTCGACGACGAGACCCTTCAGCGCCGCATGCAGTTCTACGCCGAGCACGATGACTACGAGGCCGCCATGCGCATCCGCGCCATCCTCGCCGCCCGAGGCAAAGCCTGACATTCCAATCAGCCTTTACAACCACTCTGCCAAACAAATAACCAACCAAACATAAAAATTCTACCATGAATCCGATTAAACCGCGCTTAGCTGTCCTCAGTTTCCTGGAGTTCGCCGTCTGGGGCTCGTATCTCGTCTCGATGGGTATGTTCCTCGGCCACGTAGGACTCGGCGACAAAATCTACCTCTTCTACATGGCCCAGGGCCTTGTATCTCTTTTCATGCCGGCAGTCATCGGCATCATCGCCGACCGCTACCTCCCCGCCCAGAAGACGCTGTCGCTGTGCCACCTGATTTCGGGCCTGTTCATGTGCGCCGTCGGTGTCTACGCCATGTCGGTGCTCCCGGCCGACTGGTTCTCGAAGACTCCCGAGGAACTGGCCGGAACAGTCAGCTTCGGCACCATCTTCACCCTCTATGTGATTTCGATAGCCTTCTTCATGCCCACAATCGGCCTGAGCAACGCCGTGGCTTTCAACGCCCTGGACTGCAACGGCCTGGACACTGAAAAGGACTTCCCGCCCATCCGCGTGTTCGGCACCGTAGGCTTCATCGCCGCCGAGCTCCTCATCAACTTCATCCCCATCGACGGCGTCACCATCCAGATGAGCTACACGCAGTTCATCACCTCGGCAGTCTTCTCGCTGCTGATGGCCGGATACTCGCTGACCATGCCCAACTGCCCCGTCAACAAGGGCAAGAGCGCCTCGCTGTCGCAGGCTCTCGGCCTGGACGCCTTCAAGCTGTTCAAGGACTACCGCATGGCCATCTTCTTCATCTTCTCGATGCTGTTGGGCGTATCGCTGCAGATTACAAACAGCTACGGCACCTCGTTCATCGAGAACTTCGGCAACATCGACATGTACAAGACCGGCTTCCTCGACGGCTGGTTCGCCAAGAACCCCACCGCCCTCATCTCGCTGTCGCAGTGCTCGGAGGCTCTCTGCATCCTGATGATTCCCTTCTGCCTCAAACGCTTCGGCATCAAGGGCGTGATGATGATGGCGATGTTCGCCTGGGTGCTCCGCTTCGGCTTCTTCGGCATCGGCGACACCAACATGCCCGGCGTCATCTTCCTCATCCTCTCGTGCATAGTCTACGGCGTGGCCTTTGACTTCTTCAACGTCTCGGGCGGCATCTACGTCGACCAGCAGGTGGACCCCAAGATGCGCTCGTCGGCCCAGGGCCTCTTCATGGTTATGACCAACGGCATCGGCGCCTCGATAGGTACTTTCGTCGCCGGTGAATTCGTGGTCAACCGCCTTGTCGAGTCCATCCCCAAGTCGGACGCCGTCGCCCGCCTGGCAGGCTGGCACGAGTCGTGGCTGATTTTCGCCGCCTACGCTCTGGTTGTCTTCGTCCTCTTCTGCATCATCTTCAAGGAGGACAAGAAGAAACACGCCAGCGAGGAAGTCATCGACTCGACCTACGCCGACCCCGAAAACGACATGGCATAATAAACGGCAAGAGTCACATACATATCCGCAGCATCTACCGATGATACGCTTTTATGCTCCTGACGCAGCAGACACCGGACGGCTGCCCGAGTCCGACTCGGGCCACGCCATCCGCGTGCTGCGGCTCCATGCCGGCGACGAGCTGCAGGCTGTCGACGGCCGCGGGCATGTGCTGACATGCCGCCTGGCCGACGAGAACCCGCGCGGCGCCGCCGTCGACATCGTCGCCGTCGCCGACGAGCCGCCGGTATGGGCCGGCTCGCTGACCGTCATGGTGGCGCCCACAAAGCAGATGGAGCGCATGGAGTGGATGCTCGAAAAACTCGTCGAGATAGGCATCGACCGCTTTGTCCCTGTGCGCTGCGCGCGGTCGGAGCGCAAGGAGATAAAGACCGAGCGCCTGACCCGCATTGCCGTCTCGGCCATGAAGCAGAGCCTGAAGGCAACACTTCCCGTCATCGACGACATGACACCGCTGGCAAAGGCCGTAGCTACCCTCGGCGACAGCTGTCAGAAGTTCGTAGGCTACTGCGACGAGGCCGTGGAGCGCCGTCTGCTGGCACGCACGCTGCAACCCTGCCGCGACACCGCCATCCTCATCGGTCCCGAGGGCGACTTCACACCCGACGAGATAAAAATGCTTATCGGCAGCGGCTTCGTCCCCGTCACCATGGGCGACAACCGCCTGCGCACCGAAACCGCCGCCCTCGTCGGCGCCGATACCTTCCACATTGTCGCCCAGCTGGGCGGCATAACAGTTTAAAATGAACAAAATGGATACACTATCATACCTCATGTCATCGCCCGACGGCAACTTCTTCCTGCTCGCAGGTCCCTGCGTAATCGAGGGCGAGGACATGGCTCTTGACATCGCCTCGAAGATTGTGCCTTTGTGCAGCCGCCTGGGCATCCCTTACGTCTTCAAGGGCAGCTACCGCAAGGCCAACCGCTCGCGCATCGACTCGTTCACCGGCATCGGCGACGAAAAGGCACTGAAGGTGCTGGCCAAGGTCCGCGCCGAATTCGGCATCCCTGTCGTCACCGACATCCACCTGCCCGAGGAGGCCGCGATGGCCGCCGAGTACGTCGACATCCTCCAGATTCCGGCCTTCCTCTGCCGCCAGACCGATCTGCTTGTGGCAGCCGCCAGAACCGGCAAAATGGTGAATATCAAGAAGGGACAGTTCCTTGCTCCCTCGTCGATGCAGTTTGCCGTCGACAAAGTGCGCGCGGCAGGCGGCAAGCAGATTGCCCTCACCGAACGCGGAACAACCTTTGGCTACGGCGACCTCATCGTCGACATGCGCGGCATTCCCCAGATGCAGCGGACGGGCGTTCCCGTCATCGTCGACGTCACCCACTCGCTGCAGCAGCCCAACACCGCCGGAGGCGTCACCGGCGGCCATCCCGAGATGATAGAGACGATTGCCCGCGCCTCCGTGGCCGCAGGCTGCGACGGACTTTTTCTGGAGACGCACCAGAACCCCGCGGTCGCCAAGAGCGACGGCGCCAACATGCTGCCGCTGCACAAGCTCCCGCAGCTGCTCGGGCGCCTCTCGGCGATACGCCGCACAATCAACTCATTCACAGAACAATAACCAATCCAAACCATTATGCGAATACGCACAATCGTCGCCGCCGCAACGTTCATGCTGACATTGTCGGCACAGGCACAGCGCGGTATCGACAACCCTATGACACGCGCCGTGCTGCAGGTTTACGAAAAGCAGCTTCAGGAAGACCCCACAGACTGGGAGACCTGGATGGCCCGCGCCAACGAATACTACATGCACAGCGAATACCTGCGCAGCCTCAACGACATCGACAACGCCCTCAAATACATCCCGGAGAGCAAAAAAGCCGAGCGCTTCGACGCCCTGCTGCTGCGTGCCAACATCTACACCGAGACGGGACGCGCCAACGAGGCTCTCAACGACCTCAACTCGGCCATCGCCCTGCAGCCGTCGAGCTATGTAGCCCTCTACCTCCGTGCCAACACGTTCTACACCCTCGGGCGCTACGAAGAGGCCTCGGCCGACTATAAGCGCCTGCAGCGCATCAATCCGCGCAGCCCGGACGCCCTGGTAGGGCTGGCCCGTATCGCCGTCAAGGAAAACAACCTGGGCACCGCCACCGAGCTGCTCGACCAGGCCGTCGCCGTGGAGCCGAACAACTCGGAATACTACGTCCGCCGCGCCGACGTGCGCAAGCAGATGGGCCTCACACGCGACGCCGTCGACGACCTTATCCTGGCCGTCTCCATCAACTCGGACGACTCGCGTGCCATCCAGCACCTCGTCGACATGGGCAAGACCGACTATCCCACTGTCATCTCAGGCCTTACGTCTGCAATACAGCAGGCTCCGCGCGTGGGCATGTTCCCCTACATCCGCGGTGTCATCGCCCAAGCTCACTACAATTACAAGGCCGCCCTTGAGGACTTCAAGACAATCAACGACAAGCAACTGTACAACTACCACGGCATCTACGCCTCCATTGCCGAATGCCAGTTCGCCCTGGGCCGTTACGACGAGGCCCTCGGGAGCATCGAAACAGCCATCTCGATGGATTCCAACTCGGCGGCTCATTTCATTCTCAAAGCGCAGATTTTACGTGCCTTAGGCCGTCCCGCAGAGGCATTCGACATCGCCATCAAGGCTTCTGTCATGAACGGCGGCTCCAACGAGGCGCTGGTCGAAATGGGGCTATGCCGCGCCGCCGAAGGCAAATGGCGGGAAGCCGCCGACCTCTTCGGCGAAGCCTCGCTCGAAAATCCCGACTCGCCCGAACTTCTGATGCTGCGCGCATGGGTGCTGGGCAAGCACCTCAACCAGCCTGTCGCCGCCGCCGGCTTCTATGGCCAGGTGGCCGACCTCGAAGGCTGGGACTTCGACAACGTACGCTCGCTCAAGGGCTTTGCTCAGCTCCTTGGCGGTGACAAGGAACAGGGAGTAAAATGGATGGACAATATCCTCAACACCGTCGAGGACAAGGACGGCTTCATCCACTACATGGGTGCCTGCTTCTACGCTGACGCCGGCGACAACGAGCGTGCCGTCGCCCTCGCCGGAAAATCGATGGAGCTGGGCTACGCCAACTACTACGACTGGATGACCCTCAACGACGGACTCTGCACCGTCGCCTCTCTCCGCTCCGACCTCTCTTTCCTGCGCCTGATTGAGCAGTATAAGATTTTGTGGGACTAACCGGCTACGACAGCTAAATCAGCTGTCATAGCTACAAACGCATTTCGGGCGTGATTTTGGCCAGTTTGAGCCAAAATCACGCCCGAAACGCGTTTGTACGGTCTTCATCGTCGTTTTTTTGGCTCTTCGCCGAGAGCGTTTAAATTTTTTTTACTATATTTGTGCAAATTTGCAACCTATGGCAAAGGAACTTCAGGAAACTCTGTCGCGGATAGCCGAGAAACATCGCTTTCTGGTGGCCCGATATCAGGCTTTGCTCGACCAGAACAACAGCCTGAAAGCCCGCGTCGCCGACCTTGAAAAACAAGTGGCCGAACGTGACAGACACCTTGAAAAACTGGAGACACGCAGCGAATATCTTGAGATTTCGTCAGCTATCGCTCCAAATTTTTCCGAGCTGGAATCAACCCGCGACATGGTTGCAGACTTAGTGCGGGAGATAGACCGCTGCATCGCCGACCTAAACACCTGACGCGTCATTCTTCAAAAACGTCAAACCCGACGCTCAGATGTCAAAAGGCCTTGTAACACAGATGGAAGAGAAACGAAAACAAAACATATCGATAAAAATCGGCGACCACAAGCGCATGTCGATGAACATCGACCCGGCCGAGGAAGAGCTCATCCGCCAGGCCGAGCACTATGTCAACTATGTGCTTGACGGTATGAAGCGTATGTTCGCGGGCGAGTCGGTGTCCGAGCAGACTGCGCGCACGGCCTTTCAGTTTGCCAAGCTGTACCTCGAACAGCAGCAGGCCAACCTGCTGCAGGGCAGCGAGCTGAAACGCTTCGAAGCCGAATTGGACCGACTGCTTGAACTGGCTCCGGCTGACAAAAACGCCGGTGCGCCCGAAGTTCAGAGCTGACAGTCATAGACTTAAGCCACAGGCTCCAAGTCATTTTCTTTCAATCATCTATCTGACGGGCACAAGTGTCCGAATCCCGCACCACGGCAGCAGAGGCTTCCGTGGACATGCCATTTGGGCACAAACCGAAATTCGCAGACCATTAACCGATTACCTAACATAAATTTACATAGACATCACATTAATAAACAGATTTTAAACAGTTTACAATATGCCTATAATAGCAACGATAGCAATAGCGGTAGTCGCCGTATGCCTGGCAGTCCTGGGCACGGTGATAGTGCAGCGCAACATGGCGCACACCCGCGCGAAACAGATTATCGCTGACGCCGAGCGTGAAGGCGAGGACCTCAAGAAGAGCAAAGTCCTCGAAGGACGCGAGGAGGCCATGCAGATTACCGGCGACGCCGAAAAGACGGCCAACCAGCGTATGGCAAAGGTCCAGCAGGCCGAGGCCCGTCAGAAGCAGCGCGAGCTCACCCTCAACCAGCAGCAGGGCGAGAACCAGCGCATGCGCAACGAAATCGACCAGGAGCGCCGCCGCCTCGATGACGGTTACGCCGCCCTCGAAGTGAAGAAGAACGAGCTTGACGCCCTCACTGCCAACGCCCGCGAGACCCTGGAGCACATCTCCGGCATGTCCTCAGAGGAAGCAAAGGAGAAGCTCGTCGAGTCGCTCAAGGACGAGGCTAAAACTGCCGCCGCAGCCTACATCAACGACATCATGGACGAGGCCCGCATCAATGCCAGCAAAGAGGCCAAGCGCATCATCGTCCAGACCATCCAGCGCACCGCGACTGAGACCGCCATCGAGAACTCAGTGACAGTGTTCCACATCGACTCGGACGAAATCAAGGGCCGCATCATCGGCCGCGAGGGCCGCAACATCCGCGCCCTTGAGGCCGCAACCGGCATCGAGATTATCGTCGACGATACCCCCGAGGCCATCGTGCTGTCGGGCTTCGACCCCGTGCGCCGCGAGGTGGCTCGTCTGGCCCTGCACCAGCTCGTCGCCGACGGCCGCATCCACCCTGCCCGCATCGAGGAGGTTGTCGCCAAGGTGCGCAAACAGATTGAGGAGGAAATCATCGAGACCGGCAAGCGCACGGCCATCGACCTCGGCATCCACGGCCTGCATCCCGACCTCATCCGTCTGGTGGGCAAGATGAAATACCGCTCGAGCTACGGTCAGAACCTGCTCCAGCACTCGCGCGAGACGGCCAACCTCTGCGCCATCATGGCCAGCGAGCTCGGTCTCAACCCCAAGAAGGCCCGCCGCGCCGGCCTGCTCCACGACATAGGCAAGGTACCTGACGAGGAGCCCGAACTGCCGCACGCTCTCCTGGGCATGAAACTCGCCGAGAAATACAAGGAGAAGCCCGAAATCTGCAACGCTATCGGCGCCCACCACGACGAAATCGAGCAGACATCGCTACTGGCTCCCATCGTCCAGGTCTGCGACGCCATCTCCGGCGCACGTCCCGGCGCACGCCGCGAGGTCGTCGAGGCTTACATCAAACGCCTCAAAGACCTCGAACAACTGGCTCTCAGCTATCCCGGCGTAGTCAAGACCTATGCCATCCAGGCCGGACGCGAACTTCGCGTCATCGTCGGCGCAGACAAGATTGACGACACCGAGACCGAAAAGCTCAGCGCCGAAATAGCCCGCCGCATCCAGGACGAGCTCACCTACCCCGGCCAGGTCAAAATTACCGTAATACGCGAGACCCGCTCGGTGGCCTTCGCCAAATAATCAGGCGGTCAAGCCCAATAAACAAACATCGAAAGTCATCCTTCAATGACCGAAGAAAACAATATAAACGCAAATCCAGAACTGCCGGAACAGGCATCTGCTCCCTCCGAAGCTCCCGAGGCCGAGGCCATCATCGCCGGTGCCGAAGCGGCCGCGGAAGCCGCCGACACCGAGGCTCTCGAGCCACTGCGCGCCGACGATGACGACCGCTCGGCGGTAGCCGACGTCGACGCCGAGGCCGAAGGGTCGCGACGCGTATGCAGCCGCTGCGACGTGCGTCCCGCTCCCCGCGGCCACCTGCAGAGCTACAACTGGCTGTGGGACGTCCCCGGCGGCTATGCTGACGACGATGTCGTGGAGGTGCAGTTCAAGAATACCCGCAAGGGCTTTTACCGCAACGCCTCCGGGCTGCCCCTCAAAGTGGGCGACATGGTGGCCGTGGAGGCCCAGCCCGGACACGACATCGGCCGCGTGAGCATGGTGGGCGCCCTGGTGCGCCTGCAGATGCGCAAGGCCTTTGTCAAACCCAACGCCGAGATACGCAGTGTCTTCCGCCTGGCCAAACCCGCCGACCTCGAGAAGTACGAGGAGGCCAAGGCCCGCGAGGAGGACACAATGATTCGCGCGCGCAAGATTGCCGAAGACCTCAACCTGAACATGAAAATCGGCGATGTCGAGTTTCAGGGCGACGGCAACAAGGCCATCTTCTACTACATCGCCGACGAGCGCGTGGACTTCCGACAGCTCATCAAAGTGCTTGCCGAGACCTTCCGCATCCGCATCGAGATGAAGCAGATCGGCGCACGTCAGGAGGCCGGCCGCATCGGCGGCATCGGTCCCTGCGGACGCCCGCTGTGCTGCGCCTCGTGGATGACCAACTTCAGCAGCGTGGCCACCGGCGCAGCGCGTGTGCAGGACATTTCCCTCAATCCGCAGAAACTGGCCGGACAGTGCGCCAAGCTGAAATGCTGCCTCAACTTCGAGGTTGACGCATACATGGAGGCCTCGCGCGACCTGCCGCCCAAGAACGTGCGCCTCGAGACTCAGGACGCCACCTACTACCACTTCAAGACCGACGTCTTCCGCCGCGAGGTCACCTACTCTTCCGACAAGAATATCGCCGCCAACCTGGTCACCCTCGACCCGGAACGTGTGTTCGAGATTATACGCATGAATGAGGCCGGAGAAAAGCCCGCTACCCTGCAGCGCGAAAAGGACGCTCCCAGTCCCAAGGACGCGTACAACGACCTCCTGGACCAGGACGAGCTGACCCGTTTCGACAACAAGCGCCGGAAGAAGAAAAAGAAAAACGGCCAGAACAAAGGTCAGGGTCAGGCCAACGCCGAGGCTCAGAATGCTCCCGCACAGAAAGACAACAAGCCCGGACCCTCGCGCAACAAGAAAAAACGTCAGGGCGACGGCCAGGGTCCCAAGACCGAGCCACAGTCATGAAAGCGATGCGAATTCTGCCGGTTCTTGCCGCTGCGGCCGCCATTGTCACGGCAGTATCCTGCGACAGGCCGTCCTACCGCCTGTCGCAGTGGCATACTCTCGACGAGGGCGGATGGGCATACGCCAACACGCTGACGTTCAACAACGATGCCGCCGATACTCTCGAGGTCGGCCGCGTTGTCGTGGGCGTGCGCCATACGGCCAACTACCCGTACTCCAACCTGTGGATGGAGATGGCCTACGACACCGGCGACACCATCCCGGCCCGCGACACCATCGAGGTCCGGCTCGCCGATGCCTTCGGCCACTGGCAGGGTTCGGGCTCCGGCTCCTCCTACCAGCTCACCGACACCGTCATCCCGCGCCGCCGCATCGTCCCCGGCACCAAGGTGCATCTGCGCCACATCATGCGCATGGACACCGTACCCGAACTGGAGCAGATAGGTATGACATTTCTGAAGGACTGACAGCATCCCCACAACAGGTTTTCACATATAACGTTAATTTTCGGCTTATGACAGACAATAAGGCGCCGCTCACCTGTGACGGCCTGCTATTCGACATGGACGGCACGTTGTGGGATGCCGTGGACTCATATGTACAAATCTGGAACGCCACCATCGGCGAGTGCGGCATCCGCCGCGCCCCGGTGACGCGAGCCGAGCTGATTGAGCAGATGGGCAAACCCCTTGACGTCATACTGCCGGCGTTGATTTCAGGGCCGGAGGGCAAAAAGCCGGAGCTGCTTGACATTCTTATGCATAACGAGGCCGTGATGATGCCCCGCCTGGGAGGAAAGCTCTACCCCGGTGTCCGCGAGACGCTGGAACGGCTTCATGGCCGCATCCCTCTGTTCATGGTCAGCAACTGCGGTGCCGACGGTCTGGAGAACTTTCTGGATTTCACCGGTCTGCGCAAGTTTTTCATATCCTGGCTGTCGAACGGAGGCACCGGACTTTCAAAAGGTGCGAACATTAAGACCCTGGTCGAGCGTTATAATATGGAAAGCGCTTACTATGTGGGCGACACCGTAACCGACGAGAAGGCCGCGCGCAGCGCCGGCACAGGCATGATATGGTGCCGGTATGGCTTCGGCAAGGCCGAAAGCCCCGACTATGTCATCGACACTTTCCCTCAGTTGCTGACGGTGCCCCCGGTGGCAAGCCAATTATAAATTCATTCCGTTATGAAAGCACCTCACGACATCGACCGCACACGCATGGTGATTCTGCCCGAACAGGACCACAGCGAGAAACTAGCACGCGTACTCAAAAACATGGCTAAGGCAGGGCTGGAGAGCGTGCTCCTCTGCGACAACGCCAACAAATTCTACCTCACGGGCCGCATCTTCGACGGCTTCATATACATCAGTCCCGGCGGTCAGGTCAGCTATTTCGTGCGCCGTCCGTCCATCCTCGAAGGTCCGGACGTCCACCACATACGCAAGCCGGAGAATATCCTCGAGATTATCGACCGCGAGGGTCTCGGACGCCCGTCCCGGCTGGGCCTCGAGCTCACCCAGGCCTCATACGCCACGGTGATGCGCCTCGCAGCCGCCCTTAATGCTGACACATTCGGCAATGCCGACCCGGTCATGCTGGCGGCGCGTGCCGTCAAGACTGACTACGAGCTGCAGATGATAGCCGAGTGCGGCGTCTGCCACGACCGCGTATACAGCCGCATTCCGCACCTCTACCACGACGGCATGTCGGATGTCGAGCTGCAGATTGAAATCGAGCGTCTGACGCGTCTCGAAGGCGGTTTAGGTATCATCCGCACCGTCGGCCAGGACATGGAAATCAACATGGGCAGCGTGCTTGCCGGACGCAATGCCGACGAGCCGTCGCCTTACGACTTCGCCCTCGGCGGAGCCGGCACTTCCCCCGCCCTGCCCGTCGGCGCCGACGGCACCGTGCTCCGCGCAGGAATGTCGGTGATGGTGGACACCAACGGCGATTTCAACGGGTACATGACCGACATGACGCGCTCGTTCGCCATCGGCGACCTGCCGCGGCGTGCCGTCGACCTGCACAAACTCAGCTGCGACATCTGCCATACTATCGAGGACATGGCGCGTCCCGGCGTCCGCTGCGCCGACCTGTGCCGCACGGCGCTCGACATGGCCGCCAAGGCCGGAGCCTCCGACCTGTTCATGGGCCACAACAGCCAGGCCGCCTTCATCGGTCACGGCATAGGCATAGCCCTCAACGAGTTACCTGTGATAACGCTCAAGACCGACAGTGTTCTTGAGGCCGGCAACGTACTGGCCATCGAGCCTAAGTTCGTCATTCCCGATGTCGGCGCCGTGGGCATCGAGAACACCTACGCCGTCACTGCCGACGGCCCCCTGCGACGCATGACAAACGCTCCCGAGGACCTTATCACCCTCGTCAGCTGAGCGGTCCGCATCCTCTTCACCAATCAATCATTATCCCGACATGGCTGAATATAAGCAACTTATTGACAAACCCATTTTCCACACCATAGGCAAGGTTGCCGACGGCATGGACCGTGAGGCCTATGTGGTGGGAGGGGTTGTGCGCGACCTGCTGCTCAAACGCCCCTCCAAGGACATCGACTTCGTGACGGTGGGCTCGGGCATCGACCTGGCACGCGCCGCAGCACGCGCGCTGGGACGCAACATCAAGGTGACTGTATTCAAGAGCTTCGGCACGGCCCGTCTGGCCTGGCACGGCACCGAGCTGGAGTTTGTCGGCGCCCGCCGCGAGAGCTATGACCGCAACAGCCGCAACCCCATCGTTGAGGACGGCACGCTGGACGAGGACATCGCCCGCCGCGACTTCACCATCAACGCAATGGCGCTGTGCATCAACGCCGGCCGCTTCGGCGAGCTTGTCGACAACTACAACGGACTGGCCGACCTGCATGCCGGGATAATCCGCACGCCCCTCGACCCGGACGTCACCTTCAGCGACGACCCGCTGCGCATCCTCCGTGCCGTACGCTTCGCCACGCAGTTAGGCTTCCGCATCGCGCCGGAGACGCTGATGGCTATGGCACGCAACGCCGACCGCATGAGCATCCTCGCCCGCGAGCGCATCAAGGACGAGCTGCAGAAAATCATGGCGGCGCCAAAGCCGTCGGTAGGCTTCGAACTGATGATGAAGACTGGCGTGCTGCCATACGTCCTGCCCGAGCTGGAGGCGATGAGCGGAGTGGAGACGCGCCATGGACGCGGCCACAAGGACAATTTTTACCACACCCTCGAGGTGCTTGACAATGTCGCCGCCCGCACCACCGACATCTGGACACGCTGGGGCGCCCTGCTCCACGACATCGGCAAGCCCGCCACCAAGCAGTGGGATGCCAAGAATGGCTGGACTTTCCACAACCATAATTTCATAGGCTCGAAGATGGTGCCGCGCATTTTCCGCCGCCTCGGCCTGCCCCTCGGCGAGGAGATGCGCAAGGTGCAGAAGCTTGTCGAGCTGCACATGCGCCCCATCGCCCTTGTCGAGGACGAGGTCACCGACAGCGCCGTACGCCGTCTGGCAAACTACGCCGAGGAGGACCTCGAGGACCTGATGATTCTCGCCCGCGCCGACATAACCAGCAAGAACCTGGAGAAAAAACAGCGCTTCCTCGACAACTTCGACCTCGTCGACGAGAAAATCCGCGCCGTCCGCGCCCTTGACCTTGACCGCGCCTTCCGTCCCGCCCTTGACGGCTTCGACATCATGTCCATGTTCGGCCTGCCCCAGGGCCGCGAGGTAGGCACCCTGATGAAAGAGCTCACCCGCGTCAGCAAGGACTGCGAAATCGAGCCCACCCGCGAGGCCGCCATCGACTTCCTCCTCACCCTCGGCGCCACCATGGGCCTCCACGGCGACCCCGCCCGTCTCCCCGACCCCGCCACCAAGCCCAAGAAGAAGGACAAACAGTAAACTGTCTTTGCCGTATGGTTAAGTATGATCTGAAAATGAAGGCGGGAGCCGGGCTAAGGGTCAGGCGGACTGCCATGGAGGATTTACCGCGGATGGCGGAGGTTTTTGCAGTGGCACGACGGTTTATGGCGGCTAACGGCAACCCGACGCAGTGGGGCGACAAGTCGCCGGATTTGGCTTTGGTCAAGGAGGATATCAGGCTGGGAGACAGCTATGTCGTAACGGACGGCGACGGGCGGATTGTGGCGACGTTCGCGCTGATGTCGAAGCCCGACCCGCATTATGCCAATATTTATGACGGGCCGGGATGGGTAGAGTCGCCGGTGCCTTATATGACACTGCACCGCGTGGCCACGGACGGGTCGGTGAGGGGGATGATGCCGATGATTTTCGGATGGGCGGCGACTTGCTGCGACCATCTGCGCATCGACACGCATGCCGACAACGCGACTATGCTGCGGCAAATTGAGCACGCAGGGTTCTCGTTCCGGGGCATCGTGACGATGGACGACGGAACGCCACGCCGTGCCTTTCAGCGCATCGTTGAGTCCGAGGTGACAGCCGCCGGCATCACAGAATGTCTTGAGTCGCAACGCAATGAGCAGCAGCGTACCATCCTTTCGCGCTTTTTCAAGACCGGCAAGGGCGAATACGGCGAGGGCGACCGTTTCCTCGGCCTGAAAGTGCCTCAGACAAGAGCGGTAGTACGCGAGGCTAAGCTGAAAGTGACATTGCCGGAGATTGCCGAACTGCTGAAATCGGAGTGGCACGAAGTACGCCTCGCCGGCTTTCTGCTTTTAGTGGAAGAGATGAGCGCCGCCCTCCCCAAGCGCGGCAAGGACACGCCCGAACAGGCTCTGCGCCGCCGTCTGATTCTTGACCTTTACCTGCGCCACGCCCATCGGGCCAACAACTGGGACCTCGTCGACCTCTCCGCTCCCTACATCGTCGGCAGCTACCTCCTGACTCCCCTCCCCGACGGCAGTCTCCCGCCAACAAATCTCCTCGACCGGTTCGCCGCCGACACTAACCTCTGGCGCCAGCGCATCTCCATCGTATCGACGGCCACCCTTATCCGCACCAACCGTTTCGATGACACCCTGCGCATCGCCTTGAAACTGCTCTCCCATCCCCACGACCTCATCCACAAAGCCACAGGCTGGATGCTACGCGAAGTCGGCAAGCGCGACCTCCAGACACTCCTCGCGTTCCTCGACGCCCATCACACCGCCATGTCCCGCACCACTCTCCGCTATGCAATCGAGCGCCTCTCCCCCGCCCAGCGCCGCCATTACCTCGACCTATAGAATATCAGTTATCCGACAAGTCACAGTCCGGGAAATTCATTATTACCATCCAAATAATCACTCAACAATTCGGGTATATAGTTAAAAGTTCTGGAATTCCAACATCACAAAATTAGCCCTAAATTTTTGACCGACAAAGGAACCTCCGGATTTTAATCCTGATATTCAAAATACAGTCATGTTTTTAACGTCTTATTGAAATGTTTTATAATGGCGTCTTCAACGGCTTCTTCTTCGCTGATATTATATGAATGGCCGCCATGCGCGAGTATAAGAGATACGTTGTGACAGGAATTATTTAATGCCGCATTGTAAGCGTTAACAGATTGTCCGAACCAGGTTGCGGTGTCATCAATTGTATGTACAAGCAAGACCGGGACTATCCAATCGCTGACGAAACATGCCGGATTGATATTTCGGATATTATCGCAATAAACTGATTTATCATAGGTGTGACCATATTCCATCATAATGTCGCGTGCCTTACCCGAACTATGATAAGGGTAAGAAGAAAGGTCAAATACGCCACAATGGGAGACTACCGATTTGAATAATAAATCCCTGTTGTGCTTGCCGTTTATGAGTAATGCGGAATAGCCGCCGTAACTTCCGCCATACAGGCCTAATCGGGTTGAATCAATGGTCGACTCATATTCAGTCATCATCTCCTTCGTTGCAACAATAATATCCTCGACATCAGCAATGCCGTACCGGTCATATAGTCCCCTTTCCCACTCAGAAGACAGACCGACCACTCCTCTGCGTAACGGAATAATAACATGATAACCCACATTTGAAAATCGATGAAACAAATCAGGCATGGTTCTTATGTCAGGAATTTTTATAAAAGGTCCTCCGAGGCAAATTACTATTGCAGGTGATTTTACCTCTCTCTCCTTCGGGTATAAATGAATACAATATATCCCGGATTTCCGGAGATATACGAAGTGTGCCCTATCATGATCCATCAGCAGTTGCCGCGGAAATTCACTTTTTTGCAGTATTGGAGTATTGACAGTCCGGACAACACACCCTTGAACGATGTCATATAAATATCGTTTATATGGCGAGGATATGACGGCAGTTTCATAAGACCTCCAGAAAAACTTTGCCCCATCAAATTGTAGATGACTGTTAATCCCATCTTTTATAGTAAGGATGTTACAGGCATAATCAAACGCGTTTATTCCGGAGTTTAGCCATATTCCTTTATCTGCTTTTGAAATGCTGAGGATTAAGTTCTTGCCGGACCAGTATGTGTAGGCAATATAATAATTATCTTCAATCAGACCTACGGTGCATTCGCATATCTTGACC
Organism: Muribaculaceae bacterium; assembly: GCA_051871645.1. Classification (GTDB taxonomy): domain Bacteria; phylum Bacteroidota; class Bacteroidia; order Bacteroidales; family Muribaculaceae; genus CAG-873. The sequence goes on along the minus strand of JBJEDC010000092.1, from coordinate 1,964 downwards.
GGTAATGAAATGATGTTGCCATTGCCTAAATCCCATCCGGGAACAGCCTGAGTGTGCCGTTTGCTTCGCAAATTCAGATTAACGGATACATTTTTGGAATGGAAAATGCCGTTTACATTTTCCATGTACCTTGAAATACTTTCACTATAATCATAGTGAAATACTTCGGCGACATCGTCCGCTATCGGATAATTACGGTAAATCCGTTTCATTCCAGATACCGTCTTTCGATAACACCGTTATAAGCAAGCAAATCAATAGCATCAGGGGCGTCCTCTCTATCACTAAGATATTGAATGTTCTTAGAGACGGCAGAGGACAAGTCAAATGACTCGTTACCAAAATCAACCATTCCCGGGATACTTTCCATTGCAGCTACCAATGCCTGGAATGTTTGTTTATTATCATCACTCAATTGCACTTCTTCCATTCTGCCATTGGTTTGTTTGGCGATATTCCCTATCAAGTTATGCTTTAAAGTCTCTTGCGTACCGTCGACTTTTTCTATGAATTTAAACACCGAACGTGTTACTTTCGATGTCTTTATCACCAAATCATTACAATCCTTGTCTGTAATTCCCCCACTGCTGCAGTGGCTCTCAATTACTTCAATCATATGATTATAGTGCTTCATCCTTGACTTCAGGGAATTTAAGCAAATAAATGCTTCCCCATTCTGATAAAAAGACTCCGGATTAAATATGTCCTCAAATTCAGGAAGCATAAAATTGGATATGTAATTATCCGATGTCGGTTTTAGTCCATCTTTATGGTTGCAGAATATTATAATAGCACGCACATAATTCAGTAACAAATCCTGAAGTAACGACAGACACAACTCAAACTGTGTCTCTTGCGGCAAACGGGCGACATTACGAGCGGTTTCCTTGGCATAAACGAAACCCTTGTATCCATAATATGCTCCCACGCCTCCTATCAGTGCAGCAGCAATAGAGATTGCGACATTTAATTTAGTCCACCATAAATTATCTACTGTATAAGGCTCCGGGCTACTGTTCTCCGCAAGCTCTCTGAGCAACGGCAAAACAGAAGCTATAGAGTCACGTATCACTTCAATATTTTCCGGTTCAATCATTGTAATAAGATTTTTTTATTGCATTATATAATTTGGCTTTCTTACCCATAAACATTATCTCGCGGACAAGGCTGCATCTTGCCACCTTGTCCTCTTCCCGGACCGTCTCCTCTAATTCATATGCGACAGTTCCCCGTCTTTTGCTGAACTTATTGATGTTGATATGATCAAAATCGCATCGGATGAGTACCGACAAGGTCTGCCACACGTCTGCTTCCGTTTCTCCCGGGTAGCCGATTAGAATCTGAGTATGTTTATTGACCTTGCAATTTTCTTTTTTAAGGTCCTCCATACATTTGATAAACGGCTCGATATCTGGATTCCTGTTCATCGCTTTCAGCATCTTAGGACTTCCGGACTGTATAGCGCAGCAGAAGAAATCAATGAACCCGTTTGTCAGATACGGCTTCAGCCCGTCATAATAGCGGACAAATATATCAGGATGGATATACCTGATTGACACTGTTATATCCGAGTTCAGGGCATACACATCATCAAGCAGTCTGACTATATTCTCGCCAAAATCAGTACCATAACAACCGATTTCATCCCCAATCAGTGAAAAACGTTTGAATCCGGAGGCTATTCCTTCCCGGAATTGTTTGAGCACCAGTGCTTTCGGTACGCTATGGAACTCACCTATAGCCAGTTTGGTAGCGCAATAATTGCAATGTCCCGGACAGCCATAGGCAACTTTTATCTGATAAACGTCTTCATCCTGCCAGATATATTTCCGTAACGTGCAGAGATTGTATTGCTGAACGCAGTTGGATGTATGATTGGTTCGGTCAACCGTTTCCATGAGCTGTAAATCCAGGTCCTGTTTTGAACTGTGAATTGTATCGTCACGATGCCCCTCCTGCTTCAT
>JBJEDC010000091.1:0-7550 GCA_051871645.1 Muribaculaceae bacterium | reverse complement strand
CATGTAATGTTCGGCGGCCTCACCCATGAACCCGCCATCGAGCTGGGCAAGGAACTACTGAAGGTGGCTCCGCCAAATATGCACAATATCTTCTATGCAGACTCGGGCAGCGTGGCCGTAGAGGTGGCCATGAAGATGGCCGTGCAGTATGCCGTGGCGGCGAGCGGGAGTCATAAAAAGACAAACTTCGTCACCATCATGCGCGGTTACCACGGCGATACATGGAACGCCATGAGCGTCTGCGACCCGGTGACGGGCATGCACGGAGCTTTCGGCTCGGCTCTGCCCATACGTTTCTTCGTGCCGTCGCCGTCGAGCCGCTTCGACGGGGAGTGGAATCCGGCCGACATCGAGCCGCTGAAGAAGGTGCTGGAAGAGCACAGCGACGAAATCGCCGCGCTTATCCTCGAGCCTGTGGTGCAGGGCGCCGGCGGCATGTGGTTCTACCATCCGCAGTTCCTCCGCGAGGCGCGGAAGCTGTGTGACGAGTACGGTATTCTGCTGATTTTTGACGAGATAGCCACCGGCTTCTGGCGTACGGGCAAGATGTTTGCCTGGGAGCACGCCGGGGTGATGCCCGACATAATGTGCATAGGCAAGGGCCTGACTGCCGGCTACCTGACCTCATCGGCGGTGCTGACGACGCAGAAGGTGGCCGACACCATCAGCCGCGGCGAGGCCGGAGTGCTGATGCACGGCCCGACGTTCATGGGCAATCCGCTGGCGTGCGCAATCGGCCTGGAGTCGCTGAAGATGCTTAACGAGCAGGATATGGAGTCGCGCGTGGCGCACATCACCGCGTGCCTGAAAAAGGGTCTTGAGCCTGCGCGTAAACTGCCAAATGTCACTGACGTCCGCTGCCTCGGCTCTATCGGTGTCATCGAGGTCGACAAGCCCGTCGATGTGGGCGAGTTTCAGAAAGAATGTGTGCGCCGTGGGGTGTGGATCCGTCCCTTCGGACGCAACGTGTATATCATGCCGCCTTACGTCACCACCGACGAACAGCTCGCCAAGCTCTGCACCGAGTGCGTGGCTATGGTGTCGCAACTGAAGTGAGATGAAAGCGATAAGCGAAACATTAAGCCGTCTTGAGGCTACCGGAAACCTGCGCGCGCTGCCAACGGGTGGCGGGGATGTCATTGACCTTTCGTCCAACGACTATCTCGGCCTGGCCGCTGACCGCGATATGCGCCGTGAGTTCCTGGAGACGCTGACGGCGGACAGTTTTCTGCCTACTTCGTCGGCCTCGCGTCTGCTGGCGGGCTCGCAGGAGGCATACGCCAGCCTTGAAAACTATCTGAGCGGGCTTTACGGCGCTCCGGCACTGCTGTTCAACAGCGGTTACCACGCCAACACGGGTATGGTGGCGGCGCTTGGCGGAAAGGATACGCTTTTCGTTGCCGACAAGCTCGTACATGCATCGATTATCGATGGACTGACGCTGTCAGGCAGCGACTTCCGTCGCTTCCGTCACAACGATATGGCACACCTCGAGAAGATTATCGCCGACAACGGCAGCCGCTACTCCCGCGTGGTGATAATCGCCGAGTCGGTCTACTCGATGGACGGCGACCGTGCCGACATTGACGCCCTCGTTCGAGCCAAGAGGTTGCACCCCGACACATTGCTATATATGGACGAAGCTCACGCCGTTGGTGTCCTCGGTGAGCAGGGTCTTGGTCTTGCAGCGCACAATCCCGGGGTCGACATCCTGGTCGGCACACTGGGCAAGGCGCTGGCTTCGGCCGGAGCATACGCCGTGATGAACGACACATTGCGCCGGTTTATGATTAACCGCTGTCGCAGCCTCATCTTCAGCACCGCTATCCCGCCTGTGCAGGCGGCATGGACCGAGTATGTGATGCGTCGCGCCGTGCTGATGGATGACCGGAGACAACGTCTCGCTGTCATCGCCGGCAGGATAGGGGAGGCGCTGGGTAAGGAGACCTCGCACATCATGCCGTTTACAGTCGGTGACGCAGCACGCACGGTGGAGCTGTCAGAACGACTTATGCAGCAGGGCGTAAAGGTCCTGCCGATACGCACGCCGACCGTTCCGCCCGGCACCGAACGTCTGCGCATCTCTCTATCGGCAGGATTGGCGGATGCCGAAGTAGACAAGGCGCTTAATGCTTTCAAAACATTGCAAAACGATTAACTAAATGATATAACAGTGGACAATTTCGGATATTGGGCGCCTACGCGCTACACTTTCGGCCGTGGAGCCGAGAACGAGACCGGTGCTCAGGCTGTGCTTGAGAAGATGTCAAACGTGCTGGTGGTTTACGGCCACTCGTCCGCGATACGCAGCGGCGTTCTCGGCCGCGTCTGCGACAGTCTCGCTGCCGCCGGAATAAAGGTGACGCAGATGGGCGGAATTAACCCCAATCCCACCGATGACCGCGTCTACGAGGGTATAGACATCGTGCGCCGGAACGGTATCGACGGTATCATCGCCGTCGGAGGCGGCTCGGTCATCGACACCGCCAAGGCCATCGCCGCCGGTGCCGTCTACGACGGCGACTTCTGGGATTTCTGGGCCGGAAAGGCAAAGGTGGAGAACGCACTACCTGTCGGCGTTGTCCTCACCATCCCCGCCGCCGGAAGCGAGGGCTCGGGCAACTCGGTGATAACGCGCCTTGACGGCATGCACAAGATTAGCCTGCGCACCGATTACTGGTTGCGTCCTCGTTTCGCCATGCTCAATCCCGAGCTCACTTTCACTCTCCCGGACTATCAGACCTGCGCCGGAGCGGTGGACATGATGGCCCATATCTTCGAGCGTTATTACAGTCCCACCAAGGGTACCGAGACCACCGACCGCATAAGCGAGGGCCTCATCATGGCAATCATGGACCGCGTGCGCGCCGTCCTTGACAATCCCGACGATTACGACGCCCGCGCAAATCTGATGTGGGCGGGAACGATGGCCCACAACGGCGTCTGCGGATGCGGTAAAGCCGAGGACTGGGCCAGCCACGGTCTCGAGCATGAGCTCAGCGCTGTCTACGGTGTCACCCATGGAGCCGGACTGGCCGTCGTCAACTCGGCATGGATGGAGTTCATGGCCGCAAACCGTCCCGCCAAGGTGGCGCAGATGGCACACCGCATTTTCGCTGTCCCCGACAGTGGCGATGACACTGCCGACGCCTTCGAGGGCGTGCGCCGTCTAAGAGAGTTCTACAAGTCGATAGGCATGCCCGTGACGCTGGCGCAGCTCGGCATTGAAAACCCCGACATTGACGACCTTGTGCGCCGTGTCCACATAGATAAAGGTGCCGTCTTCGGTGCATACTATCCCATAACGCCTGACGTCAGCCGCGCCATCTACACGCTGATGATTGACGGCGGTCAGACAAAATAGAAATGGAAACAAAGCGGAGTAACTCTTTTGGCCCTCATGACCTGATGCGTCAGCTCATCCACGATGAGCCGCAGCTGCTGATGGTGATACGCCGTTTCGACGTGGCCCTGGGCTTCGGCAACGCTACTGTCGAACAGGTATGCCGTGAGCGCGGCATCGATTGCGACACATTCCTTGCCGTCGCCAATTTCAGCACCGGACGTGACTGGAAGTCGTCCAAGGTGGACGTGGCGGCGCTGATGCGGTACCTCAAGAATGCCCACAAGTATTTCCTGGAGTTCGCTCTTCCTGCCATCCGCCGCAAACTCCTTGAGGCTTTGCCGGTGCATGACCCGCATGACCTCACGATGCTGATACTTAGGTATTTTGACGATTATGTCGGCGAGGTGCGCGCACACATGGCCTTCGAGGACGAGAATGTTTTTCCGTATGTCGAGGAGCTGTTGGCAGGCAATGTCACCGAGGCTCTCGACTTCTCTGCTTTTGAGGCCAGTCACCAGCCGCTGGCCCCCAAACTGCAGGAGCTCAAGGAGATATTCGTCTCGCACTACCGCTCCGTCGGCAACGAGGACCTGATCAACTCCGCGCTGTTCGATATAATAAACTGTGTGGGCGACATCTCGGGCCACTGCGCCGTCGAGGATAATATCCTTGTTCCCGCCGTCCGCGAGATTGTTGACCGCAGCCTTGAACAGGCGCATCGTAACAGCCAGTCTGTCACCGGCAAGGAGCCCGAAGAACTTTCCCGCCGCGAGTGTGAGGTAGTTGCCTGCATTGCCCGCGGCTTGTCAACAAAGGAGATAGCCGACCGACTCAATCTCTCTGCCCACACCGTCAATACGCATCGCCGCAACATCTGCGCCAAGCTTGACATCCACTCAGCCGCCGGCCTCACCATCTACGCCATCATTCACAACCTCGTCGACATCGCCGACATCCACAAATCGGCCCTGAAATAAGCCGTCCGACTAAAAAATACAGTAATAATAGTCAAGTTTTCAACCTTTTTCGTTACTTTTGCAATTTGATTGACGGGATAAAGACGTCCGGCTGTTGATTTAAAGTTTGAAACTATCTCATATAATAATATGTCACAGGAAATTAGAGTCCGTTTTGCCCCCTCTCCCACGGGTCCCCTCCATATCGGCGGTGTTCGCACCGCTTTGTTCAACTGGCTTTTTGCCCGTCAGAATGGCGGAAAGATGATTCTCCGCATCGAAGATACTGACTCGCAGCGTTTTGTCCCCGGTGCCGAGGACTACATCAATGAGGCGCTGGCATGGCTCGGAATAACCATCGACGAGGGCGTCCGCGAAGGCGGCCCTTACGGCCCCTACAAGCAGAGCGAGCGCCGCGACATTTACCGCGAACATGTGCGCAAACTCCTTGACGCCGGAAAGGCATACATCGCCTTCGACACTCCCGAAGAGCTGGAGAAGGTAAGGGCTGAGGTTCCTAATTTCCAGTATGACGCTTCGACACGCGGACGTATGCGCAACTCGCTTACAATGCCGGTTGAAGAGGTCAAACAGTTGATTGACAATGGCGAGAAATATGTTGTCCGTTTCAAGATAGAGCCGGGACGTGCGGTCGAGGTCGATGACCTTCTGCGCGGGAAGGTGGTGATAAAATCGGATATCCTTGATGACAAGGTGCTCTACAAGTCGGCCGACGACTTGCCCACATATCACCTTGCAAATATTGTCGATGACCACCTCATGAAGATTTCGCACGTCATCCGCGGTGAGGAATGGTTGCCGTCGGCACCGCTCCACGTCCTGCTTTACGAGGCTTTCGGATGGAGCGACACCATGCCACGGTTCGTCCATCTGCCCCTGCTTCTCAAGCCCGATGGCAAAGGCAAGCTGTCCAAGCGCGACGGTGACCGCCTCGGCTTCCCCGTCTTCCCTCTCGAATGGCATGACCCCAGGACCGGTGCTGTTTCGGCCGGTTACCGCGAGTCGGGTTATCTGCCTCAGGCGGTTGTGAACTTCCTGGCTCTCCTCGGCTGGAACCCCGGCGATGACTCGGAGGTGATGACGGTCGAGGAAATTGAAAATAAATTCTCGTTCGAGCATTGCTCGCGCTCGGGTGCCAAATTCGCTTTCGAAAAAGCCAAGTGGTTCAACCACACATATCTGCAGATGCTTACCGACGAGCAGCTGGCTCAGCTGTTCATCCCTGTCCTCAAGGAGCATGGCGTAGACACCGACAAGTTCTCGCTCGAATACATCGCCCGCGCCGTCGGCATGGTCAAGAGCCGCATCAACTTCGTGGCTGACCTCTGGGATCAGGCTTCGTTCTTCTTCGTCGCCCCGGACAGCTACGCCGAAAAGGACATCCGCAAGCGCTGGACGCCGGGAATGGACGAGATTATGCGTCAGCTTGTCGGCATCCTCAACGACATGCCCGGCTTCAAGTCGGAGGAGGTGGAGCCCGTTGTGCTCAACTGGATTACCAACAACGGCTACCACACCGGCAACGTGATGAACGCTTTCCGCCTCACTGTCGTAGGCAGTTGCAAGGGTCCCCACATGTTCGACATCACCGAGCTCATCGGACGCGAAGAGACGATAGCACGCCTGCTGACAGGTATCGACCGCATCAACGCGCACGCCGCAACCATGCAGTAACCCGGGGCGGTAATCTAAGGACTTTCACGGCAGAAAGGTGAGCATTTTTTATAACATAGGTATGCACGCCATGTCCGCAGGGGCACGACTTGCTTCGGTTCGCAGCAGCAAAATGCGCCTGATGACGGAGGGGCAGGCCGGGACTTTTGACCGACTCCGACAGGCTCGTGCCACAGTCGCTCCCGACGGGTTCGACCTGTGGGTGCATGCGGCATCGCTGGGCGAATTCGAGCAGGCGCGACCGGTCATCGAGGAGTACCGCAAGGTGTGTCCCGGTGCAAAAGTGTTGCTGTCGTTTTTCTCGCCCTCGGGCTACACTGTCCGTCACAATTACAATGGAGCCGACTGCGTGGTCTATCTCCCCTTTGACACACCGTCGAACGTCCGGGAGTTTCTTGACCTCGCACAACCGAAATGCGTCATTTTCGTCAAGTACGAATTTTGGTCGAATTATCTGCACGAGATAGCAAAACGGCACATTCCTCTTTATCTTATATCGGCGATTTTCCGTCCCGGACAGCGTTTCTTCAAACCCTGGGGCGCTTTTTCGCGTGACGTTCTGCACACCTATACCCATATTTTTGTGCAGGACCGCGCCAGCCTCGACCTGCTGGCATCGGTCGGGATAACCAATGTCACCGTGGCCGGTGACACACGCTTCGACCGCGTCGTCCAGGTCGCCGAGGACTCCCGTCCCATCCCCGAAATTGAGCAATGGCTCCATCGGGACGGGGGAGACAGCCAGCACATCTTTACTCTCGTCGTCGGAAGTTCATGGCCCCAGGATGAGGCCTGCTACATACCCTGGCTCAACGAGCACCCCGAAATCAAAGCAATTGTCGCTCCCCATGAATTTGACGAAAAACGACTGAAAACCCTTGCCGAATCTTTCTGGGGCAAAGCCCTTCTATGGTCCGAAGCCGCCGGAAAAGGTGGAACATCCAGGACTATTCCCGAGGACACTCAGGTCCTTATCATAGACTGTTTTGGCCTCCTTTCCCGCCTTTATCGCTACGGTGACGCGGCCATAATCGGCGGAGGCTTGGGCGCCGGCATACATAACATCAATGAGGCTGCCGTTTACGGCATCCCCGTAGCCTTTGGTCCCAATAACTCCAAATTCCGTGAAGCCGCAGACCTCATCGTCGCTAACGCCGCCTTCCAGTACAAAGACCGCGCCGAGTGCTCCGCCATTCTCACCCGCTGGCTTGCCGACCCCGCCGCCCGTCGCTGTCAAGGCGCTTCCGCCGCCTCCTACATCCGCACCAACCGCGGCGCTACCCCCCTGATTATGCAGACCCTCCTCGCCGACCGCTGATCAACGGCCGGGCGATGCAATCTTACCCCTCACCATTACATTTTTTATTTATTTTTGCCGCTTGGCTGTTTTTGCCCTCCCCGGCCTTTTTGTCTATGCTTTTGAGCTAAAGCTTAAAAAGTTACCGTATACCCCTTGTCTCCTAAAATGGTCTGGAGGGCCATTATCACAATACTCCATATGTTAATTTCTGTTAATTCTTTCTGAAATATTTGGCCATGTCAAAAAGCCGCCG
>JBJEDC010000090.1:0-7588 GCA_051871645.1 Muribaculaceae bacterium | reverse complement strand
GCGGATAGATATAGGTGTTGCGCACCATGAACTCCTTGAGGATGTCGTTCTGGATGGTACCTGCCATCTCCTCAAGCTTAGCGCCTTGTTCGAGGCCGGCGTTGATGTAGAAGGCCAGGATGGGCAGAACGGCGCCGTTCATGGTCATGGACACGGACATCTTGTTGAGGGGGATGCCGTTGAAGAGTACCTTCATGTCCTCGACGGAGCAGATGGAAACACCGGCCTTGCCGACGTCACCGACAACGCGCTCGTGGTCGGCGTCGTAGCCGCGGTGTGTGGCCAGGTCGAATGCTACCGACAGACCTTTCTGGCCCGAAGCCAGGTTGCGGCGGTAGAAAGCGTTCGACTCGGCTGCGGTGGAGAAGCCGGCATACTGGCGGATGGTCCAGGGGCGCAGGGGGTACATGGCGCTGTACGGGCCACGCAGGAAGGGAGGAATACCCGACATGTAGTCGAGGTGCTCGAGGCCTTCCAGGTCTTGTTTGCTGTATATGGGTTTTACCGGGATGAGCTCGGGAGTGAGCCAGTCCTCGGCGGGCTGGGTGGCGGGGTGCTGTGCGCCGAATCCGTCACGAGTGATATCTATGGTTTTAAAATCGGGTTTCATCGGTGCCGGTTATTTGAGAAGACGTTTGTTGAAATCACGAAGGGTGTCCAGCACGTTTACGCGTACATGAACGAAGTCGTTGATGCCCTGAGCCTTGAGGTCGTCCATGCAGGCGGGAGCTCCGGCAACGACAAACTCGGCGCGGCCGTTGAGGTACTTGAAGGCGGCGGGAGCGTACTCGGCGTACTCGTCATCGCTCGAGCAGAGGACGATGACGTTGGCGTCCTGTGCGAGGGCGGCGTCGATGCCTTCCTCGACGGTCTTGAAGCCGTTGTTGTCGATAATCTGGTATCCGGCGCAGCCGAAGAAGTTGCTCGAGAACTGGGCGCGGGCGAGGCGCATGGCCAGGTTGCCGATGGTGAGCATGAATACTTTGGGACGTACGGGCCAGGCCTCGGTCTGCAGGCGCAGAGCCTCAAAGTCGGTGGCGGCGCGTTTGTTCAGCAGACCGCCGTTGTCCTCGTGCTCGTGGTCGCAGCCACAGCCGCAGCCGCAGGCAGCGCCCTCAATCTTGTCGTGGGCGATTTCGTTGATGTTGGGGAACTGGTTGGTGCCCAGCAGGATTTCCTTGCGGCGGGCGACGTCGGTGTGGCGTTTCTCGCAGCTGGCGTTGACGGCTTTCTGTACGGTGCCTTCGTTGACCTGCTTGAAGAAGCTGCCGTTCTCCTCGACGTCGAGGAAGAGCTTCCAGGCCTGCTCGGCGATGGAGACGGTGAGGGTCTCGACGTAGTACGAACCGCCGGCGGGGTCGATGACCTTGTCCATGTGGCTCTCTTCCTTGAGCAGGAACTGCTGGTTGCGGGCGATGCGCTCGCTGAAGTCGTCGGGTTTCTTGTATGCGACATCGAAGGGTGTGACTGTCATCGAGTCAACGCCGGCGACGGCTGCCGAGAATGCCTCGGTCTGGCTGCGCAGCAGGTTGACGTATGCGTCGTAGATGGTCTGGTTGAAACGCGAGGTGACGGCGTGGCACATCATCTTTTCGGCGCAGGTGCAGTCGGGCTTGTACTGGCGTACGATTTCGGCCCAGAGCATACGGGCGGCGCGGAACTTGGCAATCTCCATGAAGAAGTTGGAGGAAACGCCCATGTTGAACTTGATGCGGCAGGCCACCTCGGTGGCGCTGAGGCCGGCGTCGGTGAGCAGTGTCATCCAGTCGGCGCCCCAGGCGAGGGCGTAACCGAGTTCCTGGGTGATGTATGCACCGGCGTTGCTGAGTACGTTGGAGTCAACCGAGAGGACGCGCAGGCCCTTGACGGGAGCTACGGTCTCCACCAGCTTCTTGGCCTGGGCGACAACCTGGTCGCTGACGTTGCCTGCGCCGTGGCGCAGGGCCTTGCGCAGGGGGTTGTAGTCGATTGAGCCGCGGAAGTCGTCGGCCCAGCCTTTTTCCTGCAGGAATTTCACAAGCACCTCGGCCAGGGCCTGAGCCTTGTTGGGGCAGCATGTGAAGTTAATCTCGACTGCGGGGACGTGGATGTCCTTGAGGAGGGCGGCGAGCTCTTCAGCGGTGGCTTCCTTGACGCAGAAGCCCAGCGAGGTCACACCCTTGTTGAGCACGTCCTTTGCGATGCTGTTGGCCTCTTCGGCGCTCTCGGCCACGATTTCCTGGCGGGTGAGCCAGTCGTTGTCGGTGCGTGTGCCGCGGACGTAAGGATATTCGCCGGGCAGCGAGTTGGTGGTCTGAAGGTCCTTGATGTCCTCGCGCCGGTAAACGGGCTGGACATTGAAGCCCTCGTTGGTTCGCCATACCAGTTTCTTGTCAAAGTCGGCGCCTTTGAGGTCTACCTCGACTTTGGCACGCCATTCGTCGTAAGTGGTGGCGGGGAACTGGTCGAACAGTTTTTCTTTATTGTCTGCCATGACAGTTAAAGGATTGGTTATTTATGATAAAATAAGTATGTTAGTGTTATTGGTTTTTCCGGCAAGAAATGCTTTGGCAATATGTAAGTGCATATTGATATGCAAAATTACCAAATATAGGCGGGACGCCAAAGAAAAATAGCACAAAAAGTGCTAACTTTGTCGGCGAAAGGGCGTCATCGGGGCTTGCAGACCCCGGTCCGGAACGTTTTTTCATGTCAATTTGGCAAAAATCGCCAATTTCCGGGAATTTCCGGCGACGGGATTTCCACTCCGTTTTTATGTAACCAATGAGCGACGAATACACTACTATAAGCGCAGAGGGCGAAGGTAAACATACCGAGAAGATGAGCCGTTTCCTGTCGTTCGCCTTTCCGGTGACTACCGCCGACGAGGCCAAGGCCGCCGTGGCGTCGGTGACGCGGCGCTATCATGACGCCCGTCATGTCTGCTGGGCCTACATGCTCGGCGCCGACCGGTCAGTGTCGATGTCGAACGACAACGGCGAGCCGTCGGGCACCGCCGGCAAGCCCATCCTGGGGCAGATAAACAGCTTCGGTCTGACGGACGTCGTGGTTGTTGTCGTACGCTATTTCGGCGGCATCAAGCTGGGCACGTCAGGACTTATTGCCGCTTACCGCGAGGCCGCGAGGCTGGCGCTGGAGGCCGCTCCCAAAGTTGTGCGCCATGTCGAGGAAAGCATGGCCTTCACTTTCCCGTACGTCAGCGTCAACGACGTCATGAAGCTGATAAAGCAGCCGGGAGTAATCACGGACGAACTGACCTTCGACAACGCCTGCTCGGCCCGCGTCCGTATCCGCCGCGATGAGGCTGAACGGCTGCGTAGCCGCCTCGGAGACGTCGACGGCCTGACTTTTACCGACTGAAAAATGACAGCGGCAAACGGGACGGAGTCCTGTTCGCCGCTGTGGTGTTTTTGTACGGGTGGCTTTATTTTTCCTGCTCTTTGAGGATTTCTACGGCCATGTCGTAGATGGTGGGGTCGTCAAGGACGACGATGCCTCCGTCGGGACCCGGCTCGATGTGCATGCCCTGGTTCTTGCCGAGGTCATAGTTGCTGCCGCCAAAGTAATTGCGGACGGTTTGTACGGTGACATTAAGTTTGTCGGCGATGCGGTGCATCGAACCGTCGGGCAGGCTGTCTTTGAGGGATCGCAACTCGTTGAAGGTGATTGTCTTTGCCATGATGACTATGGGTTATAGGGGTTAATATACAGGTAATTAAATGTCAGCGCCCGCTGTATGGGACACTGCGACAATTCAAAATTAACGCTCTTTTTTGTATTGAGCAAAACTTTTTGCCAAAATATTTACATGTTTTATAACATATTTTTACGGTTTTTGCCGTAACGGTTAGTTGTTCAGTCGTTTTGCCGTTAAAAATATGCTACAGGCCGGAAGCGTCAGACTTTCTCGACATCGCCGGCGGGAAGCCAGGCACGCGATGTGTTGTTGATTTTGACATCGTACCACAGGGGGACTTTCGGGTCATCGGGCGTGGCCAGCGAGTCGAGGATGACTACTTCGGTGCCCTCATGGATGGGCACGACCTTGTCGGCCGACGAATTTGAGGAGGCGGGTGTCGAGCGCATGTTTGACGTGGGTACGGTGACGACGGCGCGTCCGTCACCCTTGTATGCGTTCGCCGACGAGATGGCCACGAACAGCGTGTAGATGAACACAAACAGCACGACGAAAGCGCCGAAGAAACCTACCTTTCGGGCGTTTACCGACGGTGCGAAGAGATAGACGGCTATCAGGGCTATCATCAGCGTGAAGATGCCAAGCGAGGTCCATGCCCAGGCGTCGGGCGTCATCCATGATACGATGTGACGGTGGACGTTGTTGAGGAAGGTGGAGTCGTCCTCGGGCTTGTCGGCGATTTTTGTACGCACGAACTCGAGATTGATGCGTGCTTCCTCGTTGCTGGGGTCGAGGGCGAGAGCGCGGCGGTAGTTGAGCACGGCATGTCCCAGGTCGTTCAGGCGGTAATAGGCGTTGCCCATGTTGTAGTAAAGGTCGGACGAGATGCCGTCCTTCTGCGCTGCGGCCTGATAGTGGTAGAGCGCGCTCTGGAAGTCTTTTTTGTTGTATGCCGAGTCGGCCTGCTGGGCCTCGGTGGCGGCGAAGGAAGCCGGCACGGTCAGCAGGAGCGCCAGGGTGGCTATGATGGTCTTTAACCGGTTTTTCATTTCTTTCGGCTATTTTTTTCGTTTTGAGTTTTCGAGGCCCTTGATGGCAGCTGCGGCGCAGCCGTAAAGGTCATCCATCTTCTGGTCGGGGCTGCCGGGGGTGAAGCGTGCCATCTCGCAGTCGTCGAGGACGGCGATGACATTAGCTATCGACTCTTCGTCGACGCCGTCGGCGCTGAGCTTTTCGGTGATGTTCTCGCGTGTAAGGGCCGATGCGGGGATGCGCAGCTTGTCGCCCATGTAACCCCAGAGAGCCGAGGCCACGGAGGCATAGAATTCCTCCTCGTTGTGGCGGGCCATGGCCTTGCGGGCGGCGGCGAGGCGTTTGGCGGCGATGCGGTTTGCACGGGCCGACCGACGTCCCTGGATGTCATCGCGCAGACGCAGCTCGCGGCGATAAACGACGGCTGCCGTGACAAGTCCGAGAATAAGGACGAGGCAGATTGTCCAGTAGAGCCACGACATTATCATGCGGTGCGGCTTGTGGCGTAGGTCGGATGAATTAAGGACTTTGATGTGCAGGATGTCGTCAAGCTGTTTGCCGTTTATGGCTTTCTGCGTGTCGCCGGTGGCTGCGACGGCGTTACCTTTGAGTACAGGACGTGTGATGGCGGGAACGTCGACGGTGACGTATTTGCCCGAGGCGGTGTCGAAGTATACGAACGGCACTGCGGGCACCGTCAGCTCGCCCACCTGTGTGGGCACAATCGAGTATGAAGCCTTGAATGTGCCGTTCATGTTGGAACCGGTGAATTTTGCGTCGTTCTCGGTAGTCGGGTCGTATGCGTCTACGGTGGGTCCGAAGTCGATGTCGGGAGCCGAGAGGTATTTGACGTTACCTGTGCCGGTGATGGTGTAGGTGTATGTGGCTGACTCGTTTGTGCGCAGTTTCGCGGGCTCGAGTGTGGCTGCGGCCTTGAAGCCGGTGCCCACGGCGCCGTCGAAGCCGGCGGGAGCGGGCTGGGGCAGGGCGCGCACGTTAGCCGTCACCGAGTTGGAGGTGGTGGTGATGCGCTGTTCGACGGGACGGGTGGTGTAGAAATAGCCGTAGGAAATTCTTTCGGGCACAACGAGGGTGACGTCGTAGCGTCCCGAGTTGATGGTCAGCGCACCCGTCTTCTGCGGATACAGCAGGCAGCGTTTGAGCACCATCGCATAGTAGTTGTCGCCGCGGAAGTGCTCGATTTCGGCTTTCTGCGGTACCGGCAGCTCCTCGCTGATGAAGCCGTCGAAGGCCGGCAGTGTCGTGGCCTGGAAATTGCGGATGTTGTATTTGGTGTAAACCTTGATTGTGGCGATGACGGCCTCGCCCTCGTACATCGAGTTCTTGCTGAGGGATACGGTCACGATAAGGTCGTTCGCGGTGGCTTTGTGGGTCTGTTGTACGGAGGGCTGTCCGTGGCCTGGCTCCTGGCCGTGTCCCTGATTCTGCTGACCCTTTCCGGGCGGGAGGATGGTGATGGTCTTGGGCGAGGTGCTAAACTTTCGGCCGTTGGCGTTGATGGTAACCGAGGGCACGGTCGTCTTGCCGGCCTTGTCGGCGACGTAGGTGCAGGTATAGGTCACCGAGCTGTACGACACCGAGCGGCCGTTGACATATTCGGTGTAGTAGTTGGTGTTGGTGGCTCCGGGGCCATAGCGCAGTGTACAGCCGTTCAGCGCGGGGGCCTTTGTCAGGCGGGCGTCGGAGTTTGTGACGGTGAATTCCACCGCGAAAGTCTGGCCCTGGATGACCTGTGACGGCGCCTTGACGCTGAAATCGACATTCTGAGCCTTGGCCGCTGTGGCTGCCGCGAAGATGACCGTAAAGGCCAGCAAGCGCAGCAGGGTCGTCTTAAGCCGTAATGTGTTTGATATGTCTGTTATCTTCGACATCTTGCTTGTCTGTGTTGATATGTTATGCAGGAGAGAAAGAACTGAGGAAGGCTGTTACCATGGCTTTTCGGAAGAACCGGCTACGCCGACGGGTATCTCCTGGTTCTTGCGTGTGTTGTTCTCCTTGTTCTGAATTGACTGGAGGGCCTGTTTGTATTCAGGATTCTGCTTTTGTTGTTCCTGCTTCTGCTGTTGTTGCTGTTGTTGCTTTTGCTGCTGGTTCTGGCCTCCGCCTCCGCCCTGCTGCTCGGGCGGCAGTTTCAGCTGGGCAACGCGCAGGTTCTGCAGGGCCTTTAGGTTGTTGGGATGCTTGCGCAGCAGTTTCTTGTAGTAATCGATGGCTCTTTTGTAATACTCAGTGGACTTTCCGCTGAATTCCTGAGCGTGTTCCTGATTTTCGGGCGCCTGCGCGGCAGCTTTAAGCATATCTCCCTGAATGACGTGGAGATTGCCGAGGTTGTAGAGCGAGCGCTCGGCAACGACGGTGTTCTGCGCGCGGTTGCCCAGCGAGTCGAGGGCATTGACGGCGTTGGTGAATGACGTCGAGTCGGGTTCGGGCAGGTTGAGGGTGGCCATGGCCTTGTCGTAGATGGCAGCCTCGGATGACGAGTTGGCGTCAAGTGCGGCCTCGTACTCATGGATGGCGTCCTTGTACTCTTTTGAGTCGTACAGCTCGTTGCCGCGGCGTATGGCGTTGCGCTCGCGCTTGTTGCTGACGTCGCTTTCGGTACACGACGTCGACAGGGCGAGGATGCAGGCCGCGAGTGCGGCAGGTAATATCTTGATATAAACTGGCTTCATTGTCGGTAAGCAGTCTTTATTTGCGTTTGGGGGCATTGTCCTTTGCCAGTGCGGTCTTTTTCTTTCGGAAGCTGAGAGGCTTTTTGCCCTTGTTGGAGAAGAAGTTGATGTCCTTGAGCCAGGGTGACTTGCGGGGCAGCACAAAGATGTCGGCGAGCAGGAGCAGCAGGGCTATCCATGCAAAGAGGGGGAACTGCTCGGCGCTGATCTTGTAGTTGACGGTGCG
>JBJEDC010000089.1:0-7656 GCA_051871645.1 Muribaculaceae bacterium | reverse complement strand
AATGATGTTGCCGACGTAGCCGCTCTTGACGGCGTCGTAACCGTTGTCCTTCATGAACTGATAGGCCTTGTCCATGCGGCGCTCGTAGTTGCGTACCGACGACGATGTCTCGTGGTGCATGATGAGTTTCACGCCCTTGGCCTTGGCATAGTCGCGCAGGTAAGGCAGGTCGAAATCGGGATACGGAGTGACGAAATCGAAGACCTCGTCCTTGAAGCGGTTCGACCAGTCCTCCCAGCCGATGTTCCAGCCCTCGACGAGGACGGCGTCAAAGCCGTGCTCGGCGGCGAAGTCGATATAGCGCTTGGTGTTCTCGGTGGTGGCGCCGTGTTTGCCGTGAGGCTTGACCTTTGTCCAGTCCACCTTGTCGATGTGCGTGTCGGGCAGGTCGTTGGTATAGCTCCATTTGCTCTTTCCGGTAATCATCTCCCACCATACGCCCACATATTTACAGGGCTTGATCCACGACGTGTCCTCGATTTTGCAAGGGTCGTTGAGGTTGTAGGTGATGCGCGAGGCCAGGATGTCGCGGGCGTCATCGCTGACGATGACGGTGCGCCAGGGGGTTGTGCGCGGAGCCTGCATCTGAGCCTTCATGCCGGCGGGGTCAGGGGCGAGGTTAGCCTTGAAGACAAAGGTGCTGTCGCCGACCAGGTCGAGGTGCATGCACGGATAGTCGATGAGGGCGGCCTCGTGCAGGTTGATGTACAGGCCGTCGTCGCTCTTGAGCTGGAGGGCCGTCTGTACCGTGCGGGGGCCTGCGAAACTCTGCCACTTGTTGTGGTGGGTGTATGCCTCCTCCATCAGACCGGGAATTTCGCTGAGGCGACTCTTGGTGTAGTCATACTCCTGCGTGTCCCAGTCGCCGGGAATCCAGTAGGCGATGAGGTCGCCGGGCATGGCAAACTCGGTCAGTTCGTCCGAGATGGTGAAGTGCGCCAGCTTTTTCTGCATGGGGAACTCATAGCGGAAGCCCATGCCGTCGTTGAAGACACGGAAGGCGATGCTCATCTTGCGTCCTGTCGCAGGCTGCTCCAGGTTGACGCGCATCTCCTTGTAATGGTTGCGGATGGCGTTCTCCTCGCCCCATACGGGCGTCCATGTCTCGTCAAAGGTAAGCGTATCAACGCTCTCAACCTTGAACCCGTCCTTGAGAGGCTTGCCTTTCATCAGCTCAAAGCCTAATTTTGAAGGTTTTATGACCTCCTTGCCCTTATAGGTCATTTCGTACTCGGGCTGGCCCGAAGACGTCAGCGAGAAATCCAGCTTCACCTGCCCGTCGGGCGATGTCACTGTCTGTGCCTGCATGGCTACGGCAAAAGCGGCCAGCGCAGCAAATGTCAGAATTTTTTTCATCGGTATGTGTGATTGGTTTATTCTTATATTGTGTGGCATTTCCGCCATCTCACTGCAAAGATAGCACAATTTAACTGACTAAAGGCAAAAATCGGGGTAAATTATAAAGTATGTGAATTTTGAATAAGTTAATTTAACATCTTTGCATACAGGGATAATATTTTGTAAATTTGCAACAACAAAGGCAAGAGAATTGCCCATGAAACACATTTTGCTGACTCACCGCTGTCCTATGCAGAGTGAGAAATTCCAGCTCCTTAAACCGACATTACAGTGAAATCGACCATTCTTTCGGCATTAGTACTTATATCAGCCTCGCTCGTCCCCATGAAAGCGAAGGCCATTGAGACTGTTGCCACCAATGATACAGACAACACCGACAACATTACCGGTCTCGTCTCCGAAATAGACGACCCCACCGGCGTATTCCTGAAGCTGGACGAACCCATCGAAGGTTTCGAGGCCGAAGCCGCTGCTCCCAGTGTTGCCGCCGACGACGTCATCGACTACGCCAGCAAATTCCTCGGCCGCCCCTACCGCCGCGGCTCGGGAGGCCCGAGCTCGTTTGACTGCTCAGGCTTCACCAGCTTCGTTTTCCGCAACTTCGACATCGACCTCTCGCACTCTTCGCGCGCCCAGTACGGTCAGGGCGTCAGCGTCAGCCGTGATGACATACAGCCCGGCGACCTCCTCTTCTTCGCAGGCCGCAAAGGCGGCAAGACAGTCGGCCACGTCGCCATCGCCACTTCCATTGACGAGAACGGCACCGTCAACTTCATCCATGCCTCCACCACCGGCGGCATCCGCCACGACCGATTCCCCGACGGCGGTTACTACAGCCGCCGCTTCATCGGCGCCCGCCGCGTCCTCAACTGACCTCGAGTGTTAGCATAACATACCACGGGACGGACCTCATCGAAGGCCCGTCCTTTTTTATTTGGCAGAAAGGATTTGCCGGTACAGACCAAGGTAATCGGCGGACATGTCGGCAGTGGAGCGGACGAGAGCGGGATTGACCGGAGCGGATGGCGCAAGAGCCTGCCGGACGGCGGCGACAACGGCGTCGGTATCCGTGAAAGGCGCCCGGATGACATTGTCGGGGACTGCCGGAATTGAAGGGACAGCCTCGCTGTTGACGATGGCGGGAGTACCGCAGGCGTTGGCCTCGGCAACGGTCATGCCGAAGGACTCGGAGAGGGAGGGGCTCAGCAGAACGTCGGCGCTGCGGTAGAGGGCGGCAAGAGTATCGCGTCGTTTCACCTGTGGCCAACGCGAAACATTGCGGCCGCGCACTCCGCTGCCTTCGCCTACAATTGTCAGATGCCAGCCATGAGGCATAGCCTGTGCCAGGCGTTGCAGAGCGCCTGGTTTTTTGAGCGGATTCCAGTTGGCTGATACGGCAAGGAGCCGGACGTCGCCACGGAGTTTTATTTCCGGCCCCTCAGGCTTGAAAACATCCTTATCCACGCCGTTTCCTATGACGGTGAGTGGGAGATGCGAGAGCACCGACTTGCGCACGATTTCAGCCATCGCCTCGGACGGCACGACAAGCCCGGCATTGAGAGGAGCCAGAAATTCGGCCTTATATCGAGGTGCGAGGCTGCGCGTCACGCCCGGATAATATTTCGGGAACCGACAGTTTTCACATCCCGAACGTCCGTCGGGCTTTACCGGACAGTCGCCCGGTGAGGCACAACGCCCCGTCAGCCACCAAAGGTCGTGCAAATTGGCAACAACATGCATGCCGTTACGCAACAGCCACGCCGTCAGCGCCGGCATATCCAGGTAATAGCCGTGCATATTGTGAAGATGCACGATGTCCGGACGCACACTGTCGAGATAGCGGAGCAGGCGCCGGGTGGGCTCGCCGGTTATGAAGCCGTCATCGCCGTATCTCCGGTGCCGCAAGGCATACGCCACATAGCGCGCTTTGCTCTCGAGTACAAGGTCGCTGTGCGCACGCCAGCCATACCCGGCGACAATGCGGCTGCCAAAGCCCTCAGCGGAGACTCCTCGGTTTATGGCGTGCATGATACCGCCCACGGCGGTGCGCGGGTCAGCCTGCGTATTTATCTGTACTATGACGGGCATAATCAACGGCTTTCAACGGACAAACAGGAGCGCATAACAAACGACTGCCCCACCTTTTGTCCTAACGTCCTGCAAATATACTAAATTCGGCCATTTTCACGTTATATAATTTAGCAAAAGTTTGCCTCCAGGCCTCAAAAGCCGAGGCAGACCGGCCTAAAATCCGTATCTTTGTAAGATGAATGCAATAACGAAACATATAACCATCGCCGCTCTCGCCGCCGTTGCCGCACTGTCCGCCCAGGCACAGCTCAACTTCTCAGGCAACACGCTGCCCGCCATCACCGCCGAGGCCGAACGTGCATCGGGTATCGAGGCCATCTACGTTCTCAACGGGACTGCCGGCGTCACCATCAACTATACCGCCTCATCTTCCTCCGTCACCTGGAACCGCTACGGCGCTCCCGGCACGCCGATGACCGAGGTCGGCAACGTCGTCCGCAACGGCAACACCTACTCCATCACCGCCAATAGCGGCGACACTGGATACGTCATCTCCGACGGCACAGACCAGCACTATTTCTGGGTCACCGACTACTCGGGCCATCAGCTCGACATCACCGGCGTCGACATCTCCCCCGAGAGCGCCTGCGACCGCACCGTCCTAAACATCTCCGGCCACGGCGACGCAATCCGCTATTACTCGATAAGCGGACGAGGCTTCGACCTTTCGCGCGAGATAAAGATTGAATGGAACACCCTGCAGTACAACACCGACCAGCAGACATGGCAGCAGGTACGCCAGACCGAAACCATGACCTACCTCCACAATGTCACCGGCGTCATAGCCCCGTTCTGCGACACTGACTTCACAGTTACCGGCGACCGCTTCCTCGAAGCCTGGGGCATGGGGCTGTCCGTCAGCTCGCCTTCCTACACCACCATTGCCGTAAGCGCCGAGACCTCCGCCGAGCAGGAGGAGCGCGACAACTCCAACGAGAAAAATCCCGGCACGGACGGCCTCGGAGGCTCCGCTCCTGCAGTGATAACCTTTACGGCACAGCCCACCGACGCCGTTGTCTTCCGCGAATGGCAGTTCAGCCGCACCGAGGGCTTCGAGGATGTCGACCGCCGCTTCAGCCAGGACGAGCTTACCTATACCTTTGAGGAAGAGGGCACAATCTACGTCCGCTACCAGTGCAGCGACGCCGGCGGCAAATGTTTTTACGAGAGCGAGACCTATACCGTCAGCATCGGCGCCTCCGACATCCAGTGCCCCAACGCCTTCTCACCCAACGGCGACGGCCGCAACGACGAGTGGAAGGTGTCATACCAGTCGATAGTGTCGTTTGAATGCCACATCTTCAACCGCTGGGGACAGAAGATGTGCTCGTTCACCAATCCCGCCGACGGCTGGGACGGTAAATACAAAGGCAAGACCGTTCCCACCGGCGTATATTTCTACGTCATCAAGGCCAAAGGCGCCGACGGCAAGGACTACAAACTCAGCGGTGACATCAACATCCTGCAGAAAGGCCGCTCGACAGGCACTACCGGCGGTGACAGCGGAGGCGAAACGCCCGCCGAATAACGCCAGGGCACGGCACAACCCTTTCGCACCCCACTTTGTTTATCCCAATATCGCGGATGTGTCCTCCGGGACGCATCCCTTTCCGAATGCACACTTAATAGAACAACATACTCTCCATAATGACAAGCAAAAACTTAACAAGGGCAGTAATCGTAACTGCCGCCATAGCGCTTATGCCCGCGGCGTTCTCCGCTCAGGGCCGTACCCATCACCAGCAGAAGGCCTTCTCGTTCAGCGCCGTATACAATCCGCGCATCCCCGAGAGCATGGAGTTCTGCGGCAAACGTGTCGACCTCGACCGCGAGGACATGTTCGAGCGTTTCGACCGCGAACTGACGTCAATGGCCTACACCCACGGCAACACGCTGCTCACCATCAAGCGCGCCAACAAATATTTCCCCACCATCATTCCCATCCTCAAAGCCAACGGCGTCCCCGAGGACTTAGTCTATCTGGCGTGCATCGAGAGCTGGCTCAGCCCCCGCGCCTATTCGCCCGCCAAGGCTGCCGGAATATGGCAGTTCATCCCCAGTACCGCCAAATATTACGGTCTTGAGGTCAGCGACGAGGTGGACGAGCGCTACGACCTTGCAAAAAGCACCGGCGCCGCTGCGCGTTTCCTCAAGAGCGTATACGAAAAATACGGCGACTGGCCCACGGCAATGGCATCGTACAACGCCGGACAGAGCCGCATTTCGTCCGAACTCGACAAACAGCTCGTCGACAGTTCATTTGACCTTTACCTCAACGAGGAGACCTCGCGCTACGTCTTCCGCGTGATGGCGATGAAGGCAATAATGGAAAATCCGCGCCAGTTCGGCTACGAAATTTCGCCCGAGTCGCTCTATCAGCCCGCCGAATGCACCGAGGTCATCGTCAACGGCCCCGTCGAGTCATGGCCGCAGTGGGCCAAGGAGCATGGCATAACCTTTCAGCAGCTGCGCGAGGAAAATCCGTGGATAAGGGCTAAACAGCTCACCAACGCAAAGGGCAAGGAATACACCGTACGCGTCCCCAAGGAAAAATCTCTCCGGCGTTCCACCCAGAAGAAACGCATCTATAACCACAAGTGGGTACTTCAATGAACGACAAAGAAAAGAAAAAGGATAACGACATAGAAATCACCACGGACGGCGACAGCGTCACCGTCAGCGAGTTCGCCGATGACGGCACCGGCACCCTCGAGGTCATAGGTGCCCGCGTCAACAATCTGCAGAACATCGACGTCACCATTCCACGCAACAAACTGGTGGTTATCACCGGTCTCAGCGGCTCGGGAAAGTCGTCGCTCGCCTTCGACACTATCTTCGCCGAGGGCCAGCGCCGCTATATCGAGACGTTCTCGGCCTACGCCCGCAACCTGCTGGGCAGCATGGAGCGTCCCGACGTCGACAAAATCAGCGGCCTCAGCCCCGTCATCGCCATCGAGCAGAAAACAATCAACCGCAACCCGCGCTCGACCATCGGCACCACAACCGAGATTTACGACTTCCTTCGCCTGCTATATGCCCGCATCGGCGAGGCCCGCAGCTACGTCACCGGCGAGCCGATGATAAAATACAACCGTGAGAAAATCGTCGAACTGGTGCTGTCGCGCTTCAACGGCCGCAAGATTTACATCCTCGCCCCACTCGTGCGCAACCGCAAGGGCCACTACAAGGACCTGTTCGAGCAGTTGCTCAAAAAGGGCTATCTGCATGTGCGTGTCGACGGGGAACTGCGCGAGATTGCGCAAGGCATGAAGCTCGACCGATACAAAAACCACTCGATCGAGCTCGTCATCGACCGCCTGAAGGTCAGCGCCGATGACGAGGAGCGCCTGCGCACCACCATCGAGACAGCCCTCAAGCAGGGTGACCGACAGATGATGATTTATGACGTCGACGACGACAAAATCTCGCACTTCTCGCAGATGCTGATGGACCCCGTCAGCGGCATCTCGTACCGCGAGCCCGCTCCGCACAACTTCTCGTTCAACTCGCCACAGGGCGCCTGCCCGGTCTGCAACGGCCTGGGCTATATCAACCAGGTGGACCTGGAGAAGGTGATACCGAATACCTCGCTGTCCATCCGCGCCGGTGCAATCGAAGCCCTCGGCAAATACAAGAACCAGATGATTTTCTGGCAAATCGGCGCGCTATGTGAGCGCTACGGCTGCTCGCTCGACACCCCCGTCTGCGAGATGCCGGAGGAATGTCTGAACGCCATCCTCAATGGCGTTCCCGACCACCTCACCATCCACAACGAGACGATGTCGCTGTCCAACTATTTCTCGTCGTATGAGGGCGTCATCAAATACATCGAGATGTCGCAGGAGGAAGAGGCCGGCACAACCTCGAAACGCTGGAGCACACGCTTCTTCTCGCGCGCCGTATGTCCCGAGTGTCACGGCGACCGCCTTAACCGCGAGGCCCTTCACTTCTTCATCGGCAACAAGAACATCGCCGATCTCTGCCGCATGGACATCGCCGACCTCTACAACTGGACCGGGCACGCCCTCGACCCGCTGTCGGCCACTCAGAAAACCGTCGGCGCGGAAATAATGAAGGAGGTGCGCGGACGTCTGCACTTCCTCGTCGACGTCGGCCTGGACTATCTGCAGCTTAACCGCGCCTCGGCCACCCTCTCAGGCGGTGAGAGCCAGCGCATACGCCTGGCAACGCAGATGGGCTCGGAGC
>JBJEDC010000088.1:0-7702 GCA_051871645.1 Muribaculaceae bacterium | reverse complement strand
TCAGCCAGAATGATGCGGGCGTTGTCCATACCGCGGGTGACATCGTAGATTATGAGGCCGTGCAGCATACCCGACTCCTTGTCCTTACGCTCGACGTAAAGGTTCATGCCCGGAATCTGGTCGTAGAACGAGCGCTCGGGGATGTCCACCTCGGGACTCTTCTGACGCATCGACAGCAGCAGGGTATACATCTTGGTCTTGGCTATGGGCAGCACGTCGTTCTGGAAGAAGAAGGCGCCGATGGCGATGGCAGTCATCACTATAATCAGCGGCCTCATTATGCGGAAGAGGGAAATGCCGGCGGACTTCATGGCCGTCAGCTCGAATTTCTCGCCCAGGTTGCCGAAGGTCATCAGACTGGCCAGGAGCACGGCCAGAGGCAGGGCCATGGGCACCATCGTCAGCGCCGCATAGCCGAACAGCTCGGCCACGACGCCCACGCTGAGGCCTTTGCCCACCAGGTCCTCGATGTATCGCCACAGAAACTGCATCATCACGATGAACAGCGAGATAAAGAACGTCATTGCCAGCACCGGCAGAAACCGCTGCAGCAGGAACAGGTCGAGACGTTTGATTATCCTCATCTTCGTGGTGAACTTTTGGCTGTGATGGGCTGGTTAAGCCCGTAAATCGTACTGCGGGCCCTTAACGGAGCCCTTGAATATGCCGTTGCGGGCCGTCGGTGCCCGAACCAGTTTGCAAAGGTATGAAAAATAATGGGCCCAAGCACGGTTCTGAGCCCTATTGTTGGCTTTTCACTTTATTTAATATGATTTTTTTTGATATCTGAAGGGTTTTGCGTAGCTTTGTAACCACCAAAATTCCAATCCACGAACAAGCTTTTTCACTCACATAAACCACATTTCAAACACGATGAACATACAAAGATACATGGGATGCGTGGCACTCGGCGCCGCGTGCCTCGTCTCTGCGTCCGCCGCTGACGCCGCCCCAGGCCGCAGCCAGTACGGCAAGGACAACGACGCCCCCATCCTCCACGCCTGGAGCTGGAGCTTCGACACCGTAGCCAAGAACATGCGCGACATAGCCGACGCAGGCTACAAGTTCGTGCAGATTTCGCCCGCCCAGGCCTGCTACGTCGGCGATGGCGGCGGCATGGCCCTCTACAGCCAGCCCGGCGACTCCGTAATGGGCAAATGGTACTATTACTACCAGCCCACCGACTGGACCATCGGCAACTATATGCTGGGCACCCGCGACCAGTACCGCGACATGTGCGACTCGGCCCGCGTCTACGGCGTTGACATCATCGTCGACGTGCTGCCCAACCACACCGCCATCGACCATCACGCCGTCCTCCCCGGCCTCGACAACGCCGTCGGCGGCCACGAGAACCTCTACCACGCCAACGGCTTCAAGCCCATAACACAGTGGAACGACCGTCTGGAATGCACCACCGGCGAGATGGGCGGACTCCCCGACGTCAACACCGAGAACCCCGACTTCCAGTACTACTACCTCCAGTACGTCAACGACCTCATCAACCTCGGCGCCCGCGGCTTCCGCTACGACACCGCCAAGCACATCGGCCTGCCCAGCGACCCCCTTGACCCCAAGTCGGTACGCAACAACTTCTGGGACGTCGCCACAGGCCGCGAGGGCGTCAAGGGGCTGACCCTGCTGATGCCCGACTCGCTGTACATCTACGGCGAGGTGCTTCAGGACAAGAACGTCAAGGAGACCGAGTATGCCGAATATTTCGACCAGACGGCCTCGGCCTACGGCCACGTCCTGCGTGACGCCCTCGCCAAGGGCAGCGCCGCCGGCATCGACCTCACCGACTGGCACCACCCCGTCGCTCCCGAACACCTTGTGACCTGGGTGGAGAGCCACGACACCTACTGCAACGCCCACGAGAGCGCCGGCCTCACCGATGACCAGATACGCATGGGCTGGGTGTTCCTGAGCTCCCGCGCAGGCGGCTCGCATCCCCTCTTCTTCAGCCGTCCCAACAACAGTACCCGCGAGAACTACTGGGGTGACAACCGCATCGGCGCACGCGGCAATGCCGAGTTCATGCATCCCGAAGTCGTCGCCGCCAACAAGTTCCGCACGGCCATGACCGGACTGCCCGAAACCGTCGCCACAAGCAAGGACGGCGTCGTCATCTCCGTCATGCGCGGCGACAAGGGCATGACCCTCGTCAACATCTCCGACAAGAAGCAGAAGGTGAAGATGGCCACCGCCCTCCCCGACGGCAAATACACCGACGGCGTCTCCGGAGCCGAGTTCACTGTCAGAAAAGGCACCGTGACCGGTCAGCTTGCCCCCGTCACCTCCGCCATTCTCTATGCCAAGTAACCAAATATCACATACTTAAAAAGAAATTGCCATGATAACTCAGATTATCAACGGCCGCATCCTCACCCCGCACGGTTGGCTTGAAGGCGGCAGCGTACTCATCAGGGACTCCCGCATCGAGGCTGTCCTCAACCACAACAACCGCGTCGCCGAAGCCGACAAGGTCATCGACGCCAAGGGCGCCTATGTGCTCCCCGGCGGCATCGACATCCATGTACACGGCGGTGGCGGACGCGACTTCATGGAGGGCACCGAAGAGGCCTTCGTCACAGCCGTCGAGGCACACCGCAAACACGGCACCACATCCATCCTCCCCACCCTGTCCTCGTCGACAGTACCCATGATTCGCGAGGCCCTGGCCACCTGCGACAAGCTCATGGCCGACCAGATGAGCGGCGTGCTGGGCCTGCACCTCGAAGGTCCGTATTTCAACCCGAAGATGGCAGGCGCCCAGATGCCCGAAAACATCAAGGTGCCCACCCCCGAAGAGTACAAGCCCCTCGTCGAGGACTTTCAGTCGCTCCGCCGCTGGGACGCCGCCCCCGAGCTCCCCGGCACCGAGGACTTCGGCGACTACCTGACCTCCAAGGGCATCGTCGTATCGCTCGGTCACACCGCCGCCACCCCCGAGGACGTCGAGCGCGGCTATAAGCACGGCTTCAACCACGCCACACATTTCTACAACGCCATGACGGGCAACCACAAGGAGGGCGTCTACAAGCACGCCGGCACCATCGAGGCCGTCTACATCAACGACGGCATCACCGTGGAGATGATTGCCGACGGCATCCATGTGCCGCCCACTCTGCTTCAGATGATTTACAAGGTCAAGGGCCCCGAAAAGACCGCCCTCATCACCGACGCCCTCGCTGTCGCCGCCTCCGACTCCAAGACCGCCTTCGACCCCCGCGTCATCATCGAGGACGGCGTCTGCAAGCTTGCCGACCGCTCGGCCATCGCCGGCTCCATCGCCACCATGGACCGCCTCGTTATGACCGCCGTCCAGAAGGCCGGCATACCCCTCGCCGACGTCTCCCGCATGGCCTCGGAGACCCCCGCCCGCATCATGGGCGTCTACGACCGCAAGGGCAGCATCGAAGCCGGCAAGGACGCCGACATCATGATGTTCGACAAGGACCTCAACCTCACCGGCGTAGTCCAGATGGGCCGCGAGGTCGCCATAGGCGAATGATTCCCCAAACCAAATAAGCCCCATGTAGGGACGTGCCTTTGGCACGTTGAGCCTGCGAAGTCGTTTAGCCGGATAGCCAATGTAGGGACGTGCCTTTGGCACGTTGAGCCTGCGAGGTCGTTTAGCCGGATAGCTAATGTAGGGACGTGCCTTTGGCACGTTGAGCCTGCTGCGGACGGGCGTTTGGCTGGATAAACATCGCAAAGCGATGTCCCTACATTAATCAACAACCCACAAAAATCAACAACCCACATACAGCCGCTCTGCTTTTCCGCGGGGCGGCTGTTTTATTGTCCTTTGTTCCGCACTACTGTGGTGGCTTCCGCGTCGTTTTTCCGGCCTGCGTCAGCAAACAATTTGCAGGGGCTAAACGTCTTTAATATGAAAGGTCGGCAATAGCACGTCGAAATTTTTGGCGTTTGGCGAAAAAATTCGTACTTTTGCAACTCAAAGTATCCGTTCACAACGACGGCAAAAAACATATACTGCCCTGTCCGGCCCAAGATCAGAACAAGAATATGACTATAAGTGCCGAAAACAATAAAAAAGAAGGGCCGGAGGCCAATCCGGCGACCTACTGCAAGTTACGCGACATAGAACACGATTTCGCCGATATCGCGCCATACACCGACAAAGAGTTTCGCGAGAGACTCGAGAGCCTGTCGCGCGAGCCGGGGTTCGAGTATGCCGTGCGCTACATAATGCCCCATGTAAACTTCGAGGAGTTCCGCGAGGAGCTGCTGGGCTCACGCGACCAGCAGGACTTTCAGACGCGCATCATGGGCGGCTTCCTGCTCCAGCTCGAGGCCGGCACCACCAGCGGCATAAGCTTCGACGGCGCCGAGCACCTGCAGGACGGCGTCAGCTACACCTACATGTCCAACCACCGCGACATCGTCCTCGACGCATCCTTCCTCAACCTCTGCCTGCTGCGTGCCAACCGCCCGCTGTCGCAGGTGGCTATAGGCAACAACCTGCTCGTCTACCAGTGGATTACCGACCTTGTCAAGCTCAACCGCTCGTTCGTGGTCAAGCGCGACGTCAAGCGCCTCGAGGCCCTGAATGCGGCAAAGCAGCTGTCGGCTTACATCCACTGTGCCATCAACGGCATGGGCGAGAGCGTATGGATAGCCCAGCGCCAGGGACGCACCAAAGACTCCAACGACATGACCCAGGAGAGCCTCATCAAGATGCTTTCGATAGCCGGTGAGGGCGACATCACGCAGCGCCTGCGCGAGATAAACATCATGCCTGTGTCCATCTCGTACGAATACGACCCCAACGACTACCTCAAGGTGCGCGAGTTCATCCTCAAGCGCCGCGACCCGGAATTCAAGAAATGCCAGCGTGACGACCTGCTGGCCATGGAGACGGGTCTGATGTGCTTCAAGGGACATATCCACTTCCACTTCGGCCCCTGCATCGACGATGACCTGGCCGCGATAGAGATTAAGCCCGGCGAGCCCGACTCCTCCGTCTCGCGCGAGGTCACGGCCCGCGTCTGCCAGCTTGTCGACCGCACCATCCACCTGGGCTACAAGTTCTACCCCATCAACTACATCGCCTACGACAAGGCCGAGGGTGTCACACGCTTCGCCGACAAGTACACCGACGCCGACATCGCCGAGTTCGACCGCTACGCCCACGGCCAGCTCGAAAAAGTGCAGGTGGAGAACCCCACCGACGAGGAAAAGGAGTTCATGTACACCGCCTTCCTGAACATGTACGCCAACCCCGTCCGCAACTACCTCAAAGCCAAAATGTAAACCAGCGAGCCGCTTATGCGGATTGCCTATGTAGGGACATGCCTTTGGCATGTTTATCCTGCCGGTCGGGTCGTTTGGACAGGACTGACATCGCAAAGCGATGTCCCTACATTGGCCCGGCACTATAACAACATAACCACTCTCCCCATGCGACTTCCTATTGTTATGATACTGGCCGTGCTTGTGGTGAACACGGCTGTCGACTACTATATCTGGCGCAGCCTGCGGCGCTATTTCAAAGACAGGCTGTGGCCACGCGTTTACCTTGTCTTTGCGGCGCTGTGCCTGGTCCTGCTGGCCGCCACCGCCGTCATGCCGTACCGCTCGGGCGGCGAGAGCGTGCTGCTGGCCACGATGTGGATGCTGTTCACCTTTATCTCCATCTTCATCTCCAAGGCCATCTTCGTCATCTTCGACGCGCTGTCGCGCATTC
Organism: Muribaculaceae bacterium; assembly: GCA_051871645.1. Taxonomy (GTDB): domain Bacteria; phylum Bacteroidota; class Bacteroidia; order Bacteroidales; family Muribaculaceae; genus CAG-873. The sequence continues at coordinate 1,989 of JBJEDC010000088.1, read as the reverse complement.
CCGGTCTTTTCCACAAACCGTTTTTCAGACCGCTGTCGTGGTTCGGCGCCTTCATGGCCCTGCTGTTCTTTGCGACAATGTGTTGGGGCGCCCTCTTTAACCGCTTCAACCTCGACGTCCGCAAAGTCGAGATAGCCTCGCCGGAGGTTCCGCGGGGCTTCGACGGCTTCACCATCGCCCAGATTTCGGACCTCCACGTCGGCACCTACGGCAGCGACACAGCCTTCCTCTGCGACCTTGTGGGCGAGCTGAACTCGCTGCACCCCGACATGGTTGTCTTCACCGGCGACATCGTCAACCGCCACAGCGCCGAGCTCAGGCCGTTCGTCAGTGTCCTCTCGCACATCAAGGCGCCCTACGGCGTATACTCCATCCTCGGCAACCACGACTACGGCGACTACACGGTATGGCCGTCCAAAGAGGACAAGGCCGCGAACATGCAACTGCTGAAGGACCTGCAGGGGTGCATGGGATGGACTATGCTCAACAATGCCCACGACACCATCGTCAGCCGCGGCGACACGCTCATGCTCATCGGCGTGGAGAACATCGGCGACCCGCCCTTCCATGTCTACGGCTCGCTGAAGGACGCATACCCTGCCGGAACCGGCGACCGCCACGCCAAAATCCTGCTCTCGCACAACCCGGCCCACTGGGACAGCGACATCCAGGACAGCGACAGCACCGACATCCTGCTCACGCTGTCGGGACACACCCACGCCATGCAGGTCGAGGTACTGGGCGCCTCCCCTGCCGCCCTGCGCTACCGCCACTGGGGCGGACTCTACACCGACCGGCGGGGACAGCACCTCTACGTCAACATCGGCACCGGCACCGTGGGCTTCCCCGCCCGCGTCGGCGCCACCCCCGAAATCACCCTCATCACCCTGCGGCATGGCAACCCCGCCCGGCGCTGACAAAATCATGCACACATACATCCTGAGCCTCGGCAGCAACTTCGGCAACCGTGCGCGCAACCTCGCCGCGGCCCTCGACGCCCTCGCGCCTTTCGTGAAAGGCCGTCCCGAGGTCTCCGGCATCGTCGAGACGCCCTCCGTCACCGGTTTCGGCACCCCCTACCTCAACCTTGCCGCCCGCGTCGTCACCGCCCTCGAGCCCGCCGAACTACAGAGCGTCCTCAAACACACCGAGGCCGCCCTGGGCCGCACGTCCGGGTCCAAAGCCTCGGGCCAAGTCCCCATAGATATCGACATCGTCATCGCCGACGGCCACATCCTGCGCCCCGCCGACTACCGCACCCCCCATTTCCGGCTCTGCCACGCCCAGCTCCAACAGCGGTAAAACACGGACGTAATTTTTTATCGCTGACGCGATTTTTCTTTTATCACGGAATTGAAGGTGAACTGCGCGGAGTGCTCACGGAATTTTTTGATTTTTAAAACATGACGGAACTGGATTGGAGACGCTTCGCGCCCCAAAAGCTGCGCACACTAGGCCGGCACATGGGGCAGTGTAAAATGCGGAATTTAATGATGTAGGGACATCGCTTTGCGATGTTTAGCCTGAAAACCAACTGGTTGGCTCGACATGCCAAAGGCATGTCCCTACATTCAGGATATTTTGACACGCCGCCAGGCAAAACTCGTTTTATCGCTGAACGCGATTTTCCTTTTATCACGGAATTGAAAGGAAACCACACTGAAGTGTCACGGAAATTTTTTGGAGGGAATGAAACATAATAAGAACCGGGGGGGCTGCTACGCTATGCCCCCTTTCACAGAAGGAGTTTGGCCGGAGACAGCGTTCCACAGCGCATTACAGATGCATGGCGGGTGGACGGCGCGGCCGTCAGGACGTTTGTATACAATTCCGTGATAAAAAATATCCGGATGGTTTCCGGGGTGCGCAGCACCTCCGGTCAAGTTCTGATTATGTTTCCTTAAACAAAAATAATTCCGTGAAGTACCCGTGCAGTTCACCTTCAATTCCGTGATAAAAGAAAAATCGCGATGTGCATCGCGATAAAAC
>JBJEDC010000087.1:0-36385 GCA_051871645.1 Muribaculaceae bacterium | reverse complement strand
ACTCGCTGACGGCCAAGCAGAACGTATTCTTCAAGAAAAGCCTCATCAAGGACTGGCGCAACGGCATGCGCCACTCCATCCCCATCTCGGCCACCTTCAACGTCTTCAACTACCTCAACCTGACGCCGTCCATCAATTTCACCGACCGCATGTACACCCAGAAGGTGCGCCGCCAGTGGGACCCCAACGCCTCCGTCGAGGTCTGCGACACCTCGTACAGCTTCTATAACGTCTACGACTTCAACGCCTCCGTATCCCTCGACACAAAAATCTACGGTTTCTACAAGCCGCTGCCATTCCTCGGCGACAAGGTCAAGATGATACGCCACGTGCTCACGCCCAGCATCTCGTTTTCCGGCGCTCCGGACTTCGGCTCGTCGTTCTTCGGCTACTACGGCCGCTACATGCGTCCCAACAGCAACGGCGATATGGAGGAGCAGGTCTACTCATACTTCCCCAACTCCCTCTTCGGCGTCCCCGGACGCGGCAAGCAGGGCGCCCTGTCCGTATCGCTGGCCAACAACCTGGAGATGAAGGTAAAGAGCGACAACGACTCCATCGGCGAGAAAAAGATAAGCCTCATAGAGAATTTCACCATCAGCCAGAGCTACAACTTCGCCGCCGACTCGATGAACTGGTCCAACATCAATACGTCGCTGCTGCTGCGCCTCACCAAAGGCTTCAACCTCAATCTCTCGGCCACCTGGGACGTCTACACCTATCAGCTCAACGAATACGGCCAGCCCGTGCGCGTCAACGTTCCGCGCTGGAAGTGCGGCAAGGGCCTCGGCCGCCTGTCATCGACGGGTACGTCGTTCTCGTACACTTTCAACAACGACACTTTCAAACGTAAGAAGAAAAACGACGGCAGCACCGAGGACAGCAACAACCGCACGCAGTCAAACAACCGGCAAATCGACCCCGGCAGGCTTGATGACGAGGAGTCAGGCGAGGAAGAGATGCAGCTCGGCAGCGACGGTTACATGCCCTGGAGCGTACCCTGGAGCCTGACGGTCAACTACTCCATCGGCTACGGCTACGGCGATTTCGACTACAAAAAGCTGGAGTACAAAGGACGCATCACCCAGAACCTGAGTTTCAGCGGCAACATCCGGCCCACAAAGAACTGGGCGTTCAACTTCACGGCCTCGTATAACTTCGACACCCACAAGCTGGCCTACATGAACTGCAACGTCACGCGCGACCTCCACTGCTTCGCCATGCGCGCCAGCTTCGTCCCTGTCGGCCCCTACAAGAGCTACACCTTCTCCATCGCCGTGAAGTCGTCGATGCTCTCCGACCTGAAGTACGACAAGCGGTCGTCGATGTCCAATGGCGTAACGTGGTATTAAAGGCTGTAAGGTCCCTAAAGACCTTAAAGACCTTAAAGACCCTATAATCTTTCCTCGCGCACCCGCGCGTACGCGCGTTAAATTAATGTGTGAAGTTTGGCAAAATCATAAATTTTCCGTAATTTTGTAAACGCAAAATTTTGGCGTCAGCGGTATCGCGCTGTCATAATGCCCGCTCCGCCGCAAAAACGCATCGACTAAGACAAATCACGACAGAAAAAGACTGAAAAAAATACTATGTCAGAAGAAGATATGAAGCAAGCCGAAGAGGCTTACAGCGCCAGTAACATCACGGTTCTCGAAGGCCTCGAGGCCGTGCGCAAGCGCCCCGCCATGTACATCGGCGACATCTCCGAACGCGGCCTGCACCACCTCGTATACGAGGTCGTGGACAACTCCATCGACGAAGCCCTCGCCGGATACGCCTCGCACATCGAGGTCACCATCAACGAGGACAACTCGATAACCGTCGTCGACAACGGCCGCGGCATCCCCGTTGACATGCATGAGAAAGAGCATAAGAGCGCCCTTGAGGTTGTCCTCACCGTTCTCCATGCCGGCGGTAAGTTCGACAAAGGTTCGTACAAGGTCTCCGGCGGCCTCCACGGCGTCGGCGTCTCGTGTGTGAATGCCCTGTCCACCTACCTGCGCGCCGAGGTCCGCCGCAACGGCAACATCTACATGCAGGAGTACAGCTGCGGCAAGCCCACCAGCGAGCTCAAGGTCATCGGCACCACCGACTCCACCGGCACCACCGTCACATTCAAGCCCGACGCCTCTATCTTCACCGAGACAGTCTACGACTACGACACACTGGCAAAGCGCCTGCGCGACCTGGCCTTCCTCAACGCCGGCATCAACCTGTCGCTTACCGACAGGCGCGTCACCGACGCCGAGGGGAACTACAAGAGCGACACTTTCTACTCGGCCCAAGGCCTGCGCGAGTTCGTCGAGTACATCGACTCCAACAAGACCAGCCTCATCAACGACGTCATCGACCTGCGCACCGAGCGCAACGGCGTGCCCATCGAGGTGGCCCTGACATACAACGAGACCTTCAACGAGAGCATTTTCAGCTTCGTCAACAACATCAACACCATCGAGGGCGGCACACACCTCGCCGGTTTCCGCCGCGGCCTCACCACCACCCTCAAGAAGTACGCCGAGAACAACAATCTGCTCAAGAACGCCAAGGTTGAGATTTCCGGCGATGACTTCCGTCAGGGCCTCACCGCCGTCATCTCCGTCAAGGTCATGGAGCCCCAGTTCGAGGGTCAGACAAAAACCAAGCTCGGCAACAGCGAGGTCGCCGGTGCCGTCAGCGCCGCCGTCAGCGAGACACTCACCAACTACCTCGAGGAACATCCCATCGAGGCCAAGGCCATCGTCAACAAGGTGATAGTGGCCGCTCAGGCCCGTCAGGCCGCCTACAAGGCACGCCAGCAGGTGCTCCGCAAGAGCCCCCTCTCCGGCGGCGGCCTCCCCGGCAAGCTCAGCGACTGCTCGAGCCGCACAGCCGAAGACTGCGAAATCTTCATCGTCGAGGGTGACTCGGCAGGCGGAACCGCCGTTGATGCACGTGACCGCAAATTCCAGGCCATCCTGCCCCTGCGAGGCAAAATCCTCAACGTCGAAAAGGCAATGGAGCACAAAGTCCTCGACAACGAGGAAATCAACAACATGTTCCGCGCCCTCCGCGTCACTATCGGCACCGAGGAAGATCAGAAAGCCGCCAACATCTCCAAGCTGGCCTACCACAAGATCATCATCATGACCGATGCCGATGTCGACGGCGCCCACATCGCCACGCTGCTGATGACCTTCTTCTTCCGCATGATGCGCCCCATCATCGAAAACGGCTACCTCTACCTGGCCACACCGCCCCTGTACAAGTGCAAGATGGGCAAGGTCGAGGAATATTGCTGGAACGACCAGCAGGTGCGCCAGTTCATGGACAAGTACGGCGAAAAGACCAACGTCCAGCGATTTAAAGGTCTCGGCGAGATGGACGCCAAGGAGCTGCGCGAGACCACTATGGGTCCCGGACACCGAATGCTCAAGCAGGTCAACATCTCCGACGCCGCCGAAGCCGACCGCATCTTCTCGCTGCTCATGGGCGAGGATGTCGCCCCGAGACGCGATTTCATCGAGGCGAACGCCAACTACGCCAACATCGACGCATAACCTACGGCGGCCGGGATGCACTTCGCATCCCGGCCGCTGCCTTAAAAAGCCGGCCCGCACGCATCCCCGACATCCAAAACACACCCTCTCATTGCCCGTCAATGAACCCAACCCGCCGGCCGATTGTTCTAATTACTAACTAACATCCAAAACATTATGGCAAAAAAAGACGCTGCCGCAACCAAAGTTTCGCCCAAACAGACCAAAGCGATACGCTTCCTCGTGGACGACTTCATCGCAAAGCAGCAGAACAACACATACAACTACCGACAGGTCTCTCACGCCCTGGGCATCGGCATCCCCGCCCAGCAGCGCGCAGTAGCACTGTATCTGGCCGAGCTCGCCTTTGACGGCAACCTCATCGAGGTTGCGCCCGGCAAATACAAGAGTCCCCAGCGCAACGTCATCGCCACCGGCACCTTCGTCCGCCGCAGCAACGGCAAGAACGCCGTCATCACCGACCAGGACGGCGAGACCATCATGGTGCCCGAGCGCAACTCGATGCACGCCCTCAACGGCGACAAGGTAGCCGTCACCGTGGCCGCGCGCCGCAAGGGCGTCGAGCCCGAGGCCGTCGTCACCGAGATTATCGAGGAAAACCCGCAGACCTTCATCGGCACAATCAGCCTCCAGCAGCAGTTCGGAGTGCTGCACACCGACTCGAAATTCCTCGCCACCGACATCATCATCCCGCGCAAGCAGCTCAAGGGCGCCAAGAACGGCGACAAGGCCGTAGTCCGCATCACCGAGTGGCCCGAAAACCAGCAATCACCCTTCGGCAAAGTCGAGGACGTGCTGGGCCGCAACGGCGAGAACGACACCGAGATGCACGCCATCCTGGCCGAATACGGCCTGCCATACAAATACCCGCAGGCTGTAGAGAAGGCTGCCGACAAAATCGGCCCGGGCATAACCGACGAGGAGGTTGCCAAACGCATCGACATGCGCGACGTCACCACCTTCACCATCGACCCCCGCGACGCCAAGGACTTTGATGACGCCCTGTCGATACGCCCGCTCAAAAACGGCAATTTCGAGGTCGGCGTACACATCGCCGACGTCACCCACTACGTCCGTTCCGAGTCGATAATCGACCGTGAGGCCCAGCAGCGCGCCACCTCGGTCTACCTCGTCGACCGCACCATCCCCATGCTGCCCGAGCACCTGTCGAACGGCATCTGCTCGCTGCGTCCCGACGAGGACAAGCTGACCTTCAGCGTCCTCTTCGAGATGACACACGCCGGCAAGATGGTGAAGAGCAAAATCGCCCGCACCGTCATCCGCTCAAACCGCCGTTTCACATACGAGGAGGCTCAGGAGCGCATCGAGACCGGCAAGGGCGACTACTCCGACGAAATCCTCATCCTCGACCGCATGGCAAAGGCCCTGCGCAAGGAGCGCTACGAGCACGGCTCGGTAGAGTTTGACCGCATGGAGGTCCGTTTCGAGATTGACGAGAAGGGGCATCCCATTGACGTATATTTCAAGGAGAGCAAGGACGCCAACAAGCTCATCGAGGAGTTCATGCTCCTGGCCAACAAAACCGTGGCGACCTTCGTGGGCAAGCCCTCCGGCAACAAGAAGCCCAAGGCATTCGTCTATCGGGTCCACGACCAGCCCGACCCCGGCAAGCTCGCCGACCTTGCCGCCCTGTCGCGCACCTTCGGCTACAAAATCAAGGCCGGCGGCTCGGCCGGCGAGGTCAACCGCTCGCTCAACCGCATGCTCAAAGACGTCAAGGGCAAAGGCGAGGAGAATTTCCTCTCCACCCTGGCAATACGCTCGATGGCCAAGGCTATATACACTACCGAGAACATCGGCCACTACGGCCTCGGCTTCGACTACTACACCCATTTTACCTCGCCCATCCGCCGCTATCCCGACATGATGGTACACCGCCTGCTCGAGCGCTACCTCAAGGGCGGCCGCACGGCCACCGTCGAAAAGCTCGAGGAGCAGTGCAAGCACTCGTCCGAGATGGAACAGCTCGCCGCCACCGCCGAGCGCTCATCCATCAAATACAAGCAGGTCGAGTACATGACCGACCACCTCGGCGAGGTCTATGACGGCGTCATCTCCGGTGTCACCGAGTGGGGGCTGTATGTCGAAATCAACGACAACAAGTGCGAGGGCCTCGTGCCCATGCGCGACCTCGCCGACGACTACTACGACTTCGACGAGAAGAACTACTGCCTCGTCGGCCGCCGCCACAACAACCGCTACCGCCTCGGCGATGACGTCAAGGTGCAGGTTGCCCGCGCCGCTCTCGACAAGCGCCAGCTCGACTTCGTCATCGTCGACGAAAAGAACCCGCCCCGCACACTCTCAACCCTCGGCTCACAGCCGGTTCCCGCAGGCCGCCAGGGCAAGAAAGGCGCCAAAGGCAAACAGAACGACCGTTCGCGCAAATGAAGGTCACGCAGTCATACATCACCCTCGACCGCCTGCGCTTCTTCGCCCGTCACGGCGTGATGGAGCAGGAGCGTACCGTCGGCAATGAGTTCGAGGTCTCGGCCACCCTCGCCTACGACGCCACCGGCGCCATGGAAAGCGACAGCATAGCCGACGCCGTCAGCTACGCCGACGCCGCCGAGGTCATTGCCCGCGAGATGGCCCGGCCCTCCGCCCTCCTTGAACACGTCACCGGCCGCATAGCCCGTGCACTGCTCGACAGTCTGCCCGCCGTCACCGCGGGCACAGTAACCGTCACCAAGCTCCACCCGCCTTTCCCCAGGCAGGCCGCCGCAGCCTCGTTCACCATCGCTTTTACACGGTAAAGCTACCGGAGGTGCGATTTATCGCGCCTGCATAGACAAAAAGACGCCCGCAAGACCGGATTTTGGTTTGCGGGCGTCTTTTTAAACCGTAGCGGGTTACCTTGAGTAAGTGTAGTTACGGTTGTGCCCCATACGGCAGCGCACATTAAATATAAGGGAGCGCACGGGACTTGTCAGCATCAGCCACGGCAGCGTCAGCATCATGCGCGGACCGCTGAGGGCGCGGATGGCGCGGCGCCACCATACAATATCGTAGACCAGCATGAACAGCACCAGCACTGCCGAGGCGATGGCGACCACAAGATTGGGCCATGCAAGTACTGAAGCTACGGCAAACAGAACCACGGCAGCCAGTACAGACAGCGCGCCGACGTTGAGCATCACCGACCCGCGGTGCGGGACAAAGCGCGAGGTGAAGGCATGTGACTTGCGGGCGGCGCGTATCTGTGCGCGCAGGTCGCAGCAGTCGCGCAGGATATGCGTCTGACGAGCCAGCTCGACAGCCGTGTTGCTGCCGTCGGTAATCTCGTTGACAAAAATATCGTCCACTCCCTCACGCAGGTTGAGCGAGCGCGAAAAGCCCTTGTTGTCGAAAAAGACTTTGCGGCGAAAAGCCAGGTTGGACTCGCTGCCGCGGTAGGGACGGCCGCCCAGAGCCTCGCTGATCCATGCCACCGACTCCTCCGCCTGGTTGAAGGCGCGATGACGCCGGCCGAGACCTTCGTCATGCAGCAGATTGGGCGACGAATAGCCCAAAACGACATCGACGCTCCCGTCGAGGAACGGCAGCGTCATCCGCGACAGCCATTTCGACGAGGGCATGACGGCATCAGCATCCAGGAGCACCACGATGGGGTTGCGCGCCGCCTTGACGCCAAGCGTCACAGCCAACTTCTTCGAACTGACATTCAGACCGTCGTCCGGCGTGAAAGTAAGGTACAGGTTGTCGAAAGTTCCGCTCAGCGACTCCACTATAGCTGTAGTCTCGTCCGACGAGCCCTCATTGACCACTATCACCTCGAAGCCGGGAGCATATTCCTGCCCCAACAGGTCAGGCAGCAGTCGTGCCAGTGTCTCTCCGTCGTTGAACGAGCGCACCACCACCGACACGGGCAGGCCGCAGTTGGTCGGCCTCCGGTCGCCGGAATTTTCAGCGTCTACGTCATTTTGCGGGTCGGCTCCGGCGTCAGCAGTGTCGCGCTGGACAGCACGGGCCACGCGCCGCGCCATCCCGCCGTAGGCAAAAACCGCCCACAGCAGGCACAGCATCCCCAGACCAAGCAACAGCCATACGTCGGCGGATATATGCCAGTCAAAAATCAGATTATTCATCTTTCGGTAAAAAAAAGTCAGCGCGCGAATTACCGTCGGCGCCTCGCATAAGCATATTTGGATAAACAATAACTTGTCGTTGTGGAACGTTAACTTGTTATATGGCTAACATTAACGGGTTCCGCTATGCAAAATTACAAAAAATTTAGTAATTTTGCACCCACGGCCCGTTCAAACAGCCGACAAAAATGCGAGTTTCCGGCTTATGGCGCGACAGTGTCTGCAGAAAGACATGGATTAAAACGTCACAACGCCGCCGATAGCTTAGCCATCCAATTTTATCACTCAATAAAGCGTAAATCTTAAATTAATGAATATCAATGCAATACGGCAAAACCTGTCGGTATTCGCCGTAACAGCGATTGCACTGACATCGTGCTCGTCACATCAGTCACCCCTTCCCTACTTCGGCGACATCGACCAGATGGCCGCATCCAAGACCGCGGTTCAGTCGCCCGTGACCTACTCACCCAAAATTCAGCCCGATGACGAACTGTATATCCGTGTATCCTCCGAAATACACGAAGCCACCGCGCAGTTCAACACATACATGATACCCGTCAGCACTGCCTCCGAAGGCAAGGAGACAGCGACCACCCCGCAGCTGGCCACTTACCTGGTCGACTCCAAGGGCGACATCACCATGCCCGTCCTCGGCAAAATCCATGTCGCCGACCTCACTACCGAACAGCTGCGCGACAAACTCACCGAAACAATCAGCCACGACGTCAAGGACCCGCTGGTGACCGTGCGTATCATGAACTTCAAGGTCGACGTCGCCGGCGAAGTCAAGACACCCGGCCCCCAGCCTGTCACCACCGAGCGCTTCAGCATCCTCGACGCCCTCACCGCCGCCGGCGACCTCACCGAGTACGGTGAGCGCAGCAACGTCCTGCTCATCCGCGAGGAAGACGGCAAGCGCATCGCCCACCGCTTCAACCTCAACTCGGCAGACATCCTCTCCGACCCGTATTTCTACCTACGCCCCAACGACTATGTCTACGTCGAGCCCAACGCTATCCGTCAGGACAACTCGAAGTACAACCAGAACAACGCATACAAAATCAGCGTGATTTCGACGATAGTCAGCGGATGCTCGGTTATCGCATCCCTCGTCATCGCCCTCACCGTCAAGTAAAACGCACTCCCCGACCTTTCACAATCCGATTCCATGTCTCAGAAAGATAAATCGCAGTTCTTCGACGTCAAGTCGCTCTTTTCCGATTACCTGCGCCACTGGTGGTGGTTCGCCATCTCGCTCTTTGTCTGCGTCGCCATAGCCTTCATATACATCAAGACCCACAACGCCAAGTACGCCGTATGTGCCAATGTCCTCGTCACCGACGATGACACCGGCTCGTTCACGGCCATGTCAGGCATGTCCGACCTCTTCGGCTCGTCGGCAAACGTCGAGGACGAAGTATACGTCATCTCATCGCACACCGTCCTCCGCGAAGTCGCCCGCGACCTGGGCATTTACAAGACCCACACCGTCAAACGCGGTATCCTGGGCGGTTATCTCGCCTATCCCGAATTCCCGGTCGACGTCAATGCCGAGGGCTCGCTGCTCGACACCCTGAGCACCGGCCTGACCTTCAAGGTCAATGTTGACAAAAAAGGCAAAGCCGACATAAAGGTCTATGCCCGGAGCAAAAAAATCAACGTGGAGGAAGACGTCAAGCTACCCGCCACGCTGAATACAATCTACGGCAAATTCACCGTATCGGCAACCCCCGACTACCCCAAGGGAAAGAAGGTAAAGACCGTCATCAGCATCAGCGGTTACGACGATGCCGCCGAGGAGCTTGCCAAAGTAATCGCCAGCGAACGCGCCTCGCGCAAGTCCAACATGATAAACATGTACATGCGCACCGAGAACACCGACTACGGCAAGGATGTCCTCAACGAAATCGTCGACAACTACAACCGGCGCGCCATCGCCTACAAGAACCGCCAGGGCGAAAAGACCCTTGAATTCATCAACGACCGCCTCGCCATCATCACCGGCGACCTCACCACGGCCGAAAAAGACATTCAGGAGTACAAGAAGGTCCACAAAATCACCGATGTAGGCGCCGAAGCCTCGTACAACATGGGCATCCGCGGATCGGCGGACTACGCCCTTATCGCCGCCGAAATAGAGGCCGAAATCATCGAGATGACGCGTGATTTCCTGCGCCAGCCCGGCAACGAGTACCAGCTCGTCCCCATCACCAACAACATGCCCAATAGCCTCGGCAACGCCATCGTCGAGTACAACAACCTGGTCCTCAAGCGCATGGAGATTGCCGACAACGCCCGCGGCAACAACTCGTCGCTGCGCCGCATCGACGAGTCGATAGCCAGCCTGCGCCGCAACATCGACACCTCGCTGACAAGAGCCCTCGAGAACTCGCAGCTGCAGGTGCGCGAGGCCCGCTCCCGCCTCAACTCGTCTATGAGCAAACTCGGCAACGTGCCCGTCCAGGAGCGCGAGTTCCTCAGCCTCCAGCGCCAGCAGGCCGTCAAGCAGGAACTCTACATCTTCCTGCTCCAGCGCCGCGAGGAGACCGCCATGATGATTGCCAACGCCATCCCTAAGGGCCGCGTCATCGACGAGGCCTACAGCATTTCCGAGCCTGTCTCCATCAAAGCACGCATGGTACTTGCCATCGCCTTGCTCGCAGGCCTGCTCATTCCCTGCCTGCTGCTGTACCTGCGCCGCCTCTTCCGCACCAAGTTCGATGATGTGGACGAGCTGCGCGACCTCACCGACATCCCCGTCGTGGGCGAAATCTGCAAGGACAACACCGGCGAGAACCTCGTGGTCGCCCAGGGCACTACCTCTCCCGCCGCCGAGCTGTTCCGCATGGTGCGCTCGGGCCTCCAGTTCATGACACCCGGCGACGGATGCCACGTCATCCTCGTCACCTCGACACGTCCCGGCGAAGGCAAGTCGTTCGTCTCCGTCAATCTCGCCGCCTCGTTCGCCATCGCGGGCAAGCGCGTCGCCCTCCTGGGCATGGACATCCGCAACCCGCAGTTAGGCAATTACATGGGCCTCAAGAGTGCCGCCGGCATAACCAACTTCCTGGCCGACCCGTCGATGGACCTCGACAGCATCATCCTCAAATCGCCGCGCACACAGGGCTGCGACGTCATCCTCGCCGGTCCCGTGCCGCCCAACCCAAGCGAACTGCTGTCCTCGTCCGCCGTCGACAAGCTCTTTGCCGAGCTGCGCCAGCGCTACGACTACGTCATCATCGACTCCGCTCCCTCGGGCATGGTCAGCGACACGCTGTCGCTGGGCCGCATAGCCGACATGACCCTCTACGTCACCCGCGCCGACTACACCCTGCGCCGCGACGTCACCTTCGTCAACAATCTTTCCGCCGACAACCGTCTGCCCCGCATAGCCCTCATCCTCAACGGCGTGCCCATGCGCGCCAAGTCATACGGCTACGGATACGGCTACGGACAGAACCACACATCCCGACACAGCAAGTAAGTGAAGTAAGTGCAGCGACGAGCCCGCAACGACAGCATTTCCACGATGATTCATCGCAGTAATTTCATATTCAGACTGTTCTGCATCACCTTCTGGATTGTCACCTGTTCTCCTTTCGTCATGGAGGAGCTGCTGACACCGCTGGCAGGAATCCGCAGCATCATTCTGCTTGTGTGCGACGCCCTCGTCCTCATGCTGGGACTGATGACCCTGCGCGACCGTCGGCAGGTCTGGCTCATCGTGTCATTCTTCGCGCTCGCATACATCAGCACCATACTGCTCAACAAGATAGGCTGGCTCAACTTTTTCAACGGCAGCCGCCTGTTCTTCGGCATGCTCTTCGTGCCCTCCATCCTCATGTACCTGTTCAGCTGCGACGAGAAAGACCGGTACCGGGTCTCGCTGGACAAACAGATGTTCGTCTTCCTGTGCCTGCAGGCTTTCTGCGTCACATGGCAGTTCATCAGGTACGGTGCCGGCGACCATGGTGGCGGCTCGATGGGCAACGGCAACTCGGGCGTGATATCCACCCTCATCATCCTGCTGGTTTACTATTTCACCACCCGAGACTTCGACCCAGACGACTTCAAGAAATCGCTGTGGCGAAACCGCAAATACCTCTTCCTTGTCTACCCCGTAGCGCTCAACGAGACAAAGATATCGCTTATCCTCCTGCTCATCTTCATCATCCTGCTCTTCCGTTTCAAAGGAAAGTCGATGGTGAAACTCGTCATTTCTTTCCCCCTGATAATCGGCGTGGGCATCCTTTTCCAGTTTGCCTACGACGCCGCCCTCGGCGGCGGTGGCATTGACATGGGCGACAAGGAAGAGATACACAAATATCTTTTCGGCAATGACATGAGCGAGAATATCGGCAACATGCAGGACCTTGTGGACGCCGACCTGCTGGGCGAGGACATCGACGGCGAAATGGCCGTTCAGGACCTGCAGCGTTTCATCAAGATACAGATGACCCCCGTAGCTGTGGCCGAGACTCCCGGAGGAACATTTTTCGGCGCCGGCCTGGGCCACTTCAAAGGCGGCACAAGGGTGGAGAAGACAAAGTTCTACAAGCAGAACGAATGGCTGATTACGGGCACCGTAAACATGTTCATGTTCCTGTACATGCAGCTGGGCCTGCTCGGCTTTGTCTGGTTCACTTTCTATATGATTTTCCTCCTCAATTTCCGCAAGAAGGAAATTCCGTACGCGGCACAGCTCAAACTGTTCCTGATGGCGGTGGCCATAATGTCGATTTTCTACAACGAGTGCTTCCAGATACTCGCTTTCTGCCTGGTATACTCTTTCCTGGCCATCGTGTCCTCGGCAGCTCCTCTCCCTGACAAAAAAGAAAAAACATTGCAGAAGATATGATGTCTATTGCCATTACGGCCCTGTTGCTGGTGACGGTCGCCGCCCTTTCCCTTTATGGTGTGAAAGCCGACCGCGAGGGCACCTTCTTCATGTCAAAGGATTTTACAACGACGATGAAGGGTCTGGCCGCCATCGTGGTGGTCTTCGTGCATTTCCCGACAGAGTATCAGAACAAGCTGCAGGACCTTGTGGGCAGCTTCGCGTATGTAGCCGTGACCGTATTTTTCCTGTTCTCGGCCTACGGCATGCTGCTCAGCGTGGACAGAAACGAGCGGTACCTCAAAACTTTCTGGATAAACCGCATAGCGGGCCTGGTCGTGCCGAACTGGATGGTAAACTTCGTCCTGGCCGCCATAATCTTTCTGTTTGCCTCGAACTCGGTGGAGATGGACAACGTCTTCCAGCTCAACACCTACGTCTGGGTGCTGTTGGGCTATTGCGTCGTGTTCTACCTTGTCGAGCTGATGTCAAAGAGGTATAAGCTCTTCAGCCGACGCATCGCCGACGGGCTGCTGATGGCCTCGGTGGTCTTTGCCTCGTTCGCGACATATTTCCTATGCGACGAAACCAAGTCATACTGGTGCTACGAGCGTTTCGGCCTGCTTTGGGGCATCCTGCTGCTCAGATACCTGCCGCAGATACGGCAATGGCTGTCCTCGAAGCGGGTGGCCAAAATTGTAGTTTTGACACTGATCAGCGGCATCCTCGGCGTCTGCTACCTCAAGTACAAGGAAGTCTGGTTTTACGGTGAATTCCTGCTTAAAGTCGCTCTCGGCCTGGCAATTATCCTGTGGCTTTTCATCTGCGCATACCGTCTGCGCATCTCCAATGCCGTGACGCGGTTCCTCGGGGACATCTCCTTCGAAATCTACCTCTCGCACTACTACATCATGGGGCTGATTGCCTACTTTATGCCCGGACTTGACAGCGGCCTGTTCATCTGGGCTACATTCATCGCCACGATAGCTTTCAGCGCCGCCCTCCATCAGCTCAACCGCCGCCTCGTCGCACTAATCCGCCGATAAAACAGCAAAGCCGATAAACCTGATGTAGGGATGCACCCTGGTGCATCCGCCAACAGTCTGATTGCCAATGCTTATTTGCGGATGCTCCAGGGAGCATCCCTACATTGGCTAATTCCTCAGTCTGCTGACAATTTCCCCGGCGATGCTTTCGGCCATGCTGCGGCGGGTGAACGAGGACAGGTAGGTCCTGCGCGCCTCCCGACCCAATTGCTCCCTTTTTACCGTGTCCGTTATCAGCGAGGCGATAATCTTCGCGGCCTTTTCCACATCCTTGGGCATGTACAGCCCGTTGCCGTTGTCCATGATGTACATCTCGGACAGCGTACTCGGCGCCGTGACAACCACCGGGCGCGAGCACATCATGCTGTTGAGAAGCACCGTGTCGCCCGAGCAAATCGTCTGATTGTCAATCGGAACAATCGAAAATCCGCAGTTTACGATGTACGGATACGAAGCCTCGCCCTTGATATTGTCGAAATGGATTAAGTTCGGGATGGCCTGAATGTCCGCCGACGGAGCCCACGAGTCGCTGATGACAATCAACTTGTACCCCGTGCGCTGAACCACGTCCGTGGCCCATACCCTGACAAGGAAATCGAAATCACGGTTGCTGCGGCCGATGGACAGCGCGAAATCGGAGCAGTCGCATTTCAGATCCTTCCAGTCGTCGTAAAGGTCGTCCGTGCCGAAAGTCGAGACCATGAAGCGGCTGCGGGGGATGCCGAACTCCGCCGCCATCTCGTCGGCATAACCGTTGCTCAGCACATGCAGGCAAAGCGCCGGGCAGTGCGCGATGTACGACATGTACCTTTTATAGATTGCCCCGACAAGCCCCGGCTTCTTTTTATAGGTGAAGTTCAGGGCAAAAATCTTCGTGTCGGTCCTGCGCCCCAGGAGGCGGTAGAAAAACGCATAGTTGAGGGCGAAAAACTGCTGCCAACCGATCACGACCCTGCATCTGCCGCCATGCCTGCGGACAAGGCCGAAAGGAAGCGAAAAGTATGACATGTAGCGTTTTATCCGCTTCAGCAGACTCCCGTGATATTTGTTGCATTGGTCGACGACAATCCGGAAATCCCGACCGCTTTCGCGGTCCAGGCTCTCCTTGATCTGCTGTATCTCGTCAGGCTCGCAGTCGGCAAGTATCAGGTATTCGCTAATGTCGTTTTTCATATCTTCCAAATTTAGCGTGCCGCAAGGGCGTCGTAGACGGAGGCGACCTGACCGGCGATGTTGTCCCAGTTGTATTTCGACAAGTCGTAGGTGACGCGGGCGGGAGTGCCTCCGCTCAGGAGGGCGGAGAGGCGCCCAGTGAGCGTATTGACGTCGCCGACAGGGAAATAGCACGAGGCGGGCAGGCCCACCTCGGCGTTGGCGGGAATGTCGCTGACGATGGCGGGGAGGCGGTACGACATGGCCTCCAGCAATGCAATCGGCAGTCCCTCGTGCGATGACGGGAGCACGAAGCAGGCGGCGTGCGTGAGCATGGAATGCAGGCGCCGTCCGCGGATAAAGCCTGTGAGCACGACGTTGTTGGCGCAGGCCTTCTCCTTGAGCGAGCGCGAATACTCGTCCTCAAAGTCGGCGTCACCGGCAAGCACGAGTCTGTAGCCTTTTCCGGCAAGCCTGGCGGCCGCAAACGCGTCGATAAGGTGGTGGAGATTCTTCTCGGGCACGAAACGGCTCATACCCAACACATAGCGTCCCGGCTCGACGCCGAGCGAGGCAAACCAGTCCGGCTCGTCGCAGAACTCCGGTTCAGGCACGCCGTTGTAGATGAGATGAACGTTTTTGGTGCGCCCGTAGCGGCGGGCGATGTTGTCGCGGATGGTCTCGCTGATGACAATGACGTCGTTGGCACAGCGGCTGCCGAGGCTCTCGCCCAGTCTGAGCATGGTCTTTGCCAGGCGCCCCCATTTGTCGCGGTCGTAGTCGGGACCGTGGTTGGTCATCACCACCTTCATGCCCAACAGCCGCGCCAGAGGTACGGTAAGCGCCGGGCCCACGGCGTGGATGTGTACTATGTCCGCCCCCGAGCGCCTGGCGCGCCATACGGCCCGCACGGTATGGATTATTGCCTCGAAGGCCTTTTTGCGCGGTGTGGCGATGTCGGTGAGGCGCACTCCCTCCCACTCGGTGCGGCTGTCGTCCCCGACGTAGGTCGAGCGTCGGGCGACGGTGATGTCGTAGCCCTTTGCGGCCAGACGCGGGTACAGGTTCTCGCAGTGCGTCTCCACACCGCCCATGACTCCGGGGATACCCCGCGTACCGGTTACAAAGACCTTCATCAGCAGCCGATTAAGTTATTCAGAGTTTTTCGCGCAGGTCGCCCTGTGTCGGGTCCTGACCCACATCGCACCACTTCTTGTCCAGACAGGGCTTCAGGCCGCGCAGGCTGCGCAGCTTGTTCTGCAGGGCCCATTTCATCGGGAACTTGATATATTTGTGCATGACGGGCGAGACGGTGCCCACCATCCAGCAGTTCTTGGGGCAGCGGGCCACGCAGGCGCGCACCTCGGCGGCCTCCGGGCTGTTCCATATCTCCATGAAATTGCTGACTTTGTGGATATTGCCCATCGACTTTTTCCAGATTTTCTCCTCCATGCCGTTGCAGGGATAGACCTCGCCCCACGGGTCGATGAAGAAGTTGGCGCTGCCGGCCTCGCAAGGCAGCATGCGGCGTCCGCCCTCGATGTAGTTGATGAGGCCCATGTTGAACCAGGCGCGGAACCACGATTTGGGATGGTTCTCCTTTAGCTGCCACTCGATCAGCTGCTCGAAGTCGCCGCACACCTCGTCCCTGTTGGTGATGACATTGTCATCCTTGTGGAAGTAGTACGAGTTGTGGAAAGCCGCCGTGGCGAACTCCATGCCCAGCGATTTGCTCAGCCGGTACAGCGACAGCATGTCCTTTGAGTTGTTGTTCGACACCGTGCATCCGAAGCCTATGTCCTTCAGTCCCATGTCCCTGAGGGTCAGCAGGGTGCGCAGGCCCTTGTCGAAACCGCCCTGATGGCCGCGCAGCTCGTCGTTCTTGCCGCTCAGGCCCTCGATGGAGATGCGGATGCCTATCTTCGGAAAACGCTTTGCCAGCGCCACCACGCGGTCCTCGAACCATCCCGAGGTGCTGATGACAATGCGGTCGGTGTGCCTGTAGCACTCCTCTACTATCTCGGGCAGGTCCTCGCGTACGAAGGGCTCGCCACCCGTAAGGTTGATGAATTTCAGGCGGGGCAGTATCTTAAGGTCCGCGGCGGTTATTTCCTCCTTGCGGTCGGTGGGATTCTGCCAGATGTTGCACATCGAGCACCGCATGGGGCAGCGGTAGGTGAGAATTATGCTGGCATCCGTGGGCGCCGGTATATTATTGGATTGATTCATAGGGAATTTCGATTTCGGTCAGTAGTATAAACTTCGGTCAGCGCCCTATAGTGGGTGTCGGCGCTGAACCTTGCGAGGGCGGCCTTGGCGATGGCGGAGTGGTCCCAGTCGGTTGTCCACGCCTTGTCGAAGGCCTTGGTCAGGGCGTCGGCGTCGCCCGGGGGGACGACGAGGCCCGTTTTGCCCGGCTCGATGAGCTCGGGGATGCCGCCGATGTCCGCTCCGACGACGGGAGTACCCATACACAGCGACTCTATCACGCCCAACGGGTTGTTCTCGTACCACTCGCTGGCGAGGACGGAGAAGCGGGCGCGGGAGCAGAGCTTCACCACCTCTTCGGCGTCGAGGCGTCCCAAAAAACTGATGTTTTTGGAGTCAGCGTATTTGTCGCGGAGCTCGTCGGCGAGAGGGCCGTCACCGGCGACTTTGAACAGGTACGGCAGCCGCGAGGCGGCCTCGAGCATGGTGCGCACGCCCTTTTCCTCGCTCAGACGGCCGATGTAGCAGCAGTAGTCGCCGCGGTCGGCTGAGGCGGCACCGAGGGCCGCGGCCTTGTCGGGGTCGAGGAAGTTTGTGAGGACATGGAGCCTGGAGGGGTCGAAACCGGCCTTCTCCATCATCCGGCGCATGAAGTCGCTGGGGCAGACAAAGGCGTCGGTGCTCTTCTCCAGGCGCTTCCGGTTCCATTTCACGGCCTCCAGCCACCCTAAGGCGCCGGCGGCCAGCGAGCCTTTCATGCAGCGGTGGAGCACCACGCCCCATTTGGAGCCGGTGACGCAGTCCTCGCAGACACGGCCGTCGCGCATGCAGGTGTAGGAGGGACACACGAGCTTGTAGTCGTGCAACGTCCACACCGTGCGCGCCCCGCGGCGGTGAGCCAGCTCGGCAAGCACCGGCGACAGGTAGCTGTGTATATTATTAAGGTGTACCACGTCGGGGCGGAACTCGTCCAGCACGCGGCCGAACGACGTGCGTATGTCGCCCATGCCGAGGAGGCGCCGGGCAGCGGCAACCTTAGAGGTGCCGAAGTCCACGCGCGAGGCGTAGCGGTCTTTCCACGGCGTGTCGATGTTGTCGGGATAGTCCATGGCAAAGACCGCCGTCTCGTGCCCGCGGGCACGCAGCAGCTTCTCCGTGTTCATGGCCACAATGCAGTCGCCACCGCGCGGATAATAGAACTTATTGACAATCAGCACTTTTTGCTTCATAACAAGACTATGGGCGAGGCAAGACCCGTCGCGTCCCTGCGGACCCGACGCATCTCATCTAACCCATTAACGCGCCCCACCCCCCAAATATTATATATATGTGTAATTTTTCCAACGCCACGGAATGGAGAAAGCTTATATCACAGAAGTTTAGTGTTTTATCGCTCGTGCCTCGCGATTTTCTTTTTATCACGGAATTGAATTGAACTACACGGAATGTTCACGGAATTCATTGATTTTTAAAAACATAACGGAACCTGATTGGTTGCGCTTCGCGCCCAAAACCATCCGGACACAAAGCCTGCGATAAGCAAATGCATGGATGCCTCGTGGAGGTGTGTCAAAATGCAGAATTTTAATGATGTAGGGACATCGCTTTGCGATGTTAAACCTGAAAACTAACGGATTGTCCCGACATGCCAAAGGCATGTCCCTACATTCAGACTATTTTGACACAGCCTCACGAGGCTATATTAACAATTCGCATAACTACCCAAAACTATCCCACATATAGTTTCACCGATAGCCACACCCCGCTCAGGCCATACTCTTCCGTGAAAGGGGGCATAGCGAAGCTGCCCCCGGTTCCGTTATGTTTTCCCCCTTTAAACATTTCCGTGAACACTCCGTGCAGTTCAATTTAATTCCGTGATAAAAAGAAAATCGCGAGGCACGAGCGATAAAACCCACCTCCGCGCCCCACACCGGCGTGGGAATTCGTCAAAAACTCCGCTCCGCGCATGATTTTTTCGGTATCAAACCCACTCCGCGGCTATTTTGCAAAATTTTTTGCGACACCCGCGCATTTTGTCTTTTTGCTACCGGTTGTGATGAATTTTAACTGTTTTAAAGGAAATTTTAAGCATTCATCTAGATTTTTTAGCCCTTAAACTATGTTTTTTGACATAATTCTACACTCAAAACTTACAACTTTTCAGCTCCAGACTCAACTTTTTTTCGCTCTTTATGTTAGTTTTTCGATAAAAGTCTTTACCTTTGTGAAAATTGTCGTTGTACCTATCGACTCTAATCTTGGTTTCTAATTCTTAAAATCCATCACAAAACAAAGCAAAAATCAAAAAAACCTAAAGCCTCATTACGCAAATCAATCGTTTAATTAATATTTGTCTAATTATTTTAAGTATGAAAAAGCTGTTTCTGTTATTAATGGCTGTTATGCTGACAACGGTCACCGGCCTTGCCCAGGTGATTCACGGCACAGTCGTATCAGCCGGTGACGACGAGCCCCTGGTGGGAGCCTCCGTCCAAGCCCACGGAATTGGCGCCATTACCGATGTTGACGGTAAATTCGCCATCCATGTAGCTCCGGGAACCCAGATCACTGTTTCCTATGTAGGCTACGCCGCACAGACTCTCCCTGCCGCCGAAGGCATGGTAGTCAAACTCGCCCTGGCCGACAACACACTTGACGCAGTGGTTGTCACAGGCTACGGCTCAGGCAAGAAATTAGGCTCGATTGTTGGCTCGGTCAACGTCGTAGGCGCCCAGACCCTTGAGGACACTCCCTCGTCGAACTTCGTCGACGCTCTGCAGGGTCAGGTCCCCGGTCTGGCCATCTTCTCGAACACCGGTGAGCCCTCCAGCGTTCCTGACGCTATCCGCATCCGCGGCGTCAACTCGCTGTCCGGCAACACCCCGCTGTTCATCTGCGACGGTGCCCCCGCTTCCTCGTCCATCTTCACCACCCTCAACCCCTCCGACATCGAGAGCGTGACAGTGCTCAAGGACGCCGCCTCCACCGCCATCTACGGTAGCCGCGCCGCCAACGGTGTCATCGTCATCACCACCAAGAAAGGCCGCTACGGCGAGGACGCCGTCGTCACCGTACGCGCCAACGCCGGCTGGTCTTCGCAGGCCAACGACAAGATTGACATGATGTCGTCCGAAGAGTTCGTTCGTTTCCGCGACCTGGTTAACACACCGGTCAGCGACGAAGTCCGCAACTTCGTTAATAAATACGGTATCAACACCGACTGGGCCGACTACCTCATCAAGGACCACGCCCTCCTCTACTCGGTTGACGCCCGCATCCAGGGCGGTACCGACAAGACCCGCTACTACATCTCGCTGGCCGACTACTATCAGGATGGTCTTATCGACCGTTCGGACATCACCCGCCAGACCCTCCGCTTCAACCTCGACAGCAAGCTCAAGAACTGGCTGCAGGTAGGTATCTCCGCCAATGTAGGTTTCGAGAAGTATGCCACCAACTCGGCTGCCGACTCAGAGGACCCCGACGGCAACGGCGGTATCTACACCAACAACCCCTTCTATATGGTGTATAACCTTCTGCCTTACGACTCGCCCTACTACTGGTCGTTCAACGAGAACGGCGACATCGTATACGGCGACCGCGCCAAGTACTACCACTACTCGCAGAAGACCGACCCGAACTACTTCAACCAGATGGCCTACACCGGCAAGCGCACCAACCTTACCGCAATGGTCACCCTCTATGAGCAGATCATGCCCATCAAGGGCCTGACAATCCGCGCACAGCAGAACGTCAACGCTTTCGACTACCGCAACTCTTCGGCTCGTCCCCAGCGTGAAAACGAAATGACCCCCATGGGTGACCTCATCACCCTCAGCAATATCGGCGCCGCCTCCAGCGAGGCCTTCCAGCGCTGGTACCAGTTCACCTACACCAACACCGCCGAGTACAAGTTCAACATCAACGACGTACACGACTTCTCGTTCCTCGTAGGTCAGGAAGCCATCATCACCCGCAACAACAATTTCAGCGTGACCACCACAGGTCAGCCCAACGCCATCCAGAACCTGCTCACACAGGGCACCACCGTCACGATGAACAACATCGGCCACCGCAAGTACGAGTCCGTCATGAACTCCTACTTCCTCACCGGCAGCTACAGTTACGCCGAGAAGTACTTCCTCGACGCCGCAGTACGCCGCGACGGCAGCTCCAAGTTCGCTCCCGGTCACCGCTGGGGCACATTCTGGTCGGTAGGCGCAATGTGGGACATGGCCAAGGAAGAGTTCATCCATACCAACGAGTGGTTCAGCGACCTCAAGCTCCGTCTCAACTACGGTACCGCCGGTAACTCGAGCGGCATCGGCAACTACGACTACTTCGGCACCGTAGGCTCGGGCGCCGTCTACAACGGCACCAACGCCACCGGCATCTCCGGCATGTCCAACGACCACCTCACCTGGGAGACCGTCAAGAGCTTCGACGTAGGTGTCGACGCCGCCTTCTTCAACAGCAAGGTACGCGCTTCGGTCGACTTCTATGTCAAGAACACTCACGACATGCTCATGCAGGTTCCTTACTCGTTCACCACCGGCTGGTCGGGCGGTACCGCCAACGTCGGCAGCATGCGCAACGTAGGTGTTGACGTGGATTTCCACTACAATGCCATCCAGACCAAAGACTGGTACCTCGGCGTTGACGTCAATTTCGGTTACAACAAGAACACCATCACCGAGCTCTTCAACGGCCTCGAGCAGTTCACCATCCCCGGAACCGGTATCACCTACCGCAAGGGTCACAACCCCTTCACCCTCACCCAGGTACGCTATGCAGGCGTAGACCCGCGCGACGGTCAGCAGATGTGGTACGACAAGAACGGCAACCTCACCAAGCATTTCAACGACAGCGACGAGGTTGACCTCGGCAAGAGCTACATCGCTCCCTGGAACGGCGGTTTCGGCATCAGCGCCCGCTGGAAAGGCCTGAGCCTCCGCGCTGACTTCAACTGGTCGGCCAAGAAATACATCTTCAACGCCACCAACTGGTATATCCGCGACCCGTCAGTCGTAGTATCGCGTAACACCAACGGTGCCACCGACCTCCTCAACGTATGGACCAAGCCCGGCGACGTCACCGACATCCCCAACCTCACCGACCTCTATGGCGTGCCCCAGAACATCGAGGCTGACAGCCGCTGGGTAGAGAACACCTCGTTCCTGCGTCTGAAGAACCTCACCATCGCTTACTCGCTGCCCAAGACCTGGATGGAAGCTGTCCACATGAAAGACGTCACCTTCCACTTCACCGGCCGCAACCTCCTGACCTTCACCGGCTTCAAGGGCGTAGACCCCGAGTACGAGAACAACGTCATCCAGATGATGTACCCCCATACCCGTCAGTTCGAGTTCGGTCTCGAAGTAACATTCTAAACGTCTCCCTCTTAAACAAATCGAATTATGAAAAAATTATTATATCCGATTCTGGCTCTTGGACTGATGCTGACCTCATGCGACATGGATGTCACACCTCCCGGTCAGCTCACCCAGGATGAAGCTATCCAGGATCTCGAGGGTCTCGCCGGTTTCCGCACCCAGACCTACAATATCCTGCGTGTCTCCACCACAGGCTCGTGGGTAACAACACCTGACCTCCAGGCCGACTACTATGTTGGTCTGCGCGGCAACGGCGGCCGCTCGTCACGCGAAATCCAGGCCGACTACACCGCTTCGTCATCCGAACTCAACAGCCTCTATCAGGCTGTCTACAGCAACATGAAGCAGCTCAATTTCGGTATCACCGAGGGTCAGAAGCTCATCGACAACCAGGTTGTCACCGGTGAGGACCTCACCACCGCCAATCTCTACATCGGCGAAATGAAGTTCACCCGCGCATACCTCTATTACTACCTGCTCGACCACTTCTGCCAGGCCTACGGCTCAGTGCCCGCCGACCAGGACGGTTACGGTCTGCAGATTGTGACCGTCTACGACCCGGGTATCCCCTCGTCGCAGTATCCCGGCCGCAGCTCGGTCAACGCAGCCCTCAAGCTCATCAACGACGACCTTGCCGACGCCTATACCGCAGTCACTGCCTACGAGAAGGTTGACAACAGCGCCTGCGCTCCCAACTCGGCCTACCTCAACAGCGCCACAGTACGCGCCCTCCAGGCCCGCGTAGCTCTCTACGCCCACGACTGGAACAACGCCTACAAGTACGCCAAGGAAGTCATGGACAACCCCGAGTTCAAACTCGCCGAGGGTGACGATTACGTCAACATGTGGAGCACCGACGCCTCGTCCGAGCTGCTCTTCGTGCCCTTCGCCAACCAGTCGGAAAGCGCCAACACCGCTTCGCTGTTCAACGTATACAACTACATCAGCGAGTTCTCAACCGACGGCGGCGGCCGCGTAAACTGCATCCCCACGCTCACATGGCTCGACGCCTATGACGAGAACGACATCCGCTTCGACGCATTCTTCAGCGGCGCCGTCTTCAACATCGAGCAGCAGTACACCGGTGCCTACTTCCTGAACAAGTACCCCGGCAACCCCACCCTTAACACTTCGGAGTCCAACGCCTACAAGAACAAGGCTAAGCCCTTCCGTCTGTCCGAGCAGTACCTGATTGCCGCCGAGGCTGCCTACGAGGCAGGCCAGCCCGCCAACGCCCTCGCAGCCCTCAACGACCTCCGCAAGGCACGTATCGCCGGTTACGAGAACCAGGGTCTCTCCGGCCAGGCTCTCCGCGATGCCATCCGCCAGGAACGCGCCATCGAGCTCATCGGCGAAGGCTTCCGTCTCACCGACCTCAAGCGCTGGGGTCTCGGCTTCACCAAGGATGGCTCGTATGTAGTAATGGCTCAGGGCACCGTCAACGCCGCCGACCTCTTCGTCACCAACGACGTCACCGTGACTTACACTCCCTACGATTACCGTTACACCTGGCCCATCCCCTACGACGAAATGCAGGTAACACCCGCTCTCGCCGGCCAGCAGAACCCCAACTGGTAAGCAATTGTACAACAACAAACCATTTCAAAAGAGATTCTTATGAAACTTAACAAAATAGCAGCAATTGCCCTGGCCGCGCTGTCGATGACAGCATGCTCGGACGACAGCGGCCGGTTCGATATGAAGTACGACCACAAGTACAACACCAACCCCGCTACCGTCAGCATGGAAAAGACCACGATGACAGCTCCCGAGGACATTGCACAGAATGTTTACTACAACGTTCCCGTTGTGGTATCGGGCGAGACCAACGGCGCCGTTGTCGTCAACGTCAAGGTTGAGTCCATCGGCACAACTCCCGCCGAAGAGGGTAAAGACTATGTCGTAACCTCCAAGTCCATCATCATCCCCGCCGGCGAGACCGTAGGCAATGTAGAATTCTACCCCATCGGCGACGATGTGGAAAACCAGGACCGCACTTTCACCGTAACCATCGTTTCGGCCGAGGGCGCAACGGTTGAAGGCAACGCCACCACCCTCATCACTCTGCTCGACAACGAACGTCTCCTCCCCGAGGCTTACGCCAAGGTTGTAGGCCAGTGGACAGCTACCCAGGACGACGGCAGCTATCCCGTAACTATCGAAGGCTATGAGAAGGGCGAAGCCGGCTACCTCAAGCAGGTCAAGCTCATCGGCCTCGGCGCTGACCCCGAACTCAACCCCGTCATCATGGACTTCAGCCTCGACGCCTCAACCGGTGAGGTAACCCTGCAGTTCAGCATGCCTCAGGTTCTCCAGGAGAACGCACGCTTCAACCCGCCCGTCGGTCTCTGCGACATCGTCCTCCTCCCTTACGATGAAGGAGGGCTCTACCTCAGCGGCGCATCGGCAGCCACCTCGAACCCCGAAGTCACCACCTTCGTCTTCGACTCGGGCTTCGCAGCAGGTATGTTCAATCCCACTCCCGGCGGCCCCTACAATGGCGGCAACTTCAAGGGCTACGTTTACTTCCGCACAACGACCTTCAGCCTGTCAAAGTAATCAGTCACGGCACCACGATATCAGTCAGCATCCCGCTGGCTGATATCCCCCTCCCATAACAAGTAGGCGCAGATAGCATCCCTAATCTGCGCCTACTTTTAAACCATACATCCCATTAACACAAACCGCCGAATGTAGGGACATCGCTTTGCGATGTAGGTCCGGCAATCAAATCGTTATACAAACGTGCCAAAGGCACGTCCCTACACTTTCCGGCCCTTTAACAAAGGTATTTTTAACGATTGGTCCAATAACGGCCCAAACCTCTCACCTCCATTCCTTCCCTCCTCTTTTAACTCTGACTATTCTCTTAACACCATTGTTATGAAAAAATATATCCTCCCGATAGCCCTGCTCACTTTCGGCGCCATCTGCGCCTGGGCGGACACCGACACGTCGGCGAAAATCAACCCCGCCGGCACAATACAGCTTAACAAATACCGCGAAGCCGTCGAGGCGCAGCTGCGCCACCCCGGCATGACGAAGGCTCCCATGCAGGAGCCCGTCGTTTCGGCAGTCGTCCTGCTCGATAAAAACGCCGGTGACAGCGTCCTCTCCGGCCTCGACGTCAAAATCCTGTCGTCACTGAACGGCGTGGTGGTAGTCTCCTGTCCCATCACCGAGGTCGAGAAGATTGCCGCCCTGCCCGAGGTACAGAGCGTATCTTTCGGCGAGACCTTCGACACCTGCATGGACTACGCCCGCCCCGCCGGTAAGGTCACCGAGGTGCAGACGGGTTTCGACGCCGACGGCAGCATGATGTCGTTCGACGGCACCGGCGTCGTCTGCGGCATGTACGACATAGGCCTGCAGGCAAGCCACATCAACTTCTGCAACAGCGACGGCACAACGCGCATCGAGCGCCTGTGGCACATGACGGGCTCGAACGGCACTTACACCGAGTACACGCCCGAAACCCTCAACCGCTTCACCACCGACACGCGCAGCGAGGGCCACGCCACCCACGTGGCCGGCATCATGGCCGGCGGATACAAGGGCAACGGCACATACGGCAAGACCGCGACAGCAAGCGGCGGACGCGGCAACGTCGAGGAGGGCCCCATCCCCTACTACGGCGTGGCCACCAACTCGGCCCTGGCCTTCGGCGCCGGCTCGCTGACTGACGCCAACATCCTGCAGGGCGTCACCAACATCGTGCAGTACGCGCAGTCGACGGGACGCCCCGTGGTGGTAAACCTCTCGCTGGGCAACGTCACCGGCCCCCACGACGGCAAGGACACATGGACGCAGGCTCTCGGCCGCCTCGGTGAGAGCGCCATCATATGCGTGGCCGCCGGCAACGACGGCAACCTCCCCCTCGCCGCCACAAAGACCCTCGGCAGCGGCGAGAACGCCATCATGCGCGTCGCTCCCGTCGCCGTCAACGCCCAGGAGACAGCCCTTGACTTCGGCTACGTCAACGGCATCGCCGACGTATGGTCGAGCAACGCCACGCCCCTGCGCTTCGCCCTGCGCTTCTACCGCAGCCGCACAAGCATGGAGACCCTCGTGGAGTTCAACGGACCCGGCTCGTACCAGTCGTCCAACGGCGACACATTCAGCAAATATTTCTCGGGCGCCTACTCGCTCGTGGCCTCGGTCAACCCCAACAACAACCGCTACAACATCTACTGCACCTTCACCGGCGTCGAGCCTTTGGCAGCCTACTCCACCGGCACCCTCATGCTTGAGGTCGAGGGCGCCGAAGGCACAACGGTCAACATCTTCGGCAAGTCTCTGGGCTTCACCAACACCGTCAACGGCGGCGCATCCATCAGCGGCGCCACCAACGGCACCACCGACGGCACCATCAACAACATGGCCTGCGCCGAAAACGTCATCTCGGTGGGCTCGTACGTCACCCGCACGTCGTGGTGCACTCTCGCCGGCGGCACATACACCTACACTTCGGTGCCCCCCATCGGCAGCCCGTCCAACTTCTCCAGCTACGGCGTGAAGTTCCCCGACACGCAGCTGCCCATGCTGTGCGCACCGGGCCAGGGCATCGTATCGAGCTTCAACCGCTTTGCCATCGCCTCCGGCAAGACCGACGAGATGGTGGCCAGCGTGAAATCAGGCTTCCTCACCGACTACTGGGACAACATGCAGGGCACGTCCATGGCCTGCCCCTACGTGGCCGGCACAGTGGGCCTGATGCTGCAGGCCAATCCCCAGCTGAAATATAAGGACGTGGCCGAAATCCTCACCTCGACCTGCACGGCTCCCCCCGCCTTCGGCCTGTCGGCCAAGCAGAAGGGCCAGTGGGGCGCGGGCAAGCTCGACGCCCTTGCCGCCGTCCGCGAGGCCATCAAACGCGGTGACGCCGGCGTAGACGACGTCCTGGCCGACAGCGAAGGATACGTCATCCGTGCCGACGGACGCACCTTCACCGTCACTGCCGCCGGAGCCTCCGCCCTCACCGTCACCCTGTACAACCTGCAGGGTGCCGCAGTGGCCACCGCCACCGCCGACGCCAACGAGGCCGTCCTCGACGCCACCGCCGCCCGTCCCGGCGTATACGTCCTGTCAGTAACCGCCCCCAACGCCCCCGCCGTCACCAAAAAGGTGGTAGTGAGGTAAGGTCCGGTGAGGGTGTGCCAAAATACGGAATTTCAATGATGTAGGGACATCGCTTTGCGATGTTTATCCTGCGCGAATGACCGGACAACCGGCTTAACATGCCAAAGGCATGTCCCTACATTCAGGACATTTCGGTACACTCCCGGCAACAACATATCGACATAATTCTCTAATGCGTATAGTTTCTAAGGTTTTAGTAACAGATCAATTCATACGACATTAGACATCCGGAGGGAGGTGACCTTGGCGGTTGCCTCCCTTTTCTGTGCTTTATCGACCACACACATACTTGCCTGTTTCTTTTTCCCGCAAATTGTTGTACCTTTGCACTAACCAAACACACGATATATATGGCTGACAACGACAACCCGCTGGTCTTTACTCATCGTTTCACCCTCACCGCCGGCGACTGCGACTGCGCGCGCCACATGCCGCTGCCATGGCTGCTGCGCAAGGTCATCGAGACGGCTACGCTGCACGCAAACCGCCTGGGAATAGGCTTCCGCGACCTCGAGCCGATGGGGATAGTCTGGGTGCTGAGCCGCGTGACAATGCGCGTCGACCGCTACCCCGGCCCCAACGAGGACCTGTCGCTGACAACGTGGGTGCAGGACGCCACGCGCCTCTACTCGACGCGCTGCATGACCCTCAGCGACGCCGACGGCAACGCCATCGGCCACATCACGTCGATGTGGGTATGCATCAACATCAAGGAGCGCACAGCAGCCGACATTTCCTCTCTCGGCCTCGACCGCTTCGTCAGCAAGAACATCGTCAGCCCGCTGCCGCGCACACGCAAGCTGCCCGTGGTGCCCCTCGACGGCGCCACAACGGTGGCCGACCGCCGCTTCGAATACAGCGACGTCGACTTCAACGGCCACGTCAACTCGGCCCGCTACGCCGAGTGCGTGCTCGACCTGTGGACGCTCGACTTGTATTACAAGTACCTGCCCGCGCAGTTCGACATCAACTACCTGCACGAATGCCGTTACGGCCAGACCGCCGTCATCGCCGCCGACGAGCGCCTTGACGGCGACTCGGGCGCGATGGACGCCACGGTGACGCTGCGCTGCGATGACATTCCGTGCGTGAACGTGGCAATACGGTTCATTCCCGCTGAATAATCAAAAATAAACATAAAATACGCAAAAAAATATGGCACAGAAAGCTTTACTTATGATTCTGGACGGCTGGGGCCTCGGCGACCACCAGAAAGATGACGTGATTTCGCAGACTCCCACCCCCTACTGGGACTATCTGATGGCAACCTATCCCCACAGTCAGCTGCAGGCCAGCGGCGAGAACGTGGGCCTGCCCGACGGACAGATGGGCAACTCCGAAGTCGGGCACCTCAACATCGGCGCCGGCCGCGTCGTCTATCAGGACCTGGTGAAAATCAACAACGCCATCAAGGACGGCTCCATCAAGCTCAACCCTGAAATCAAGAACGCATTCGACTACGCCAAGAAGACGGGCAAAGGTCTGCACCTGATGGGTCTGACCTCGAACGGCGGCGTACACTCGAGCCTCGACCACCTCTACGCCCTCTGCGACATCGCCAGGGACTATGAGCTGGAGAAGGTCTACCTACACTGCTTCATGGACGGCCGCGACACCGACCCGCGCTCGGGCAAGGGCTTCATCGAGGAGGTGCAGCAGCACTGCGCCAAGTCGGCCGGCGTAATCGCCAGCATCATCGGCCGTTTCTACGCCATGGACCGCGACAAGCGCTGGGAGCGCGTCAAGGTGGCCTACGACCTCCTGGTAAAGGGCGAGGGCAAGCAGGCCACGGACATGGTTCAGGCCATGCAGGAGAGCTATGACGCCGACGTCACCGACGAGTTCGTCAAGCCCATCAACAACAGCACCGTTGACGGCACCATCAAGGAGGGCGACGTCGTCATCTTCTTCAACTACCGCAACGACCGCGCCAAGGAGCTGACCTCGGTGCTCACCCAGCACGATATGCCCGAGCAGGGCATGGCCACCATCCCCGGCCTGCAGTACTACTGCATGACACCCTACGACTCGGCCTTCACCGGCGTGCACATCCTCTTCGACAAGCAGGACGTGGCCAACACGCTGGCCGAATACCTCAGCAAGGCCGGCAAGAAGCAGCTGCACATCGCCGAGACGGAGAAATACGCCCATGTGACATTCTTCTTCAACGGCGGCCGCGAGGCTCCCTTCGAGGGTGAGGACCGCATCCTCGTGCCCTCCCCCAAGGTAGCCACCTACGACCTCAAGCCCGAGATGTCGGCCTTCGAGGTCGCCGACAAGCTCACCGCAGCCATCGGCGAGGAGAAATATGATTTCATCGTCGTCAACTTCGCCAACGGCGACATGGTGGGCCACACCGGCATCTATCCCGCCATCGAGAAAGCCGTCGTCACCATCGACGAGTGCTGCCGCCAGGTTGTCGAGGCCGCCAAGGCCCACAGCTACGGCACAATCATCATCGCCGACCACGGCAACGCCGACCACGCCCTCAACGAGGACGGCACGCCCAACACCGCCCACTCGCTCAACCCCGTGCCCTTCGTCTACGTCAGCGACGATACCAAGGCCAAGGTCGAGAACGGCCGCCTGGCCGACGTGGCTCCCTCGCTGCTCCACATCATGGGCATGAAACAGCCCGCCGAGATGGACGGCCACGACCTCATCAAGGACTAAAAAACCGCCTGATGCAGCTCAAGTACGTCTCAAAGCATAAAGCCTGCCGTCGCCTCATCCTGATATATGCAGGATGGGCGATGGACTGGCGTCCCTTCCGGGGACTCGAGGCCCACGGCTACGACATAGCCGTGGTATGGGACTACCGTGAGCTTACGGCCGACTGGTCGGACATCCTCCGCCGCTATGACGAGGTGTGCCTGCTGGCCTGGTCGTTCGGCGTCTTCGCCGCCTCGGTGACCATGCACGAGCTGCTGCCGCGGATAACCAAGCGCATCGCCGTCAACGGCACGCTCTCGCCCATCGACGCCGCCCGGGGCATCAACCCCGGCATCTTCGCCGCCACGCTGGAGGGCATGTCGCCCAACAACCTGAGGCGCTTCTACCGCAGCATGTTCCTCACCAAGGAGCAGTACGACGCCTTCCGCGCCGTCGCCCCCAAACGCGAAATCGAGGACGTCATAGCCGAGCTGGAGGCCTTTGAGACGCACACCATCTTCCACGCCCCGCAGGTCGAGGAGTGGGACCTGGCGATAATCTCGGAGCACGACCGCATCTTCATGCCGCAGGCCCAGGAGGCCGCCTGGCGGGGCCGCGCGAGCATACGCCGCATGGCCACGGGACACATGCCGGACTTCGGCGTGCTCATCAACCAGATTTTCATCGACAAGGAGCTTGTGACCTCACGCTTCGCCGACAGCCACGACACCTACTCGGCCAACGCCGTTGTGCAGAGACGCATATCCTCGCGCCTGCACGGCATGCTCACCGAGACCATCGGCGGCGGCCCGCTCTTGGGCAACATCATAGAGGTAGGTGTGGGCGACGGCTCGCTGACCGACCTCTACGCGCCCTCGCACGACATGGGCACGGTGGCCCTCTGGGACATCGCCGGAGTATCGGACGAGCTTGTGGCCCGCACGCCCAATGCGCGGCCCGAGCAGTGCGACGCGGAGATACGGATGCGGCGCCAGCAGTCCGAGTCGGCGGCCTATATCCTCAGCGCCAGCACGATACAGTGGTTCAACTCGCCGAAGGCATTCCTGCGCGAGTGCGCGCGCGTGCTCGTCCCCGGCGGATGGCTCGCCATAAGCACCTTTGTACGCGGAAACATGGGCGAGCTGGCCTCGGTAATCGGCAACGGCCTTGAAGTGCCTACGGGCGAGGCGTGGCATACGATAATTCCCGAAAACTTAGAGGTGGTGGTGCGCCACGAGGAGGTGATGACGCTGCGCTTCGACTCACCGCGCGACGTCCTCCGCCACATGAGCCTCACCGGCGTCAACGCCGTCCGCTTCCACCAGAGTCCCGTTGTCCTTGCACGCCGCATCCTCGCGGGATACCCCTGCGACAGCAATGGCAAATACCCGGTGACTTTCAGGCCCATCTACATTTTAGCACGTAAAAGAGAAGAATAATGCAACTGTTCATAACCGGAATTGACACCGACGCCGGAAAAACATACGCCACGGCCTGGCTGGCACGTCAGCTGAGCGAGCAGGGACGCCGGGTAATTACGCAGAAATTCATACAGACGGGCTGCAAAGGCTCGTCGGAGGACATCGAGGCACACCGCCGCCTGACCGGCACGGGACCCCTCCCCGAGGACGCCGAGGGACTGACTGCGCCGATAATCCTGACCTACCCCGCCTCGGCACAGCTCGCCGCCCGCATCGACGGCGTGGAGATTGACCTCAGCGTCATCGACCGCGCCCGCGAGGAGCTTGCCCGCCGCTACGACGATGTCCTTATCGAAGGTGCCGGCGGCCTGATGGTGCCCATCACCGACGATTTCATGGCCATCGACTATGTGGCCACGCGCAAGCTCCCCGTCGCGCTCGTCACCAACTCGAAACTCGGCAGCATCAACCACACCCTGCTGTCCCTCGAAGCCCTGCGCTCCCGCGGCATTCCCCTGGCCTACGTCCTCTACAACGAGCACCACATGGGCGCGGGCCCCGAAATCGAAGCCGACACTCTGGCCTTCCTGCGCCGCCACCTGGCCGCCCGCTACCCCGACACGCGCCTCCTCCTCGTCCCCTCCTTCTAAGCGGCACGCCGTTCCCTGTTATCGGTCGAGTTCGACCGATAACCGTATTACCTTTCCCCTCCTTCCCCTCCTCTTTTCAAAACTTTTTTTTCAAAAAATACAGCCAAATTCTTGCACAGTTCTAAAAATGTTATTACCTTTGCAACGCTTTTGAAAAAAAAGTGCTATTTGGTATTCTAAAAACTCGGGGTTTAGCTCAGTTGGTTAGAGTACGCGTCTGGGGGGCGTGAGGTCGCTAGTTCGAGTCTAGTAACCCCGACAAAGTATCAAATAGCAAGCACGGCTCCTTTCGGGAGCCGTTTTTTTGTATCCTTACGCGCCATTTCCGGGCTGTGGCCGTCGGTTTTCGTGTTCAGGTGTTTGCTTTTATACTTTTATTGTGTAACTTTGCACGACAAGGCCGGCCACGTCAGGCTGAAACGCCCGCGCCGGCAAAAACGGCTTTCGCTGTTGACACAATTTACTTTACTAACATCCGGCATGTCAGGCCGCCGGGTCTGACATACTCAATAAAAAATTAACATTATGGAAAAACGCATCGATGACATTCTGGCTGCCGCCGCAGCCGCCGAGCCCGCCGATATGGACTGGGGGTCGCTGACTTTCGGCTACTATCCCACCGACTACAATGTGCGCTGCGAATTCAAAGACGGCAAATGGGGCGACATTGAAGTTTCCGACTCAGTGACGCTGCCCATACACATGGCTGCAACATGCCTGCACTACGGACAGGAGGCCTTTGAGGGCCTCAAGGCCTTCCGCGGCAAAGACGGCAAAATCCGCGTTTTCCGTATGGAAAAGAACGCCGAGCGCTTCCGCAGCTCGGCCGAGGGCATCAAGATGGAGCCCCTGCCCGTGGAGAAATTCTGCGAGATGGTGCGCCTCGTTGTCCGCCTCAACAAGCGCTTCGTGCCGCCCTACGGCAGTGGCGCCAGCCTCTACATCCGTCCTCTTGAGATAGGCACCACCGCCGCCGTCGGCGTCAAACCCGCCAACGAATACATGGTGGTGATGTTCGTCTCGCCCGTGGGTCCGTACTTCAAGACCGGCTTCAAACCGTCCAAAATCTGCATCAGCCGCAATTACGACCGCGTGGCCCCCAAGGGCACGGGACGCTTCAAAATCGGCGGCAACTACGCGGCCTCGCTGGCCTCGGGCGAACTGGCCCACGCCAAGGGCTACAGCGCCATGCTCTACATCGACCCCAAGGACAAGCTCTACCTCGACGAATGCGGCCCCGCCAATTTCTTCGGCATCCTGGACGGCAAATATGTGACGCCCAAGTCAGACTCCATCCTTCCCTCCATCACCAACCTGAGCCTGCGCCAGCTTGCCCGTGACCTGGGCCTGGAGGTCGAGGAACGCCACATCCTCATCGAAGAGCTCAAGAAGATGAGCGAGGCCGGCGCCTGCGGCACCGCCGCCGTCATCTCCCCCGTCAGCGAAATCGATGACCTCGACACCGGCGAGCAGTTCGTCATCAGCACTGACGGCAAGGTCGGCCCCGTTTCGCAGAAACTTTACGACACCCTCCGCGGCATCCAGTACGGCGAGGTAGCCGACGAGCACGGATGGTGCGAAGTCATTGACTGATAAGCCATGAGCGAGCCCATCGACTGGCAGGCCGAGATAGACCGCCACTACGGCGACGGCAGTCCCGACGACCCGCGCAGCCCCCTGCGCGCCCTGCTCCTGCACCACTCTCGCTCCGTGGCCGACCTGGCGCTGGAGCTCGCCCACCGCGACCGGCTGCCACTTGACGACGGCGACATCGAGACAGCGGCCATGCTCCACGACATCGGCATCATCGCCACCGACGCCCCCGGCATCGGCTGCCACGGCACCGTGCACTACCTGCGCCACGGCGTCGAGGGCGCCCGCATGCTCCGCGCCGACGGCATGCCCGAGTGGCTGGCCCGCGTGGCCGAACGCCACACCGGCGCCGGCATCACCGCCGAAGACATCGCCGCCCAGAACTTGCCCATGGAGCCGGGTGACTATCTGCCCGAGACGATGCTGGAAAAGCTCATCTGCTACGCCGACAAGTTCTACAGCAAAAGCGGCGACATGAAGCGCAAGCCCATTGAGCGCGTGCGTGCCTCCCAGGCCCGTTTCGGCTCCGGCTCGGCCGCCCGTTTCGACGCCCTCGTCAACCTTTTTGGCCTGCCGGATTGATAAAAAGTAATTTATCCGTGAATTTTTTAAGAAAATTTAAACGTAATTTAAATTTTTGTTGTACCTTAGCGCAAAATTTAAGTCCTTGCCGCGTCCTTTCCGATAACCCGGAGAAGGACTGCGGGATATAACATGTTAATAATCAGCATCTCTACATATCAACAACGACAAATCTAACCCTAAAATTACAGCCATACACAACCATCTTCCGCGGCAAGGCCTAACGGCGCCTCCGAGCTACACGGACGCCAACCTTATCAATCGCAATCAATAAAATTTATTAATATATTAATACAGAGTATTTTTCTATGAAAAAATCTACACTACTCGCTTTAGCATGCGCTTTCGGCATCAGCTTCGCCGCTCAGGCACAGGAAGCAACTCAGGAAGTGCAGTATGTTGAAGATCCCGCCCAGGGTTATCTCTTCAACCGTTTCAAAGACAACTGGTTCATCACCGGTGAGGCAGGTGCCAACATCTACTTCAGCCACGGTGACAGCGAGCGCAAGCTCGGTAACCGTTTCGCCCCCACAGCCGGCGTTTACATCGGCAAATGGTTCTCGCCCATCATCGGTCTGAGAGTCGGTGGCTCATGGCTGCAGACAAAGGGCATCAGCGACATTCCCGTAGGTTTCTGCAAACCCTACAAAGGCGTCTACAAGCAGAAATTCAACGAGTTCGGTCCCGTATTCGACGTCATGCTCAACCTC
Organism: Muribaculaceae bacterium; assembly: GCA_051871645.1. GTDB lineage: Bacteria > Bacteroidota > Bacteroidia > Bacteroidales > Muribaculaceae > CAG-873. The sequence continues at coordinate 1,351 of JBJEDC010000087.1, read as the reverse complement.
ACCAACTGGGTATGCGGCTACCACCCCGGCCGTAAGTACAACCTCATCGCATACGCCGGTGGCGGCGGCTACTGGACATACGAGAAAGGCGACGTTGCCAACGGCGACGAGAAAAACGGCTGGCAGCGTGTCGAAGACCGCGTCCTCGCTTTCCGCGTAGGTATCATCAACAGTTTCAATGTCAGCAAACAGGTACAGCTCGGTCTTGACATCCGCTATACCGGCCTTGACAACCACCGCGACGAAGCCGGTGATGCCTGGAACCGCACCTCGCACGACCTGGCAGCCTACCTGACCTGCACCTATCTGTTCAAGAAACGCGAATGGAACGCTCCCATCGTTCCTATCTGCCCCGAGCCCGAGAACTGCGACGCCCTGCGCGCACGCCTCCAGGCTGCCGAAGGCCGTATCGCCGACCTCGAGAACCAGCTCAAGGACGCACTCAACCGTCCCGCCGCTCCCAAGGCTAAGAAAGCTCCCCTCTGCACCATCTACTACCCCATCAACATCTTCCGTCTCACCAAAAAGGACGTTCAGCTCCTCACCGCTGTTTCGGACGTGATGAAGGGTAACCCTTCGAAGCACTACACCCTCACCGGCTGGGCCGACAACTACACCGGCAACGACGTCATCAACGTACGTCTGCGCCACAACCGTGTAAACGGCGTCGAGAAGCAGCTCCTCAAGCTGGGTGTTCCCCAGAGCCAGCTCACCGCCACCATCAACAACGGCAACCTCGTTGACCTCGGCGAAAAGTATGTGGCCCTCGACCGCGCCGTCACCATCGACGAAGACTAATCAGCCATAAGGCCAATAACCTTACAACAGAATGCTGCGCCGCATCCCGGCGCAGCATTTTTTGTTATCCGACACCCGTACAATAATTAAGACGGTGTATACGTTAGTAGTATGACATGAAAGCGATTTTTCATAGCATATTATATAATATACGCCGCACGATGGCGATGCACCACAAAAAACCGGGCTTCTGCATTTTTTTTCTAACGGCTGCAGTGCTCGCCATCGCTTTTTCAGAAAATACACAGGCGCGCAGTTTCAACGACAAGCTGCTCAACCGTCCGTATGCCGACCTTAAGCGCTGGCACTTAGGCTTTTCGGTGGGCATGCAGCTGATGGACGTATCGCTGGCCAACAACGGCCTCATCACCGATGACGGCGAGTCGTGGTTTGCCGAGCAGCCCGGATGGGACCCCGGCTTCTGCGTCAACGGCCTGGTGGACCTGCGCCTCAACACATATTTCAACCTGCGCTTCAACCCCGGCATGTATTTCGGCACCCGCGGCATACACATGGTCGACGTCAACAAGGGCACCGAGGAGCGCCAGAGCAT